>JAGQJE010000005.1 GCA_020430775.1 Myxococcales bacterium
GAATGGGACCGACGGCGACGGCGCGTCCGCCGATCCTCACCTGCGCGACGACGCGCAGCGCACCCGCCATGCGTCGAGCATGCGCTCGCGGTGGCTCGCGCTGGCCGCGATCGTCGGGCTCGGGCTCGCCGGCTGCGCCCACGCGGGCGCTGACCGGCTCATCGAGGCGTGGAGCCCCGGCACGTGGCTCGGGGCGCCGTCGCGCTACGCCGTGTACGTGCCGCCCGGGTTTCGCTCGGACGAGCGCCTGCCGCTCGTCGTCCTGCTCCACGGGGCTGGCAACGACGAGCGCACCTTCGCGCGCAGCGGCGTCGCGGCCGCGCTCGACGCGGCGATCGAGGCGGGCAAGGTGCCGCGGGTGGTGATCCTCCTGCCTCGCGGCGACGACGGCTTCTGGATCGACTGGTACGACCACTCGCGGCGCTACGAGGCGTGGATCCTCGGCGAGCTCATCCCCGCGGTGAGCCGGCGCTACCACACGCTCCCCTGCCCGTCGTCCTGCCACGTGATGGGAGTGTCGATGGGCGGCTACGGCGCGCTGCGCTTCGCGCTGCGCTACCCGAGGCGCTTCGCGTCGGCGACCGCGCTGAGCAGCCCCATCTTCGACACCGAGCAGATGCTCGCGATCCGCTCGAACCCCTTCCTCAACGCGTTCGTCCCGATGGAGCGCATCTTCGGACCGGTGACGCCCCGCGCGCGCATCGCGCGGTGGGACCCCTTTCTGCGCTGGCAGACCCCCGACGACCTGCGCGGCATCCGCCTGCGCCTCGGCTGGGCGACCGACGACGGCCCCGGCATCCGCAAGGGCAACGCGCGCCTCGTGAAGCACCTGCGCGCGGCGGGCATCCCGGTCGAGGTCGACCGATTCGCGGGGCACCACGGGTGGGCGGCGTGGACGCCGGCGATCCTCGACTCGCTGCGTGCAGCGGTGGCCGGGACAACGCCGCGGGCCGCGGTGGTGGCCCCTGACGCTTCGCCGCCTGCGAGCGCTCAGGCGACCGGCGACGTCGCGGCGTCCGCGACCACCAGCCGCTCACCCTCGAACGGCCTCGTGAGCCGCGGGCTGCCGCCGTAGCGCGGGTGCCAGTCGTCGTCGTTCTCGTCCGCGCGGACGGCGAAGCCGCGCCGCTCGAGGAGCGCCCGAATCCCGGCCGGGTCGTAGGTCGACCGCAGCGCCTCTCCGCCGAGCGCGAAGCAAGGCGGGATGATGCGCGCGCCGAGCGGGCCGAAGGGCAGGCTCCCGGTGCGCATGTAGGTCATGACCAGGCGGCTGCCGGGGACGGTGCGCGCGGAGACGGCGTCGAGCGTCGCGTCGACGGCCCCCTCCGTCAGGTACATCGCGACCGACTCCCACAGCCACAGCGTCGGCCGGCTCCGGTCGTGCCCGGCCGCGGCGAGCGCCCCGTCGAGGGACGCGCGCTCGAAGTCGACCGGGATGAAGCGGTGGCTGCGACACGCGGGCGACAAGGCGGCGACGCGCGCGCGCTTGAAGCGCTGGCTCGCCGGGTGGTCCACCTCGAAGACGTCGACGCCGGCGAGCCCATCGAGACGAAACGCCCGGGTGTCGAGGCCGGCGCCGAGGATCACGAGCTGGTCGATACCGCGGCGGACGCCGTCGAGGAGCGCCCGATCGACGGCGAGCGTGCGCAAGGTCGCGTGGTCGACCATGCCGAGCGTCATCACGCGGTACACGCTGCGCAGCGCCTCACCGGCGGCGGGCGCCACGCCGCCCACCGCCGACCGCGCGGCGAGCAGCGCGCGCAGGAGCGGGTGGCCGACGACGGCCGCGAAGGGATCGGGCGCGGCGCCCGCGACGCCCACCCCGCGCGCGAACGAGACGATGGCGGCGGTGAAGCTCGGGCGATCGGCGCGCATCGGCCTGGCGATACGAGCGCGGCGTCCAAAAAACAAGCCGCCCACCGCCTCCCCCGAACAGCAGTCCCCGAACTCGACCCCGCTCCCGCCCCCGCCCCCGCAGCCCGTGCCCGATCCCGCACCCCGTGCCCGCGACCGTGTCCGTGTCCGTGTCCGTCTCCGCGACCCTGTCCGCGACCGTGTCCATGTCCGCGCCCGTGTCCGTGTCCGTGCCCGCCGCCCGCGCCCGCGCCCGTTCCCGCTCCCGCGCCCGTTCCCGCTCCCGTGCCCGTGTCCGCGCCCGTTCCCGCTCCCGTGCCCGCGCCCGCTCCCGTGCCCGTGCCCGCGCCCGCTCCCGTGCCCGTGCCCGTGCCCGCTCCCGTGCCCGATCCCGTCCCCGAAGGGCTGGTAGACCCTCGGGTCGGCGTCGCAGTAGTCTGGCCCCTGTGGTTGCCTCAGCTCGGCCCCGGGGAGCGACGCCTCGCCGCGCCCGGCGCAGCGAGCGGGCGACGCGCTGGGCGCTCGCCTCCTGCGTGACGGGCGCCCTGGCCTGCGGCTGCGCCGCCTCGCTGACCGACCTGCAGCCGGCGAAGACCGTCCCGGCGCACCACCTCGACGTCACGGTGTCCGTCCAGGGCACCCCGCCGAGCGGCCTGCCCGGCCGCACCTTGGACGACGTCGAGCGCGCCGACGCCGTGACCGATCCGCTCAGCGACGCGGAGATCCGCCAGCTCGCCGAGGCCGCGTCCGGCGTCGTCGTCGCTCCGCCGTCCGTCGACGCGCTCTTCGCCCTCACCTACGGCGTCACCGATCGGTTCGAGCTGCGCGCGCGCGCCGGGCTCACGAACTTCGGCGGCACCGCCCGCGTGCTCTTCTTGCGCACGGCGGTGGGCGTGTACGGCTCGATCGGCGTCACCGGGCTGTTCGGCTTCGCGTCGTTTCCGATCGAGCGCTACACGGACCGCGTCCACGCCCGGCGCGAGCGCCGCAACGAGATCGCCCTGCCGCTGCTCTTCGGCTACAGCAGCGCGCACGCACACGCGCACGTGTGGGCTGGCCCGAAGCTCGCGTTCACGCACTTCGACTCGCGCTTCGACGTCTGCCTCGACGTCCTCTGCAGCCGCAAGGGCAAGGGGCGGGTAAGCGGCTGGGCGCGCTACTACGGGGGGCAGATCGGCGCCGCGGTGGGCGGCCCGCGGGTGTGGTTCGCGCTCGAGATGAGCTTGTCGCGCGTCCATCCGACGACGACCGCGCGCGTCACGCAGACCGGCGACGCGCCCATCATGGTGCGCTATGAGCGCAAGGGACGGGTCTTCGTCCCCGCGCTGGGCATCATCACCAGGTTCTGAGGCTGCCGACCGCGGACAATCGAGTAGGATGCGCGCGATGATGATGGACGAACGCGACCGCGGCCCGCGGCTCGAGTGGTTGGTGGTGCCGGCGGCCGCGCTCGCATGGGTGAGCGCGACCGGGTTTCAGCTCTGGGACGCGGGGGAGCTGAGCGCCGCCGCCTGGCGGCTCGGCGGCTCGCATTCGCCCGGGCAGCCGCTGCACGCGCTGATGGGCCACCTCTTCGCGCTGGTGCCGCTCGGGCCGATCGAGTACCGCATCGCGCTCGTAAGCGTCGTGAGCGAGGTGGGCGCCGCCGCCTTCGCCGCCTGCATCACGGGCTGGCTCGTGCGCGGCCTGTGCGCGGACGGCGCGGGCTCGCGCGCGGGCCGCTGGGTCGGTCGGCTGGCGCCGCACGCCGCCGCGCTCGCGTGCCTGCTCTCCCCGACCTTTCTGCGCGAGGCGGCGCGCCCAGAGTGCTACGGCCTCGCCGTCTTCTGCTCGCTGGCGTCGGTCTACGCGCTCCTCCGGTGGCTCGACGGCTCGGCCGGCCACCTGCGCGTCGCGGCGCTCTGGGCGGGCCTCGCCGTGACGGCGCACCCACCGGAGGCGCTCACGCCGCTGGTGGTCGGCGCGCTGCTGGCCGTGTTCCTCCGCCGCGACGTGCTGCGCTTTCGCCCCATCGCCTGGGCCGCGATCGCGTGCGTCCTCGGCCTCACGGTCTTCGCCTACTTGCCCGTCCGCGCCGTGGCCGGCGCGCCGACCTGGGGCGACCCTCAGACGCTGCACGGCTTCATCGCGTACGTGACCGGCGCTCCATACATCACCGGCGACGCCCACCCGCGCACGGTGAAGCTCGCCCAGATGCTCACGGGCCTGAAGACCACCGTGCTCGCCGCCGGCGTCGTGCCGCTGGTCGGCGCCCTCATCGCGCTCTTCGTCCCGTCGCGCCGCCGGGGCAGCTCGGGCGAACGACCCGCGCGGGCCGCGTCCGCCTTGCTCGTGCTCACGAGCCTCGGCGTGTCCGCCGCGACGTGGGTCATGCCCCTGCCGTCGCTCATCAACACCGCCGACCAGCCGGCGTACTTCGCCCCGGCGACGGCGCTGCTCGTCGCGGTGGGCGCGGCGGGGCTCGCGATGCTCGGCGTGAGCCTCTCGAGCGGCGAAGAGCGCCGCGCGGCGCCGGGGTGGCAGGTCGCGCTCGGCGCCCTCGGGCTCGCCGTCCTCGCCGTCAACGTGCCGAACATCGCCGAGGCGCGCATGCGCACCGACGCGAGCAGCCTGGCGATCGACACGCTCGGCCTGTCGATCCTCGCGAGCCCCCCGCCGCGCAGCCTCGCCATCACGCACTGGGACTTCTCCATCTTTACGGCCTTCGACGGACAGGACATCGAAGGCGCGCGCCCCGACGTGGCGTTCTTCCCGAACGGCCTCGCCGGCACGCCCTTCGCGTGGCGCCGGCTCGCGCCCCACCCGCTCTATACGGGTAGACCGTTCCGGGCGGAGAACATCCCGCAGCTCAGCCTGAAGGATCAGTTCGTCGGCGGTGCGATCGCGCTCGCGCAGCACAAGGTCCCGATCCTCTTCGAGCCGCCGAACATCTTCGCGCCGAGCGGCGCGCCGGTCAGCGGCATCTTCACCGTCCTGTGGCCCGGCCGCCGAGCGCCCTCGAGCGACCCGAGCTTCGGCGAGCGGCTGCTGCCTTACATCGCCGAGGCCGGTAAGCGCTACCCGCTCGGCGACGAGGACGCGGGCGGGGCGGAGCTGCGCCGCGTGTTCCTCGATCGAGCGCAGGCGATGCTGATGCGCCGCGACTACGCGGGCGCGACGGAGCAGTTCCGGGCCGCGCTCTGGTTCTTGCCTCCGAAGCTGCTCGAGCTGATCGAGATCCCGGGCCCGCCCGTGGCCCCGCGCGCGAAGATCGTCTTCACGAACTCGTACTTCGTGTATGGGATGACGCGCGGCGACACGATCCGCGCGCTGAGCGTGGTGCTCGCGTCCTCGGGCGCGGAGCCGGCCGCCGTCGCCTTGCTCAAGGCGCAGATCGCCGAGGGCGACGAGGCCAGCCAGCGCCAGCTCGACGCGATCGAGGCGGTGACGGCGAACTAGCCGCCCTGCTCGGGGGCGTCCGTCGGTGCCTCTTCGAAAGCACGCAGCACCGCCTCGACCTCGGAGGCGATGAAATCGACCTGCTCCTCGGTCACGACGAGCGGCGGCGCGATGCGCAAGACGCGGTCGTGCGTCTCCTTGCAGAGCAGACCGCGGCGCATGAGCGCCTCGCAGTACGGACGCGCGCTCGAGCGGGCGCCGAGCCCCTCGCGCAGTACGACGCCGACGAGCAAGCCGCGACCGCGGACCTCCTCGATGAGCGGGCTGTCGACGGCGCGCAGCCGGCCGAGCAAGCGCTCGCCAAGCGCGCGGGCGCGACCGACGAGGTGCTCGTCGAGGAGCACGTCGAGGGCCGCGCTCGCGACCGCCGCGCCGAGCGGGTTGCCGCCGAAGGTGCTCCCGTGCTCGCCGGGGCCGAACACGCCCAGCACCTCACGCGACGCGAGCACCGCGGAGACGGGGTACATCCCGCCGCTCAGCGCCTTGCCGAGCAGCAGCACGTCCGGGCGCGCGTCGGGCTCGTGCTCGAACGCGAAGCGCGCGCCCGTCCGCCCGAGCCCCGTCTGGATCTCGTCGAGCATGAAGAGCACCCGGCGCTCCGCGCACAGCCGCTTCGCGGCGCTCAGGTAGCCGTCGGGCGGCACGCGGACGCCGGCCTCGCCCTGGATCGGCTCGGTCAGGAAGGCGACCGTGCGCCCGGTCATCGCCCCGCGCAGCGCCTCGAGATCGCCGAAGGGTACGCGCACGAAGCCCGGCGTGAACGGCCCGAACCCATCGCGGTACGCGGGCTCCGACGACGCGCTGATCGCGGTCACGGTGCGCCCGTGGAAGTTGCCGTCGCAGACGATGATCTCGGGCGCCTCGGCGGCCGAGAGACCGCCGCGGACGGTCACGCCCCACTTGCGCGCCGCCTTCACCGCCGTCTCGAACGCCTCCGCGCCCGAGTTCATCAGCAGCGCCATCTCCATCCCGGAGAGCGCGCAGAGCTTCTCGAGGAGCGGCCCCATGCGGTCGTGTCGGAAGGCGCGCGACGGCAGCGCGAGGCGGTTCGCCTGCTCGACCAGCGCGGCGACCAGCCGCGGGTGGCAGTGCCCCTGGTTCACCGCCGAGTACGCGCTCAGGCAGTCGAGGTACTTGCGACCCTCGACGTCCCAGACGAACGTGCCTTGGCCGCGCGTGAGCACGACGGGGAGCGGATCATAGTTGTGCGCCCCGAAGCGGTCCTCTTGGGCGATGAGCGCGGCGGCGTCGGTCACGGGTGAGGCTCCGTTCTTTGGGCGGGTGGGCGCGCGAGGATCTGCTGCCCGAAGAGGCTCGCGATGAGCTCGACGACGAGCGCTGCCGTCGTGTTGCGGACGTCGCGGGAGGGGTCGAGCTCCATCACGTCGAGCGAGCCGAGCAGCCGCGCGTCGTAGATCATCTCCATACAGAGCTGCGCCTCGCGGTACGTCGGCCCGCCGGGCACCGGCGTACCGACACCCGGCGCGATGGACGGATCGAGAAAGTCGACGTCGAGGCTCACGTGCAGGTGCCCGCCGCGGCGCGCAGCGGCCGTGAGCGCGTCCTCCATGACCGCGCGCATCCCCCGCTCGTCGATGTCGCGCATGTCGAACACGGTGACCCCGTCGTCGAGGACGAGGCGCCGCTCGACCGCGTCGACCGAGCGCACGCCGATCTCGATGAGCCCCGCCGGATCGACGACCGGCGTGCGGGCCATGAGCCCGAGCAGCGGCGCGGGCCCGTGGCCGGCCAGCACGGCCGCCGGCATCCCGTGGAGGTTGCCCGACGGCGACGACTCCGGCGTGTTGAAGTCGGAGTGGGCGTCGAGCCACAGCACGGTGAGCGGGCCCTCGACGCGGGCGGCGACCGCCGCGACCGAGCCGACCGCGAGGCTGTGGTCGCCGCCCATCACGATCGGCACCTCGCCCGCGTCGAGCGCGAGGCCGACCGCGTCTCGGACCGCCGCCGCCCAGGCGACGACGTCGTCGAGGTGTCGATACCCTCCGATCGGCGCCGCGGGCCGACGGATCGGCCCGGAGACGTTGCCGTGATCGACCACCTCGCAGCCGAGCCGCTCGAGCGCCTCGTGCAACCCCGCGACGCGGAGCGCCTCCGGACCCATCGAGCTGCCACGCTTGGCCGCGCCGACGTCCGCCGGCGCTCCGATCAACGCTACTCGCCGCGGCTTCACCTCGGGCATCGACGACTCCCGCTGCTGGTGCCTCCCTGACGATCGTGCCACGCAGCCTCCTCACGTCGAGCGCGCCGCGCGGCCGGCGCCGGCGGAAGCGCTGGACGTTCGGAGCCGAGCAGAGTAGCGCTCGGTGCATGGATGCCTGTCCGCGATCGCTCTGTCGGGGCGCGACCCCGGCGGCTACGCCCCGCTTGGCTCGGATCCTCGGGGGCATCGCCGCCGGCTCGGTCGACGCGCTCTTTCGCCGCGGCGTCCTGCAGCACCCGCCCTCGCCGCGCGACCCGGACGAGCTCGCCGCGGACATCGAGTCCTTCACCGCTGCGCACTACGAACCACGGCTCCTCTCGGAGCCGCAGCGCTTTTTCATTCCGCCCGGCGCCGTCGACGTCCACGAGGTCCCGCGCAGGCGCCCGGTCGTCCGATCGCTCGGCGGTACGATCCGCTGCGTCGACCTCCGGTGGCGCAGCGAGCACGGCCCGTTCTTTTTCGAGGCGGTGCGGGCGCGCTACCAGGCCGCCGAGCGCAACACCCGCGGCACCGCCCGCCTGTTCACGCACCGCGACGGCCCTCGCCCGACCGCCATCCTGATCCACGGCTACCTCGGCGGCATGTTTGGCGTCGAAGAGCGCATGTGGCCGATCCGCTGGCTGCTGCGCCAGGGGCTCGACGTGGCGATCTCCGTGCTGCCCTTCCACGGGCACCGAGGCTCGGCGGGGCGCTTCGAGACGCCCGCCTGGCCGAACGCGGACATGCGGGTCACGGCGGAGGGCTACCGTCAGGCCGTGTGGGACCTTCGCGTGCTGTCTCGGGCGCTGCGCGAGCGCGGCGCGCCCGCCGTGGGGGTCGTCGGCATGAGCCTCGGCGGCTACACGGCGGCGCTCTTCGCGACCGTCGACGACGGCGTCGACTTCTGCGTCCCCATGATCCCGCTCGCCTCGGTCGCCGCGTTCATGGACGCGCACGGAACCATCGACGGGACGCCCGCGCAGCGGGCCAGGCTGCGCGCCGCGGTCGAGCACCAGCACGCACCCATCAGCCCGCTGTCGCGGCCGTCGCGCGTCTCGCCTGCGCGCGTGCGGGTCGTCGCGGGCGAGTACGATCGCATCACGCCCACCCGCCAGGCCCGCCTGCTCGCCGAGCACTTCGCCTGCCCGCTCCTCACCTTCCCGGGCGGGCACCTGCTGCAGCTCGGGCGCAAGGAGCCGCTCGGCGAGGTCGTCACGATGCTCCGCGCCGAGGGCGTTCTTTGACGCGGCGCGGGGGCCCGGGTCCGCTCGCGTCCCAGCTCGCCGGCGCGCTCGCGCTGGTGCGCGTGCTCATGCTCGCCGCGGGCGTGTGCGGGACGCTCGCCGGCTGCCACCACCAGCAGGCGCGCGCCGAGGCCTCCGTCGTCGTCGAGCGCGTGGACGCGATCCGCGCGCTCTCCCCCGCGGACGACTACGGCGCGCGCGCGTCCGCCATCGACACGCTCGCCAAGCTGCCGCTGCACTCGGACGACGCCCGCAGCGCCCGAGACGCCTGCGTCGCGCTCGAGCGAGCGCTGCTCGAGGCCGAGCAGTCGAGCGAGCTCGCGCGCGCGTCGCTCGCCGGTGCCGAGGACGCTGCCCAGGACGCTCCGGCCCACAAGGAGACCGCCGCCGCCGTCGACCGCGCCGAGACCGCGCTCGCGAGATCGAAAGCCGCGGTGGACCGCGCGGAGCGCCTCGGCCCCGCCTGCCGCTCCCAGCTCGCCGCCCTCCGCTCGGGGCTCTGACGCCGCGCGGCGCGATGCGGGGGCCAAGCCGCGCTGCTACGCTCCGGCTCATGCGCGTCACCGCCGTGCCCACGCTCGCGCTCGCGCTCGCGCTCGCGCTCTGCGCGTGCAGCAGGACGAGCGCCGGGTCGCACGCGGGCGCGCACCCCGACGTGGTGATCTACGGCGCGTCGTGGTGCACCGCGTGTGACAAGGCCGCGGCGTTCTTCGACGCGCACCACGTCCGCTTCGTCGAGCGCGACATCGAGGAGGACCACGACGCCTACGACGAGATGATGCGCAAGGCGCGCGCCGCCGGCCTGCGGCTCCAAGGTATCCCGCTCATCGACTTCCGTGGGACGCTGGTCCCCGGCTTCGACGCGCGGCGGCTCGAGGCGCTCCTCGCGGCGAGCCCGACGCCGAAGGGCGCCTCCGGTGGCGTGGCGGGCGATCGGCCCCCTCCCGGCGGGTGAGCGGCCGGCGCGCGCTCAGGACATCGGGGAGAGCAAGAAGTGGGCGTTCGCGGCGGCGACCGGCTTGTCGCGGTCCTGCTGCCAACAGAGGATCCGCACGCTCGCGACGCGCCGCCCCTGGCGCGTGAAGAGCGCGCGCGCCCAGGTGTCGCGCCGGCCGGCAGAGCGGAGGTAGTCGACCGTGATGCCGATCGTCTTCGGCACCTTGATGACCGGCGCCTCTTGCGCGAGCACCGTGAAGACCGCGGTCGCCTCCATCAGCGCGCCGAGCGTGCCGCCGTGTAGCGCGTCGGCCCGCGCGTTGCCCACGATGCGCTCGCTGTAGGCCATGTGGCCGAGCAGCTCACCGGCGACGACCTCCATCGAGATGCCCATGAACTGGAGGTAGGCGATCTGCGCGACGCACGCGGAGAAGTCGCCCGTCGCCTTGCCGTGGACGATCGCCTCGCGGAGGTTCATGTGGCCGCTCCCTCGGAGCCGTCCGGGCCGCCCGCCGCCGTCGGTGGTGGCGTCCGGAAGATGACGAACGTCCCGCTCGCGGTGGCGATCGGGGCCGCGGGGTCGTCGTGGTAGGCGACCGCGCGCGTGAACGCGACGTGATAGCCGGCCTTGTAGCAGCTCGCGCGACAGACGACCGCCTCGTGCGGCGTGGCCGCGCGCAGGTAGTCGATGCGCAGGTCGAGCGTCACGATGCGCTGCGGCCGATCGAGCGCCACGAGCACCGCCCCGCCCGACGCGGAGTCCATCGCCGCCGTGATGACCCCGCCGTGCAGCACGCCCGTCTCGGGGTTGCCGACGAGGCGCGGGTCGTAGGGCAGCTCCACGGTGAAGAAGTCGCGCGCGAAGTCCACCACGCGCAGCCCGAGCGCGCGGTTGTGCGGGACGTCGTTCATGTAGCGCCGCACCACCGGGACGAGCTCGGGGGCGACCTGAGCGCTGTCGGCTGACATCGGCCACGTAGTACCACGGAAGCGGCCGCCGCCGCGTCTCGAGCACGAAGCCAGACGTCTGCGCGCGCACGCGATAGTTGAACCCGGCTTGCGGGTCGGTTACATCGGCGGGGCGCCGCACGAGGGCGGCGCGTCGATGACGCCCCGAGCGCGCGCGAGCCGCGCGCGACGATCCGAGCAGCGCGAATGGACGCCCCAGGCCCCTCTCGAACCCCACGCTGACGCCGCCGCGCCCCGGACCTCGGAGGCGCGGCGCGCTGGCCGCTCGCCCATGAAGGGCGACGACCGCATGTCGCCCAACCCACGAGGATCCCGTGGAGCAAACTCTCACCAACGGTACAGTCGGGCGCCGACCTCCACGCGCGCGCCCCCGCGGGCCCCACGCGCGGGGGCGGGGACGATGACCGCGGCGGCCGAGCAGATCCGCCCGCTGAGCGCGGATGACCTCCGCGACGCGTGGCCGGCGCTCGCGTCGGACGAGCGCGTCGAGGGTTTCGTGCTCCTCGATCCGGTCGAAGCGGAGGACTTCTTCTTGAGCCTGAGCACGCTCGGCCAGGCGCAGATCATCGAGGGGCTGCCGAAGGAAAAGCGGCGCCTGTGGGTGCGGCTGCTGGCGCCGGACGACATGGCGGACGTGCTGCAGGAGATCGACGAGCCGGAGCGCGACGGGGTGCTCGCGTTGCTCGACGAGCCGACCCGCCGGGAGGTCAGCGCCCTGCTCGCGTACGCGGAGGACGACGCCGGCGGGCTGATGAGCCCGCGCTTTGCGCGCCTGCGGCCGAACATGACGACGGACGAGGCGATCCGGTACCTGCGCCGGCAGTCGCGCGGCACGGTCGAGACCATCTACTACGTGTACGTCCTCGACCACGACCAACACCTGCTCGGCGCCGTCTCGTTCCGCGAGCTGTTCCAGGCGCCCTCGGACGCCATCGTCCGGGACCTGATGCGACCGCGGGAGAAGCTGCTCACCGTCCCGGAGGACATGGACCAGGAGCAGGTCGCCCGGCTCTTCGCGCAGCACGACCTGCTCGCCCTGCCCGTCGTCGACGCCGACGACCGCATGAAGGGCATCGTGACGATCGACGACATCGTCGACGTCGTGCAGGAGGAGGCGACCGAGGACGTACAGAAGTACGGCGGTATGGAAGCGCTCGACACGCCTTACCTGCAGACCCCGTTCTTCTCGATGATCGAGAAGCGCGCCGGCTGGCTCTCCATCCTGTTCATCGGCGAGATGTTCACCGCGAGCGCGATGGGCCACTTCGAGCACGAGATCGCGCGAGCCGTCGTGTTGGCGCTCTTCGTCCCGCTCATCATCTCGAGCGGCGGCAACTCCGGCTCGCAGGCCTCGACGCTCGTCATCCGCGCGATGGCGCTCGGCGAGGTCAAGCTGCGCGACTGGTGGCGGATCATCCAGCACGAGCTCGCCGCCGGCCTCGTGCTGGGGCTCATCCTCGGGACGATCGGCTTCTTGCGGATCCTCGCGTGGGAGGGGCTCTTCAACACCTACGGCGAGCACTACATGCTGATCGCGTTCACCGTGGCGCTGAGCCTCGTCGGCGTCGTGACCTGGGGCACGCTCTCCGGGTCGATGCTCCCCTTCATCCTGCGCAAGCTGGGCTTCGACCCGGCGAGCGCGTCGGCGCCCTTCGTCGCGACCCTCGTCGACGTGAGCGGCCTCATCATCTACTTCTCGGTCGCCGACCTCCTCCTGTCGGGCACGCTGCTCTGACGCGCGCGCGCGCGCGCTGGACGCCGCGCCCCGCGCTGCCAAAGCTCGCTTGACACCGCCCCGCACGGGGAGCACCCTCCCGCCCGTCGCTCCATGTTGAAAACGACTTTCAATATCAGAGAGCACGCGAAAGGGAGACCTCATGCGTCGTCGTCCAGACGTTCACCTAGCCCACGCACCGCGGAATCCGGCGCGTGCCGGCAGGCTCGCGCACCTGCTCGCGAGCGCCCTGCTCGCGGCCGCCGCGCTGCCCTCGATCGCGCTCGCGCAACCCGCCGCGCCGCCCGTGGACGCGCACGGCGCCTCTGCTCCGACCGCGGCGACCGCGGGACCCGCTGCCGCGCCCGCATCGACGCCGCCCGCAGGCGACGCCTCGGGACCGACCCTCGACCTGCCGCCGGCGCCACCGCCGGCTTCGACGGGCGTGCCGACCTACGACAAGCCTGACGCGACGCCGAACGACCGCCTCTCCGACGTCTCCGGCACCAAGACGATGGTGATCGGCTCGAACACCGTCGTCGGCGGCTACGCGGAGATCCACTACAACTACAGCCGCCCGTCGGGCGGTCCGTCGGAGAGCACGGTGGACATCCACCGGCTCGTCCTGATGGTCGGCCACTCGTTCAACGACTGGATCCGCTTCTACACGGAACTCGAGGTCGAGCACGCCTACGCGTCTTCGGACACGGACGACCCAGGCGAGGTCGAGGTGGAGCAGGCCTACCTCGACTTCGACGTCGTGAAGGATGCCCTGACGATCCGCACGGGCGCTGTGCTCGCGCCCTTCGGCCTCATCAACCAGCGCCACGAGCCCCCGCTCTTCAACAGCGTCGAGCGGCCGCTCGTCGACCGCGTGATCATCCCGACCACCTGGCGCGAGGGCGCAGTCGGCATCTACGGGCAGCCGACCTCGTGGCTGCGGTACCAAGTGTACGGGATGACCACCTTCAACCCGATGGACTTCTCGGCGGCGAAGGGCATCCGTGGGGGCCGTCAGCACGTCGCCGAAGCCCGAGCGAAGGGGTTCTCGGTCATCGGCCGCCTCGAGCTCGAGCCGACGCTTGGCCTCGTGATCGGCGCATCCGGGATGTACGGCAAGACCGGCCCGAACGCCGGCGCGCTCTACGACGAGCTCGGCGCGCGCCTGCACCTCGACGTGCCGCTGACGGGCTTCGACGTGGACTTCCGGTGGCTCTTCCACGGGCTCGAGGCCCGCGCCGAGGTCGCGAGCTTCTTCGTCGGGGACACGGCGGGCCTGCGGACCGCGCGCAACGCGGAGGGCGACGTCATCGGCCCTGACACCGGCAAGCAGACGCTCGGCGCCTACGGCGAGGTGGCCTACGACGTGCTGCACCCCGCCAAGACGGAGCAAGAGCTCGCGCTCTTCGTGCGCGGCAGCTACGCCAACACGATGCAGCAGGTGAGCGGCCGGGCGCGCACCGCCGACGACGACGCGAACCGCATCTCGGAGTGGCTCATCGGCGCCGCCTACCGTCCGATCCAGCAGGTCGTCGTCAAGGTCGACGTCGGCCGGCAGTACCGCGGGGGCGATGGCCTCGACGCGACGCTCGTCGACGTCGGCGTGGGGACGATGTTCTGACGAGGACCTGCGGCGGGGGACGGGCGGTGTCGTGACGCCCGTCCGTACCCGCCGCGGGCGAGGAACGCGGGGCGCCCCCGCGTTTTGGGTTGCGTGACAAAACCCGGGCAGGCAGAACGCGATTGAAAATGACTTTCAATAGCAAACCTCTCGATGGCGCGTGCCCTCGCGGGGCCCGGGCGCTCGTTCGGGCGAACGCCCGGCGGCTCGCGATCGCCTCCCTGCTCTACCTCGCGGCGGCCCTGGGGTGGTCGCCGGGCGCGCGCGCCGAGGCCGTCTACTGGACGCGCATCACGGTGCTCAAGTCGTTCTTCGCCACGAGCGCCCGCGTCACCTACAAGCAGGTGACCCTCGACGCCGCCGACCGCGCGGCCATCGCGAAGCAGCTCGGCTACGCGCCGCCGCCGGAGCAGACCATCTACTACGGGCTCGACGCCGCCGGACACGTCACCGGCTACGCGATGATCGGCCAGCAGCTCGGGCAGCACGAGCCGATCACGTTCGCGGTGCTGATCGATCCGAAGGGCCGCGCCGAGAGGGTCGAGGTGATGGTCTACCGCGAGCCCTACGGCGACGAGGTGCGCGAGCAGCGCTTCTGCCGCCAGTTCACGGGCAAGACCGCCGCCGATCCGGTCCGCCCCGGCGACGACATCGTCGCCATCTCCGGCGCGTCGATCTCGTCGCGCTCACTGGCGATCGGCGTCAAGCGTGCGCTCGCCATCGTCGAGCGGGTGATGCTCCACGGCGCGGGCCATCGTCCCGCGGCCCACGCCTCGGCGGGCGACGCCTCGGCCGGGGACACCGTGGCGCGCGCGACGGGGCCGGTCGCCGCGACGACGCCGCCCGCGGAGCCGACGCAGTGAGGGTCTTCGTCTCCCGAGGCACGCACCTCGGACGGCTCTCGATCCCGGCGAAGCTCGTCTACACGATCTTCCTCGCGTTCATCATCGTCGGCGCGCTCAGCTCGTACCTTCTGTACGCCGCGCGCATCGGCGCGAGCCTGCGGGGCCCCGCGCCGAGCGTCGCCGCGCGCTACGTCGACTCGGCCGCGCCCGCCGCTGCACCGGAGGCCGCGACCGCCCCCGGTCCGGCGCTCGACCTCCCCCCGGAGCCCTCCGGCGAGGCCGCCCGAGCCGCCGCGGCGCCGTCCGACGCGAAGTGGCCCTTCGTCCTCGACGTGTTCCATCAGCACCTCTTCAGCGTGTCGGTCGTCTTCCTCATCGTCGCGCACCTCTTCATGCTGACCCGCCTCGCCGGCTGGCTCAGCGGCACGGTGATCGTCATCGCCGGCCTGTCCGCGCTCGCGCACGTCCTCGCGCCGGTGCTCATCCACCTGACGGGCGGGCTGCTCTGGCTGATGCCCTGGACGGGCGGGCTCATGGGCGCGTCCTGGGCGGCCATGATCGTGTGGAGCCTCGGGGCGATGTGGCTCGGGTGGGGCCTCGCGAACGGCGACTGACGCCCGCGCCGCTTCACGCCGACGCGCGCGCGCCCGTCCTGGTACCGTCGGGGCCATGAAGCCGCCCATCGAACGCCGCGTCGTCCCAAGCGTCGCCCTCGACGACCTCAGCCCGCGCCAGGTCCCGCGCCGGTTCCGCGCCCTCCTCGACGAGGGCGCCGAGCTCTGCGTCGTCGGCGACGCGAAGCGCGACCCCGAGCGCCTGCTGCGCGACGGCTACGTCCCGCGCCACACCTTCGAGCTCTTCGGGACGCGCTTCTTCGTGACGCACCCGCTGCAGAACCCCTCGGTGCGCTTCGCGGTGGCGTACGTCGTCCCCCAGCCCTCACGCGGCGGACGGGTCAGGGCCTACGCGCGGATCTTCTACAAGGACGTCGCGCTGCACTGGCGCGTCGGGTCCCACCGGACCGGCGCGGGCGATACGCTCTGGGTCGGCAAGGGCGCGCTACAGACCGTCGGCACGGGGGCGAGCGCGCAGCAGTGGACGAACGAGTCGACCACCGATCTGCCGATCGAGCTGGAGCAAGCGCTCGAGACGGTGAACCGCTCGGTCAAGCGGGTGCAGACCGACACCGTCGCCCTCGAGCTGGTGCTGCGGCGCGGCTCCGACGAGCACATCGCGCCCTTTCGCGACTTCCTCGCGCCGCGAGAGCGCGCCGCCCGCGACCGACGTAACCTCGTCTACGGCGGCAAGCGCATCGCGCGCTTCACCCGCAAGAACGACCCGACGTCGCTCCGCTTCGTGCGCGGCTTCGAGCCCGACCTCGACGACGGCGTCTTCGAGACGAGCGCGCTCTCGAGCGCGATCTACGGCGGCGAGGTGAAGCGCTTCCGCGTCCTGTCGACGAACCGCAAGATCCAGTACCTCTTCTACGCGGCGATGGGCGGCCTGAGGCAGGTGTGGATCATCCCGCCGCAGGCGACGACGACCGAGCTGTCGAGCTTCGGCGCGCGGACGGTCGACGTCGCCATCGACGAAGACCTGTGCATCCCCGGCTACGAGTTCCACCACTTCGACCCCGAGGTCGACCCGTCCGAGCACTTCACGCAGATCCCGGAGGGCTTCGCGGGCGCGGCGAGTGAGGGCGACCCATCGCGCGCCGACGCCTCGGCGTGGCTCGACAAGATGCCCATCGTAGCGGCGTTTCGTCGCAAGGTGCTCGGCGAGCGCGGCACCTGAGCCCGCCCGGACGCCCGGGCTGCACCCAAGCGTCCACTGCGCCCGGCGCCCGAGCGCTGCGCGGGCTTCATGGGTCGCGACGGAGGGGCGCGTCGTCCGGGGAGCCGTACGCCTCGGGGGCCACCGCGGCGACCGGGGCGGCGTCGGGCGCGCGGTCCGGCGCGCGGTCGGCGCCTCGCTGGGCGCGCCGCGCGAGGGTGAGCGCCACCACGCCACCGAGTACCAAGACGGCGCCGATGACCTGAAAGGGTCCGATGGGCTCCCCGAGGACGACGACGCCGAGCACGATCGTGGCGACCGGCCCGATCGTGCCGGTGATCGCGGCCCGGCTCGCGCCGATGCGCTGGATGCCCTGGCCGAGCAAGAAGGTCGGCGCGACCGTACTGAGCAGCGCGATCGCGAGCGAGTACGCGTAGACCTGCCACGGCTGCACGAGCAGCACGCGCACCGGACGCGTGATCACGAACTGCGTCGCGACCGCGAGGCCCGCGAAGGTGAGCGCCAACGCGATGAGCCGGTTGGTGCCGACCCGCGCGATCATCGCGTCGGCGAAGACGAGGTAGGTCGCGTAGGTCAGCGCCGCCAGCAGGATCAACGCGCCGCCCGCCCAGAGGTTGGAGCCCCCGATCTCGCCCTCCCCTACGAACGCGAGCGCGATGCCCGCGTAGCTCAGGCACAGGGCCCCGACCTCCCGCCGCCCGAGCCGGTCGCCGAAGAGGAACATCGACAAGAGCACCGCGAAGGTGGGGTAGACGAAGAGCAGCAGCCGCTCGAGGCTCGCCGTGATGTAGACGAGGCCGGCGAAGTCGAAGTAGCTCGCGAGGTAGTAACCGCAGACGCCGAGCGCCGCGACCGCGCCCCACTCGCGCAGGCTGAGCGGGGCGTCGCCCGCGGCCGCGCGCCGTCGCTCTTCGAAGATGGCGATGCCGACGAAGACCGGGAGCGAGAGCAGCATCCGGAGCGTGAGCAGCGTGATCGCGTCGACCCCGTAGCGGTATGCGAGCTTGACGAAGATCGCCTTGGCGGAGAAGAGCACCGCCGAGGCTGCGCACAGGCCGACGCCGGCGACCACGCTGCCGCGAGCCGAGGAACGCATGGCTCCCACCTACCCCGGCCCGCGGCCGCGCGCATCCGCACCCGCTCGCCGAGCGACTGACGCGGACTGCGAGCGACCTACTCGCGCTCCGGTGCGGTACAACGAGACCATGCAACGACAAGCGATTGGACGATCGGGCATCGAGGCGTCGCGCATCGGGCTCGGCACGTGGGTCTTCGGTGGCTGGCTCTGGGGCGGCGCCGACGACGCCGACTCGATCCGCGCGGTGCACGCCGCGCTCGACGCGGGCATCGACCTGCTCGACACCGCGCCCGTGTACGGGTTCGGCCGCAGCGAGGAGGTCGTCGGGGAGGCGATCGCCGGCCGCCGCGACCGGGTGATCATCGCCACCAAGTGCGGCCTCCTCTGGGACGCGGACGCGAAGGGCGAGGTGTTCTTCCGCACCGACGAGGAGGGCTACAACGAGCGCGGCGACATCGAGCTGCACCGCTACCTCGGCCCGGAGTCGATCGAGCGCGAGGTCGAGGCCAGCCTCCGGCGCCTGCGCACCGACTACATCGATCTCTACCAGACGCACTGGCAGGACCAGACCACCGCGGTCGAGGACACGATGGCGTGCCTGCTCAAGCTGAAGGACGCCGGGAAGATCCGCGCGATCGGCGTCAGCAACGCCAAGGTCTCGCACCTCGAGCGCTACGCCGCCGTGGGGCAGCTCGACAGCGCGCAGGAGCGCTACAGCGCGCTGCACCGCGGGCTGGAGGACGACCGCCTGCCCCGGCTCCGGGAACACGGCGTCGCGCTGCTCGCGTACTCCCCGCTCGAGAACGGCCTGCTCACGGGCAAGCTCGACCCGAACCGCCGCTTCGGCCCGGGAGATCTGCGCGCGAACGACCCGCGGTTCAGCGCCGACAAGCGGCGCGCCGTCAACACGCGGCTCGGCGCCCTCGCCCCGCTCGCGCAGGCGCGCGGCCTGAGCGTCACCCAGCTCGTGATCGGGTGGACGCTCGCGCAGCCGGGCGTGACGCACGTCCTGTGCGGCGCGCGCACCGAGACGCAGGCCCGGGACAACGCGCACGCTGGCGTGCGGCCGCTCGACGCCGAGGCGCTCTCGGCGGTCGAAGCGGCGCTCGTCGATGTCCGCGAGATCGTCGACGGCTGACCGTCTGGGCGAAACCCGCGCTGCGGCGCTTGACGCCGCGGCCCCGCCAAACTATCTAGTCCGCTCGTCACGGGCGACCCGCCCGAGGCCACCCGCGGGAATAACTCAGCGGTAGAGTGCAACCTTGCCAAGGTTGAAGTCGTGGGTTCGAATCCCATTTCCCGCTCCCTGGCACCCGAACGACAACGGCCGGTTGGCGAGCGCCAGCCGGCCGTCTCCGTCGTCGCGCAAACGAGCGCGCGCGCGCCGGCCGGCGGAGGGCCGACTACAACGTGACGAGGGGGATCTTCTTCGCCGCGTCGTTGAACACGCGGGCCGGGTACGAGTCCTGCAGGTAGTCGTCCACGTGCTTGATGCCGTAGCCCGCCCAGTCGATGTCGGTTCGGACGAACTGTGACGGCGACATCCCCATCGCCTGCAGCACGTTCGCGAGCCACTGGTTCACGAGGATGCCGGGGCGGCGCAGGTCCGTGATCCACGGCACGCCGTCCGAGCTGCGGAAGGGCGCGCTCTGGTTGCGCAGGTCGTAGTAGTTGCCGGTGTTGAAGAACCCGCCGGCGCCGCCCGCGCAGACCATCGGCATCGAGTCGGCCTCGTGCGTGACCGGGCCGGACTCCATCGTCCAGGTGACGAGCGAGTTGTCGAGCAGCGTCGAGCCGTCGACGTCGCGCATCCCGTCGAGCTTCTTGACGAGGTCGATGTAGACGTTGCGGAAGAACGTCGACTGGGACGCGACCATGACGTCCTCAGGGCGCTGCAGCGAGCCGCTCCAGTCCTTGATCTGGCACTGATGGGCGACCTCTTGGTGCCAGTCGCTCGCCGAGCGCGGGTCGGTGGTGAACGCCTCGCGGGAGGCGACGGTCGCGAGGCGGCTCGAGCCGCACGCGAACGCGGCGACGATCACGTCGTTGTAGAGGTCGTACCACTTCTCGTACGCGGACGGGTTCGCGTCGCCGTACACGTACTTCGGTGCCGTCCCGGGCGCGTCGTCCGACGGCTCGGGCAGGTCGCCGCACGTCTGCGCGGCGGCCTTGGTCATCACGGCCGACTTGGTGTCGATCTGCGAGAGCAGCTCCATGTGGTCTTCGAGGCGCTGCTTGTCGAGGCTCGAGAGGCGGCGCGCGTCGCCGAACGCTCCGGTGACGAGGTCTCTGTAGTTGTCGAGCACGCGGTCGACGACCGGCGTGCGCGGCTGCGGAGACGGCGGCATCGGCATCCCGGCGTCCGGCGTCATCGGCGGCGGCATCGGCATCCCGGCGTCCGGCCTCACCGGCGGCGGCTGCGGCATCCCGGCGTCCGGTGTCATCGGCGGCGGCTGCGGCATCCCGGCGTCCGGTTTCGGCGGCGGCGGCGGCGGAGGCTGGGGCGGCTGCGGAGGCGGTGGCTGACGACCGGGCTGAAACACCTGGTCGAACAGGTCGAGCGAGCTGCGCGAGGCGGGCACCCCCTCGACGGAGCCGTTCGCGCGTTGCAGCCAGGACATCCCGTCGCCGATGACCATGACGGGCACCGCCGGCGCGTCACCCGGCCCGTAGAACGTGCTCGAGGCGGCGAGGATCTGGTCGATGGTCGGGACGTAGGGGAACTGGCCCTCGCGCTGGTCGCTGCGGCTGAAGTTCCCGAGGTACCCGCCGGTGTGGTGCCCGAGGTAGAAGGGCACGTCGAGGCCCTGGATCACCATCATCTTGTCGGCGAGCGCCTGGGTGAGGTCGCCGGAGGACGCCGTCAGCACGGGCGAGAGCGAGCCGTTGCTCACCTGCAGGCGCCCGTAGCGCACGACGTGATCCGCGTAGAGGTTGTACGACTTGGTCAGCGTCGCCGCCCGCGGGTACATGTTGTCGTACCAGACGCCGCCGTGTGAGGTGGACAGGCACACGTACTTCGGACGCGCGACCGCGCCCGCCCCGAACGCCTTCGACCGGAGCAACGAGCCGAGAAAGGGCATCGCCAGGGTGAAGCCGCCCGCGCCTACGAGAAACTGTCGCCGGTTGATCGTCTTGACTCGCATCGTGTCAGCTCTCCTCTGAACGGCTCCGCCGCCGCGGCGCCTCGCGCCGAAGGGCCTGGTCGGGGCCGAGCCCGTCGCCGGGCGCATCCAGAACGTCTCTAGAAAATCGCATGGACCGCTTCGCTCAGGAGCTCGCCGGGATGGTGCGCTCGCGGAAGTGAGGCTCGAACGCGATGCTCTTCAGGATGTCGCGCAGGGGCTTGCCCGCTTCGATCTCCTCTCGGACGCTCTCGAGCGCGCAGCCGTCCTCGGTGGTGCTCTCGTTGCGGCTCATGGAGAAGCGCACGTAGTGCCGCGCGAAGCACGCCTGCACCTTGCCGCTGTCGAGCATCTGCTGCGCGAGGTCGGCGGCGCCGCTCACCTTGGTGCGCGAGTCGGTCTGCTCGATGCGCGGCGCCGCGTTCGTGTCGACCGGGAGCCATGCCTGGAGTGTACCGTCCGGCTCGATGAACGGCTCCTGGTCGCGGTGGCGCCCGAGCGCGTCGAAGTCCTCGAAGGGGAAGCCGAGCCCGTTGATGTACGCGTGGCAGTTCTGGCAGGAGCCGGCGGACGTGAGCGCCTCGACCCGCTCGCGGGTCGTCTGCGTGTCGCTGGTGGGCTCCGGCGACTCACGGTTCGCGTTCGCGGGCGGCGGGTTCAGCACGTCGCACAGGATATTGCGGCGGACACGCACGCCCCGGATGATCGGGTGGGTCGCGTTCGAGGCGGCGACGAGGAGCGCCGCCCGGCCGAGCACACCCACGCGGTCGGCGTCGGGGAAGCGCTGCAGGTCCGCGCCGTTGCCGTCCCAGGGCTGGACGCCGTAGATCTTCGCGAGCTCCGGGTCGCGCGCGAACGAGTACGGGCTGAGCAGGAGGTCCTCGAACGTCCCGTCGTCGGACTCGCTGTAGTACCGGGTCATGTCGAGGACGTCGGCGATCATCGCGTCGTGCAGCCCGTCGCTCGGCAGGTTGTCGCCGGCGAACTTGTCGAAGCGCGGGTCGTCGATGCGAGCGAGCGCGTGCGGGTCCGGCACGTTCCCGAGGTCGAGCCACTCGCTGTAGAACTCGTCGAGCGTCGCGGCGGTGCGGGGGTCGTTGAAGACCCGATCGACCTGCGCGCGGTAACCGGCGTCGGTGTCGAGCGAGCCGTCGGCCGCCGCGTCGAAGAGCGCCTGGTCCGGCATCGAGTCCCAGAACTGGTACGACAGCCGCGCCGCGACCTCGTAGGGCGAGAGGCGGTAGACGTCCTCGGTGCCGCCGACGCGGTCGTCTCCCTCTTCCATCCGGTACAGGAAGCGGGGCGACATCAGCATGACCACCAGCACGTCGGACAAGGAGTCGGCGTTCGCCTCGTAGTCGTACCCGCTGTCGGCGTAGACCGTGTCGACGTAGAACGACACCTCGCTCTCGCTGAGCGGGCGGCGCAGGGCGTGCAGGCCGAAGTCCCGCACGAAGCGCTCGATGCAGTCCGTGTCGTTGCTCGGGTCGCCGTCGTCCGCGCACGCGCCGAAGACGGCCGCGATGCGGCCCGGGTCGCTGACGATGTCCTGGGCGGCGCGCTGGGCCACCTGGAAGTAGCGCGCGTTGTGCTCGGCCGTGACGTCCTGCGACATGCGCCGGAAGAACGCGCCACGGACGGGGGTGTCCGTGTTGAACGCCTTGGTCGCGTCGTCCGGGATGAGGCGGATCTTCCGCTCGAGGTCGCTCATCACCACGTCGCGATCGGCCGCCGGCAGGTACATGCCGAGCAGGTCGTGCAGGGTGTTGCGGTACTGGCGCTTCGACAGGCGAAACATCGCGCGCGCCGCCGGAGCCGCGTCCGCGTCGCAGACGAACTTGGTGGCGCTCACACCGGTCGGCCCGAGGGGGGTCGTCGTCGGCATGTCGCGCTCGGTCGTCGCGCCGATCGCGCCGCTGCAGGCGCCGAGCGAGAGCGCCGACAACGTGACCAGGAGAGGGAGGAGGCTTCGCGTCATCGTTGCACCAATAATGGATTATTCCTTGTATACCACATTACGCTTGTAGTGCAATCTTTCATTCCCAACGCTTCAAATCGCTCCATACGAGTGTCCAGCAGCGGCCGTCCGGAGCTAGACCACACACGCCCACGTCTACCCACACCCCGAAGACTGCTGCGCGCTGGAGCGAGTCGCTGCCACCCGGGTCAGACCCCACTCGCGCGCCAAACCCGGATGGCGGCCCGGCGTATTCCCGAGCCCACGTCACGAGAGCGACCCACCAGGAAAGAGCGCGCTCCGAATGACCGATCGGGGACACTCGCACCGCGTTCGCAGGAGCGATCGGCGCGGCGGGTCAGGGGCAGGCGGTCAGTCGGCGTACACGGTGACGCCGGCGTTGCACGTCTCGTCGAGGTGAACGCGCACGACGCGCGCGCCTCGGACGGAGAAGCGCTCGAGGATGAGCGCGGCGATCCGCTCGCTCGTCGGGTTGTCGAGCCCGGGGACCTCGTTGAGGTAGCGGTGGTCGAGCAGCGCGTGCAGCGGCTCCCACGCCCGGTCGAGGTCGGCGTAGTCGACGATCCACCCGAGCGCCGCGTCTACCTCGCCGGCGACGACGACCGCGACCCGGAAGCTGTGGCCGTGGAGCCGCGCGCACTTGTGTCCCTCGGGGACGTGTGGGAGCCGGTGGGCGGCCTCGAAGCGGAAGCGGCGGGTGATCTCGGTGCGCATCGGTCGGGGACCCGAGTGCATGCGCCGCCCGCGGTGCGCGGTCAATGCGCCGCCTTGGCCTCCCGGCGCTTCGCTCGGCGTCGGAGCGCGCCCCGAACTTGGAACACGACGAAGCCCAGCACGAGCACACCGGCGCCCGCAAGCAGCGCGCCGCCCGCTGCCTGGACGTGCGGCAACCACACCGCGCCGATCGTCGCGAGCGTGCCCGCGACCGCGAGGGTGAGCGGAGCACCCCACGCGAGCGGGTGCCGCACGCCGCGCCGGCGCCTCCAGCGCGTCAAGACGGTGCCGAGGCTGAGGAAGAGCCCGACGAAGAGGAGCAGCGCGCCGGCGCCGCGGACCGACCACCGCAGCGTGGCGCTCTGCGGCTCGGCGGCCTCGTAGAGCGAATCGACCGACGTCCGGCCGGGGACGAGCCGGGCCACGAGGCGGTGGCCGCCGGGGGTGGTCCAATCGGTGATGGTCTTGCCGGTCTGCCCACCGAGCACCGAGACGGTGAGGTCGAGCGGCACGGCGTCGTAGCAGATGCGGAGGTCGCCGATGGCCGGCTCGTCCGGGTTGGCGCCGACGACGTAGCAGCCCTGCACCTGGTGCACGACCGCGCCGAGCGCCGCGGACGCGGCCGCGACATCCTCCGGCGGGGCGGGCACCGGGTCGAACGCGTCGATCTGGTCGAGCAGCCCCGGGGCGATCTGAAACCCTCCGACAGCCGCGTCCTGCGCGTCGAAGGTGGCGTTTTGGATCGGGAGCTGTGGGTTCTGGTGACCGCGCTCGAAGAACTGGCTCGAGTCGATCCGCGCCGCCGCCCAGGCCTGGTCGTACGCGTACGTCCCGACGAGCTGCTTCGTCCCGTCGATGACCTTCTCCGTGGTCCCGGTCTCGCGCTGCGCCCACTGATACATGGACACGCGCCGGCGCAGACGGACGCCGGCGACGTCGACGTGCAGATCGGTGTCCTCGACAGGCGCGCCGGCGCTGAGCCGCCCGTGCAGGAAGACGAGGCGGCCTTCGTTCTTCGGCTCGACGACCGGAGCGGACAGCTCGACGACCTGGCCCCGACCGGCGTGTAGGTCGGCGTAGCGCTCCACCGCCTTGCGCTCGCCCCAGAGCAGGAGGAACACGGCCAGCGCCCCGAGCAGCACGCCGACGGCCACGCGCTGGGTGACGCCTCGGCGCGGCCGCTCCGGGGGCGCCTCCGCGAGCTCGGGCGCTCGGGCGCTGGGCTCGCTTGGCGGCGCCGGCCGCTCGGCGGAGTGGAC
>JAGQJE010000323.1 GCA_020430775.1 Myxococcales bacterium
ACGACCGACTCCTTCAGCTCACGCGGGTACATCCGATGCGTCTTCGTTCTCATTTTCTCAGCCTCTACTCGCCCCGGGGATCTCGGTGGCCGACTTTAGGCGACAACTATCCTGACGCAGGGGGGGATCGGGCGCGGGCACGGGAGCGGGCGCGGGCACGGGTGCGGGAGAGTAGGCGGGGGCGGGGGCTGTCGGTCGAGTGGGGGCGTGACTCGAGGCGTGTCACCGGGCGCGCCGCGGCCGTGCCCCCACGCCCCGGTTGCCGTTGTGAGCGGGCGCCGCTACCGTCGGGGCCGATGACGGACCTGCTCGACCGCCGGATGCTCTTTGTCGTCGGCAAGGGGGGCGTGGGGAAGACGACGGTGAGCGCGGCGCTCGCGCTCGCCGCCGCGCGCCGCGGCAAGCGGGTGCTCGTGGCGATGCCGAACGTGCAGGAGCGCCTCAGCCACGACTTCGACGTCGCCCCGATCGGGCCCGAGGTCGTCGCCGTCGCGCCGAACATCGACGCGGTGAACATGACGCCTCAGTCCGCGCTCGAAGAGTACGGCATGATGGTCTTGAAGGTGCGGGCACTCTACAACGCCATCTTCGGGAGCAAGTTCGTCAAGGCGTTCCTGCACGGCACGCCTGGCATCGACGCCTGGGCGATGCTCGGCAAGGCGTTCTTTCACGCCTCGCCGCCGTCGGGCGAGCCCGCCTACGACCTGGTCATCTTCGACGCGCCGGCGACCGGGCACGCGCTCGACATGCTCCGCGTCCCCTTCGTCATCCACGACGTCGCGCCGCCGGGCCTGCTCCGCCGCGAAGCCGACCGGGCGATCGAGCTCTTCTGCGACCCCGAGCGGGCCGGCGTCGTGTTGGTGACCATCCCCGAGGACATGCCGACCAACGAGACGCTTGAGCTGCGCGACGCGCTGGTGGACGAGCTCGGGCTGCCCATCGCCGCCCTCGCGATCAACCGCGTGCTCGACGCGATCTTCACGGAGAAGGAGCGTCCGGTGTTCGCCGAGCTGCGCGAGCGCGTCGGGGATGCGTCCCCGCTCACGTCGCTCGCGCAGGCGGCCCGGGTGCGGGTGCTCCGCGAAGAGGTCCAGCAGGACAGCATCGATCGCCTCGTCGGCGCGATCGATGCGCCGCGCTACGACCTGCCGGCGCTCTTCATGGCGCGCTCGTCGCGACACGGCGTCGAGACCTTGTCGCGCAGGTTCGACTGACCCGCGCCGCGGCGGCCGCGCCCGCTGCGCCGATCAGTTGAACGACTTGCCCTCGAAGCGGCTCTGCGCTTCGAGGCGCGCGATGCGCACGTCGAGGGGCGGGTGCGTCGCGAAGAGCGCGGCGAGCCCGCTCTTGCCCAGCCCGAAGATGCCGAACGCCTGCAGCGACGCCGGCAGGTCGGGCTGCTCGTGCGTCTTGAGCCGGCGCAGCGCGTTCGCCATGTCCTGCGGCTTGGTCAGCTCGGCGCCGCCGGCGTCCGCGCGAAACTCTCGCCAGCGGCTGAACCAGCAGATGATGATCGACGCGCACCACCCGAGCACGGCCTGCGCGAGCATGTAGACGAGGAAGCTGCCGCCGAATCCCGACCGGCGGCGATCGTCCCCGCCCGACATGAGGTTCGCGGCGACCTGCGCGAGCACGATGACGAAGGTGTTCAGCACGCCCTGTAGCAGCGTCATCGTCACCATGTCGCCGTTCGCCGCGTGCGTGATCTCGTGGCCGAGCACGGCGCTCGCCTCTTCGCGCGTCATGCCCTGGAGCAGCCCGCTGCTCACCGCGACGAGCGCGTCGTTGCGGCGCGCGCCGGTCGCGAACGCGTTCATGTCGCTCGACTGGTAGATGCACACGTCCGGGTGGTCGATCCCGGCCGCGTCCGCGTGCCCATGCACGGTCTGCAGGAGCCAGCGCTCGACCTCGCTCCGCGGCGTGTCGATGATCTGGGCTCCGGTCCGCATCAGCGCCATGCGCTTTGACATCAGCAGCGCGATGAACGCACCGCCGAAGCCGAAGACGAGCGCGAAGCCGATGATCGCGATGAAGCTCTGGGAACGCATCGGCGGCAGGACGCCGAGCGCCTGCAACACGACGAGCGCCAGCGCGAGGGCCAGCAAGATGGCCAGGTTGGTGCCGACGAACAGGATCGTGCGCATGAAGAGCCTCCCTCGGCGCGGGCGCGCCTTTGCAGCATACGATCAGGGAGCCGCGGGTGTTCCCGAATCGGCCTCGGGTGGCGGCGGCGTCGGGGCCTCCGCGAGCGCGCGGGCGAGCGGGCTGGCTGGGCCGTCGGGCTGCGCGGCGCGGGCGAGGGCGCTCCGGCCGGCCTCCTCCCGGAGCGCTTGCAGCTCGCCTCGGGCCCGCGCCTCGTCGCCCTTCGCGGCGTAGGCGTGCGCGCGCACCACGCGATGCGATGCCCGCAGCACGGCGTCGTCCTCGGATGCCTCGACCCCGACGCGACGGAGCGCCTCGTCGGGCTGGCCGGCGAGCGCGAAGAGCATCGCCTCGTCGGCCCGCAGCCACACCTCGATCTCCGGCGGCGCCGGTCGCTCGAGCTGCGCGATCGTCGCGCGGGCGGCTGCGAGCTCGCCGAAGTGCAGGTGGCAGGTCGCGAGCATCTGACCGGCGAGCGCGCGGAGCGGCGGGTCTAGGGCGCCGTGGTCGAGCTGCGCGAGGCGCGCGCGGGCCCTGTCCCAATGGCCGGCCTGCGTGAGCGCGTTCGTCACGAGGAGCACCGCCCGCGCATAGTCGCCGCCGTCGGTCCCGGCGCGCTTCTTCGCGCGGTCGAGCAGGCGATCGAGCGCGCGCGCGGCGTCCTCACGCGCCGCCGGGTCGCGCATCTGGAGCGCGAGCAGGGCAGCGCCGCGGAGCAGGGCGAGGCGGCGCGCGGACAGGACGACGATGGTGAGGGCGGCCGCGACGCCCGTGACGGCTGCGACCGGCCCGGACACGGCCGGATCGGCGCGGAGCGCCCAGAGCACGACCGCGGTGACGGAGGCCACCAGGAGCTCGAGCAGGGCGCCCCCGACGCTCGCGCGCACGAGCGTGGCGACCGAGAGGAGGCGGAGCGGGACGCCCCAGATCCGCGATCGGATCCAAGGCGAAGAGATCGCCAACAGCAGCGCGCCGAGCAGCGCCCAGATCATCGCTCAGGCTCCATCACACAGCGGCAGTGACGATCCGGGGAGCGAGACCGATCAGCTCTGGCCGCCCGAGTCGTCCGCCGGCGTGCGCGCGTCGGCCTGCTGGCGGTAGAGGTCGTAGAAGCGGAGCACCCTGCGGACGTAGCGCTGCGTCTCGGCGTAGGGGGGGACCCCGTCGTGGCGGTTCACCGCGCCCGAGCCGGCGTTGTACGCGGCGAGCGTCCGCGCGAGATCGCCCGAGAAGCGGTTGGCGAGCACGCGGAGCAGCCTGGCCCCGCCGAGGATGTTCTGTCGCGGATCGAAGACCTCGGTCACCCCCATGGCGGCGGCGGTTCGGGGCATGAGCTGCATCAACCCCTGGGCGCCCTTGTCGCTCACGACCGCCACCTGGAAGTCGCTCTCGACCTTCACGACGGCGCGGATGAGCGTCTCGGGGAGCTGATAGACGCGCGCGGCCTCCGCGATGAAGGCGTCGTAGCGGGTGTAGCGGTCGGGATCGGGGGCCGTCGTCGAGCTCGAGCGGCGCGTCGACGGCTCGGCGTCGTCGTCGGCGCTGCGCCTCGGCGGCGGCGTGTGCACGACGATCTTGCAGCGCGCGTCGGCGACGGGGACGTTCGTGAAGTTCAAAGCCCCGCGCGGGCCGCGGCACTGGTAGATGTCGGCGGAGGCCCGCGGCGCCGAGGCGCAGAAGGTGAGCAGCCCGGCGGCCGCCAGCGTCCAGAGGCTGCCGCGCGTCACGCGCCGCACCGCGCGCTCCCCCGCCCGCCGCCGCATCCAGGCCACGCCGCCGTGCCGTCCGTAAGGTGGCATCGCCCGGAGGATAACTGTGCACGGCTCGGACGCCAAGCCCGCGCGAATCCGCCGGGCGCCGTTCCGCGCGGTGACCCACCCGCCCCCACCCCCCCCCGCTCCCGCTCCCGCGCCCGCGCCCGCACCAGCACCCCCCCTGCGTCAGGATAGTTGTCGCCTAAAGTCGGCCACCGAGATCCCCGGGGCGAGTAGAGGCTGAGAAAATGAGAACGAAGACGCATCGGATGTACCCGCGTGAGCTGAAGGAGTCGGTC
>JAGQJE010000324.1 GCA_020430775.1 Myxococcales bacterium
CAGGTCGATGGCCTGCGCAATCGGCCGTCCGTCGGGCGCCGGCCCGCCGAGCAGGTCGCGCCGCTCGGCCGCCGTCTCCATGTCGAGCGCGTCGTAGACCGTCGCGTCGAACGAGGGGTGTTCGGCGAGCAGCGCCTCGAGCGGCAGCTCGCTCAGCGTCGCGCCTTCGCGCACGGCGCGCGCGACCAGCCGCCCGGCCACGTGGTGCGCGTCGCGGAAGGGCACGCCGCGCGCCGCGAGCCAGTCGGCGAGCTCGGTCGCGTCGAGGAAGCCGTCCCGCAGCGCGGCGCGCATCCGCTCCACGCGGAACCTCGCCGTCGCGAGCGCGCCCGTGAGGACGTCGAGCGAGTCGTCGACCGTGTCGAACGCGTCGAACACCGGCGCCTTGTCCTCCTGGAGGTCGCGGTTGTAGGCGAGCGGCAGCCCCTTGAGCAGGACGAGCATCGTCACGAGGTCGCCGACGACGCGGGCGCTCTTGCCGCGCACCAGCTCCGCCATGTCCGGGTTCTTCTTCTGCGGCATGATCGACGAGCCCGTCGTGAAGGCGTCGCTCATCTCGATGAACCCGAACTCCTGGCTCGACCACAGGACCAGCTCCTCGGCGACGCGGGACAGGTGCACCGCGCAGTTGGCGAGCGCCGCGAGGGCCTCGACGAGGAAGTCCCGGTCGCCCACGGCGTCGAGCGAGTTACGCATCGGGCGGCTGAACCCGAGCGCGCGCGCGGTGTCCTCGCGGTCGAGCGCGAAGGTCGTGCCGGCGAGGGCCGCCGCGCCGAGGGGCGACTCGTTCATCCGCGCGGCGGCGTCGACCAGGCGGCCGCGGTCGCGCTCGAGCATCTCGCACCACGCGAGCAGGTGGTGGGCGAGCCGGATCGGCTGCGCGCGTTGCAAGTGCGTGTAGCCCGGCATCAAGACATCGACCGTGCCCTCCGCCCGGACGGCGAGCGTCGCGAGCAGCCGGTCGATGCGTCGGGCCGTCGCCTCACAGGCCGCGCGGGTCCACAAGCGCATGTCCGTCGCGACCTGATCGTTGCGGCTGCGCGCCGTGTGGAGCTTCCCGCCGGCGGGCCCGACCGCCTCGCGCAGCGTCGCCTCGATGTTCATGTGCACGTCTTCGCGCGCGTCATCCCACTCGAACGCGCCCGCTTCGACGCGCGCCGCGATCGCCTGAAGGCCCTCGACGATGCGCTCCGCGTCATCTGCCGGGACGATCGCTTGCTTCGCGAGCATCCGCACGTGCGCGATCGAGCCGCGGATGTCCTCGCTTGCGAGCCGCTTGTCGACGTCGACGCTCGCGCTGAAGCGCAGCGCGACCGCGTCGAGGTCCTCGTCAAACCGGCCGCCCCAGGCCTTCTGCGTCATGGTTCGTCGCTCCATGCACGGGTCCGCACGGACGGACGCGTTCGACGGGCGTCCTAGCACACCGGCACGCACGGACGAAGCGCTGCGCTGCCCGAGCGCAGATGCGTGCAGTGGGGCTTCGGGGACGGGGACGGGTGCGGGTGCGGGTGCGGGTGCGGGTGCGGGTGCGGGTGCGGGTGCGGGTGCGGGTGCGGGGACGGGAGCCGGTGCGGGTCGTGGCGTGACGCTCGGTGTCGCACGGAGCGGAACGGCGCCCTCGCCGCCGCCGTCGCGCGCGCCGGGGGCGCGAGCGCGAGGGCTGCAAGGGCGTAGACGAATGAGCGCTTGCGCGGTAAGCCCCGTCCCCAAAGGAGCCCGCGCGATGAGCACACGTACCGAATCCGACTCGATGGGCAAGATCGAGGTCCCGTCGGACAAGTACTACGGCGCGCAGACGATGCGCTCGAAGCAGAACTTCCGCATCGGCGGGGAGCGCATGCCGACCGAGATCATCCGCGCGTTCGGCTACCTGAAGAAGGCCGCCGCGCTCACCAACGCCGACCTCGACAACCTCGATCGCGACATCTGCGATCTCATCGTCCGCGTGTCCGACGAGGTCATCGCCGGCAAGCTCGACGGCCACTTCCCCCTCGTCGTCTGGCAGACGGGCTCGGGCACGCAGTCGAACATGAACGTGAACGAGGTGATCTCGAACCGCGCGATCGAGCTCGCCGGCGGCGAGATGGGCTCGAAGAAGCCGGTCCACCCGAACGACCACGTGAACCGCTCGCAGTCGTCGAACGACACCTTCCCGACGGCCATGCACATCGCCGCGGTGATGCAGATCGAGGACGCGCTCATCCCGAAGGTGCACAAGCTGCGCGACACCCTGCGCGACAAAGCCGAGGCGTTCGCGGACATCGTCAAGATCGGCCGCACGCACCTGCAGGACGCGACGCCGCTCACCCTCGGCCAGGAGGTGAGCGGGTGGGCGGCGCAGCTTGACTACGCGGTCGACGCCATCGACGCGACGCTCCCGCAGCTCTACAAGCTCGCGCTCGGCGGCACCGCCGTCGGGACCGGCCTCAACACGCACCCGGAGTACGCGCGGCGCGTCGCCGCGAAGATCGCCGAGCTCACCGGCAAGCCGTTCGAGACGGCGCCGAACAAGTTCGCCTACCTGGCGGGGCACGACGCGATCGTCGGCGCGAGCGGCGCCCTCAAGCAGCTCGCGGCGGCGTGTATGAAGATCGCGAACGACGTCCGCTGGCTCGCGTCCGGGCCGCGCTCGGGCATCGGCGAGCTGCGCATCCCAGAGAACGAACCGGGCAGCTCGATCATGCCGGGCAAGGTGAACCCGACCCAGTGCGAGGCGCTCACGATGGTGTGCGCGCAGGTCTTCGGGAACGACGCGACGATCGGCTTCGCGGGCTCTCAGGGTAACTTCGAGCTCAACGTGTTCAAGCCGGTGATGGCCTACGACCTCTTGCAGTCGATCCGCCTGCTCGGCGACGCGTGCGAGAGCTTCAACGACCACTGCGCGGTCGGCATCGAGCCAAACCGCGAGACGATCGACGAGAAGCTCCACAAGTCGCTCATGCTCGTGACGGCGCTGAACCCGCTCATCGGCTACGACAACGCGGCGAAGGTCGCCAAGCACGCGTTCAAGCAGGGCACGACGCTGCGAGAGGCGGCCATCGCGCTCGGGCTGCTCACGGGCGAGCAGTTCGACGAGGCGGTCCGCCCCGAAGACATGGTCGGACCGTTGAAGCTCTAGGTGCGGTGCGGCGTGGCGCACGGCCGAGGGCGTGCTGACCGGCAGACGAGGAGAGAGCCAATGACCGTGCGGATCGTCGAACATCGACCGGGCAAAGACCTCGACGACTTCTTGCGGGTCCAGCGGCTGGTGTATCGCAACGACAGCGCGTGGATCCCGCCGCTGAACATGGAGATCCGCGATCGGCTGACCCCCCGGAAGAACCCCTTCTTCCAGCACGCGGAGGTCGCGCTCTTCACGGCGTGGCGCGGCGACGAGCTGCTCGGGCGGTGCTCAGCGCAGATCGATCACGAGCACCTCGCGGCCCACGACGACGGCGCGGGGTTCTTTGGTTTCTTCGACACGCTCGACGATGCCGAGGCCGCGGAGGCGCTCCTCGACGCCGCGGAGGCGTGGCTCGGCGCGCGCGGGATGAAGGTGATGCGGGGGCCCTTCTCGCTCTCGATCAACGAGGAGTCGGGGCTGCTGGTCGAGGGGTTCGAGCACCCGCCCGTCGTGATGATGCCGCACTCGCGCCCCTACCAGGCGCGGCTGCTGCAAGGTGCCGGCTTCACGAAGTGCAAGGACCTGCTCGCCTGGCGTTACCAGGTCGAGCCGCCGCCGCCGCGGGCGCAGCGCGCGCTCGACCAGATCAACGCGCTACCGGAGGTTCGGTTCCGGTCGCTCGACAAGCGGCGCATGCGGCAGGAGGTCGACGCGGTCCTCGACATCTTCAACGACGCCTGGCACGACAACTGGGGCTTCGTCCCTGCGACGCCGAGCGAGGCGGCGAAGACGGCACAGGATCTCGGGCTCCTGCTCGACCCCCAGCTCGCGTTCTTCGCCGAGATCAACGAGCGCCCGGTCGCGATGTGCGTGTGCCTGCCGAACCTCAACGAGGCGGCCCGCGATCTCGACGGGAAGCTCTTCCCCTTCGGGTTCGCGAAGCTCCTGTGGCGGCTGAAGGTGCGGCATCCGACCTCGGCCCGGCTGATGCTCCTCGGCATCCGCCGCGAGCTGCGTGGCATCAAACGCTACGGGGCGCTGTCGACCGCCATGTACGCGGAGCTCGCGCGGCGCGGCGTCGAGGCCGGGTACGAGTGGGCCGAGCTTGGGTGGACGCTCGAGGACAACCGGCCCATCAACCTCGGAATCAAGGCGATGCGCGCCGAGGTCTACAAGCGCTACCGCGTCTTCGAGAAGCCCATCGACGGCGCGTTCTAGCCGCCCGCGCTCGAAGCCGTGAGTCTCGCGAGGGCCGCGGGCGCCTGCCATCCCTCCGGCAGCGGCGTGTCCATGGCGCGCCCGGTCGCCTCGACGAGGAGCGCGTGCCCGTCGGTGCGCACGACGACGCCGCCCGCGCGCGGGGTGGTCAGGACGGGGACGCCCTGCGCGCGGTAGCGCTCGAGGACCTCCGCGTGTGGGTGGCCGTAGCGGTTGTGCGCGCCGCAGCTCACGACGGCGAGCCTCGGCGCGACGGCCCGCACGAACGGCTCCGTCGATGACGTGCGCGAGCCGTGGTGCGGGACCTTGAGCACGTCCGCGCGCAGGGCCCCCGCGTCGCGCGCGAGGAGGCTCGCCTCGGCGTGGGCCTCGATGTCGCCCGTAAAGAGGATGCGCCGGCCCTCGTAGTCGATGCGCAGGACGAAGGAGTTGTCGTTCGGACCGTAGCCCGCGTCGAAGTGAGGACACGGCCACATGACGCGCACCGTGGCGCCGCCGAAGCGACGTGGGTGCCCGCAGAGCGAATCGGGGAAGCGCACGCGCACGCCCTGCAGCCGGGCGAGCTGCACGAGCGCCGCCGGGGGTGAGCCGGGCGTCTCGACGCTCGCCTGTCGCGTGTCCCAGAGCTCGCCGACCGGCATCGTCGCGAACACCGCCGCCATCCCGCCGTAGTGGTCCGGGTGCGGGTGCGACAACACGGCGACGTCGATTCGGTCGCGGCGCCGCGCACGCAGGAGCGGGAGGATGACCCGCGCGCCCGGATCGGGGAGCCCGCCGCCAGCGTCGATGAGCATGAGCTGGCCGTCCGGTAGGTCGACCAGGGCGGCGTCACCCTGGCCGACGTCGAGGAAGGTCACGCGGACGCCGTCCCGCGGCGCCTCGGCCTGGCGCAGACGCAGCTCGAGCGCGCCGAGGGTCAAGATGGCGGCGAGCGCGACCGCGGCCCTCGTCCGCGTGCGCCGCGCGCCGAGCAACGCGAAGCAAGCGGCCGTTACCACGAGCCCCTGCCCCGTGGTCGGCGGCGGGATGGCCCAGCCCGGCGAGAGCGACGAGAACGTGTCCGAGGCGAGCACGAAGGCGGCCGACAGGTGCGTCACCGCGAGGCCCGTCACCCCGTACAAGTCGGCGAGCGATGGGCCCAAGCTCGCGAGGAGCGTGTGAAGGAACGCGAGCGGGACGAGCGCGACGGTCCCGATGGGGACGAGGACGACGTTCGCGACGACCCCGAGGAGCGGGTATCCGCCGAAGAGCCACAGCGTCACTGGAAGCGTCGCGAGGGCTGCGCGCGCGCTCTGGCGGGCGACCGCTCGGAGCGCGCGGCCCGTCGCTCCCGCGCCCTCGCGCCCCGCCGCGAAGGGCGCGTCTCCGATCGACCCCGTCACGATCGCCGCCGTCGCCAGCACCGAGAGCAGAAAGCTCGGCGTGTGGGCGTGCTCGGGGTTCACGAGCGACAGCGCGACGGCCGCGCCCGATGCCACCGCGATGGCGCGCGGGCGCCGGCCCGCCGCGACGAGGAGCCACGCGATGGCGGCGGCGG
>JAGQJE010000325.1 GCA_020430775.1 Myxococcales bacterium
ATTGGCGTCGCCGCCCTCACCGCGCACGCGCCAATCGCCGCCGCCGCGCCGCCGCGCGACACCGAGACGTCCGCCGCCGAGGCGAGGCTCCCGTCGCTCAGCGACGCGGACCGCGCGGCGCTCGCGCCCTACCTCGAGCGCGGCCCGGTGACGTGGGTCGGGTTCTCGAGCGCGCAGACCGAGCTCCCGCCGGTGATCGTGCTGACGCGCGTACACGCCCCCGCGGCGCGCGTCGCCGCGCTCATCGCGGACCCGCGCGGCTACCCCCGCTTCATGCCGGCGCTCGACCGCGTGGACATCAAAGGCGAGCACGCGCGGACCATCGCCTACGACTGGAGCTGGACCGTCGCGATCTTCGCGCTCCACGGCCGCAACCGAATGACCGTCTCGCCGCCGCCCTCGGTGCCGGGCGCCCCCTTCCGCGTCGACGTGGTGAGCACCGGGGGCGACCTCGGCGAGGGGCGGCTCGTGTGGCGCGTCTTCCCCGACGGGCCGGACGCTGCCGTCGTCGAGCTGGCGATGCGCATCGACATGCGCGACGCGAACTACATCGCCCGTGCGCTCGCTTCCGGCGGCACGAGCGTCAACCGCACGATCAACGTCGCGCTCGCGCACGTGATGCTGCTCGCGACCCAGACCGAGGCGGAGCGGCAGAGCGGCTACCGGGCGCCATCGCTCCCCCTGGGGCCGCTCGAGCGCCCGCACGTCGACCTCGACGCGCTCCGCGAGCTGGTGCGACGCGGCGACCTCGTGATGCTCGACACGCGCGGCGAGTACCTGCAATCGGCTGTCGTCATCGGCCGCGGCGGCGCGACCGCCCCGATGGTCCGCCGCGTCCTGGCGGATCCAGAGGAGTTCGGCCGGTCGTTCGTGCACGGCAGCCGGGCGCACGTCATCGGTCGAGACGCGCGGGGCGTCACGTTCTCGTGGAGCATCCCGCTCCCGCTCGTCGGGGTCGGCGGCGTCATGCGGCTGCAGACGCAGGGGACCGAGGTCCGCGTCGACGGGGTCTCCGGCAGCTTCAAGGACGGGCGCTGGCGCTTCGACACCGTGCAGCTCCCATGGTCCGAGGTGGCGGTGATCGGCTGGGCCCGCTTCGACCCGACCGACTCCACCGCGCTCGTCAAGCGGATGGTCGGCAGCAACGGCTACTTCCGCCAGGGCCTCGTCGCGGGCGTCGAGATGATGACCATCCGCTCGCTGCGCGCGCGGGTGTGGGAGCTACGGCGGACCGAGCGCGAGCGGGCGGCCGCAGCCGTGAAATCGTCCGCGCGTGACACCGCCAGCGCGCAGTAGTCAGCGTACCGCCTGGCGCGGCGCCAAAGCGGAGGTCCCGGCGTCGAGCCCCGCGTCGTGCTGAGACACGCCGGCGTCGAGCCCCGCGTCGTGCTGAGACACGCCGGCGTCGATGCGGCCGCGATCGAAGTCGAGCGTCTCGCACCCCGCGAGCACCCCGAGCACGAGCGTGATCACCGCGACCGACAACAGCCACGCGCGGGCGCTCCGGCTTCGAGCGGGGGCGCCCACGTCGCTCAAAACCGAAGCCGCAGCACCGCGCCGCCGCCCGCCCGACCCACGGCCGGCTCGACCGCGACGCGCGGCGCACCGTGGACCACGGCCGCGTCGGAGCCCTCCGGGCCCTCGTCGTGCTCGCCACGCGAGCCGCTCGTGAGATAGAGCACGAGGGAGGTGATGGCGGCGCCGGCCGCGATCCCGAACGAGACGTCGGCGAACAGGGCGATGCGCTCACCCTTGTCGGCCAGCGCGTTGGTCGGGTGGGCGTCGAAGTCCTTCTGCTTCTTGAGCGCCACACCGCCCAGCACGGCCCCCGTCGCTCCCGCGGCGAGCGCGACACCGAACGTGGCCCACACGGCCTTCGTCGCGTGCCGGCCCGCCTCGCGACCGGTCGCCGCCGTGGCGCCCTCCCCCATCGCGGGCGCGCCCTCCGCCTCGCCGCTCGGCGGACGCGTCGAGGCCGCCGGCGGGGTCGTCGCGGCGCCGAGCGCCCCGAGCGTGACGTCGAGGTGGCCACCCGGCAGCGCGGTCACCTCTCGCTCGCCGAAGCGGCGCCCATTCAACGTCGCGTCGATGCGGTGCTTGCCCGGCGGCAGCGACAGGCGCGCCGGCGTCGCGTCATCGGTCTGCGCACCATCGACGAGCACGAGCGCGCCCGCGGGATCGCTCGAGACGCGCACGGTGGCAGGCGTCTTGCGGAGCGCGTCGAGGCGGGCCTGCATCGCCGGCGCGTCGGGCGCGTCCGGCCTCGCCATCAGGTACCGCTCGAGCGCGTCGATCGTGCCCGGCACGTCGCCCTGCCGCTGGCGCGCCTCGGCGATCGCGACGAGCACGACCGGGTTCGGCACGGCCGCGTACGCCTGCTCGAAGGCCTTCTCGGCCGCAGCGTACCGCTCCGCCCGGAAGGCCGCGGTCCCGCGGGCGTAAGCGTCGCGAGCCTGCTGCTCCGCGGCAGCCGACGGCTGCGCGGCCTGCGCGTACGCACGCGCCGGCCCGAGACACGCCGCGCCGAGCGTCGCCACCGCGAGGGCTGCCGCCGTCCAGCGCGTGCCCACCGCGGCGCGCCGAGTCCCGCGCCCGACATCCGCGCGCTGAGCGCCCGCTTCGTTCCTCCGCCTCATCGCCCAGACGGTAAGTGCGCGCCCACACGCCGTCAATCGCCCACACCCGCCGATCCGCCCACACCCGCCCCCGCGCTCGCGCCCGACCACGCTGCCTGCCGATGCGCCGGCCCCCCGAACCTTCCGAGAGCCGACCGGCCGGGGAGGCAAGGCCCTCGGGCGGGTCAGCCGTCGCGTGGGGCGCGGCGGAAGGGTCCGTGGTCGGCGAGCATCGCCATCTGCGCGCGCACGCCGGCGGCCTCGCGGTCGAGGAACTCCGTGACGGCGCCGCGCAGGGCCGGGTCGTGGATGTAGACCGCGTTGTGGATCGCGGAGGGCATTAGGCCGCGGCGCAGCTTGTGGGTGCCCTGGGCGCCCGCCTCGAAGCGCGTCATGCCGCGCGCGATCGCGCGCTCGATGAGCCGGTAGTAGCAGAGCTCGAAGTGCAGCATCTCGTAGTCGCCATCGCAGCCCCAGTAGCGCCCGTAGAGGTGGCTCCCGCGCTCGAACGCGAGCGCCCCGGCGACGAGGTGTCCGCCGCGATACGCGAGCGGCGCGACGGCGCGGCGGCCGACGAAGCCGGGCGCGAGCTCGAAGAACGCTGGCGGCAGGTAGACGGGCGAGCCGTGCGTCGCGCAGGTGTCTCGGTAGAAGCGCCCGAGCGCGCGCCAGTGCTCGGGCCCGAGGGCGCCGCCCGACAGCACGCGCACCTCGACGCCGGACTCGGCGACGACCCGCCGCTCGCGCCGGAGCTTCTTGCGCATCGAAGACCGAAAGCACTCGACGAACGCGTCGAAGGAGGCGTAGGGCGCGTTGTGCCAGTGGAACTGGTACGACAGCCGCGGCAAGAGCCGCCCGTCGGACGCCACCGCGCGCGCCTCGGTCTCGGTCATGAAGAGGATCTGGATCGCGCCGGCACCGGTCTGCGCGCGCGCCTCGAAGGCGCCGTCGATGAGCGCGCGCACGACCGGCTCGTACCCGCCGCTGCGCTCGACCTCGGGGTGGACCAGCAGCCGCCTGCCGGTCGCCGGGGTCACCGGCACCATCGAGACGAGCTTCGGGTAATACGGGATGCCTGCGCGCGCGGCCGCGTCCGCCCACCCCCAGTCGAACACGAACTCGCCGTAGCTGTGGCGCTTCTCGTAGAGGGGGAGCGCGCCGACGAGCCCCTCGCCGTCCCAGACCGTGACGTGCGCCGGCAGCCAGCCGGTCCCCGGACCGACCGCGCCGCACTGCTCGAGCAGGTCGAGGAACGCGTGCTCGACGAAGGGGTCCGAGTCCCCGACGAGCGCGTCCCAGGCGGCGGCCGGGACCTCACGCACCTGCGGTATCAGGCGAACGCGCACAGGCCTGCGTACCGCGGACGGGGCGCGCTTCCAAGCGAGTCGTCGAGCGGCGGGCGAAGATGCGTGGGGTGGGGCTTTGGATCGGGCGCGGGTGCGGAGGAGGGTGCGGGATCGGGGGCGGGCACGGGATCGGGCACGGGTACGGGAGCGATTCGTGGGAAGTAACTCGGGGTCTGGGGCTGCAAAGGATCGACTTGAGGGATCGGGGATGCGATCGTCGAGGCATGTTCATGTCGACGTCGCGGCAGCGTGGCCTGTTCGAGCAGGAGATGACG
>JAGQJE010000326.1 GCA_020430775.1 Myxococcales bacterium
GTATCGGGCTTGGCGGTCTCTTCGGGCTTGGCGGTCCCTCGGTTTTCGGGCACGATCTGCAACATGGGCGGCTCCGGCTGGCTTGTGGTTGTTTTGCAACGCCAGCATCCATCCGGACGCCCCCCCCCTCAACTCTTAAGCCACCCGCTCACCCGCACGCCCGCTCCGAGAGCGATCCAGACCCGGTTACGACGGTCACCGCGGGATCTATTCAGCTCGGGTGGGTGTCAAACGCGAAATCGAAAAATGGGTCGCCGTTCAAGCCGGGCTCGGCGGAGGCGGGTCGGCCGCTGGCGGATTCATCAGCGCAGACGCCGGCATTATTTTGGCGATTCAAAATCGCTATGCGATCCCGTTTTTTACCGGAAGCGTCTTTGTAAGCGTACCGGTGGCTTCAAAACCCGTGACCATTTCGGATTACACGGGCACGCCAGCCTTGACCGGCGGAATCACTATAGGCCCAGGGCTCCGTGTTCCCGTCTCCCATGCAGATGACGGCAAAGTGAAGAGCGCCTTTTTACTCGGTCTGCGCGCTGTCGCGGCCATGAGCGTCGCCTTTGGCGATTCGCCTGCGATTGCGATCGGATAGGCGCGGGCTGCGACGCAGGAGATCGACAGGGGCCGCCGAGTGTGATCCCTTCGAGGCATGAAGGCTTCGCAAGTCCTCGACAACCTCCGCGCGCTGATGAGCTACGAAGAGTTGGAGGCGACCGCTCGGTCGAGCGGTGCGCTGCAACGAGTGCGTCGGCTTCACCCCGTGATGATGCTGGAGGCCCTCCTGGCGACGGTGGGCAACTCGGGCGGGAGGCTCGCGGACGCGCTTCGGTATCTCGAGCTGGTGCACGGCATCAAGGTAAACCGCGCGTCGTTCTACAAGCGGCTCGACCGGACGTTCGGGGGTTCGTGCACCAGGTGATGGAGCGCGTGATGGCGAGCCGAACGGTGGCGGAGCACCCGGAGCTGACCGGCAAGCTCGAGGGGTTCCGGGACCTGTGGGCGTACGACTCGTCGTCGGTCTCGTTGCGCCGCGAGGTCGCGCGCGTGTTCGCCGTCGGGACCAACTCGGACCGAGCGGGGGCGAAGCTGCACGCGGGCATGTCGCTGAGGACGAACGCGGTCATCCGTCCGAAGATCACCGCGCGCCGCGTCTCCGACGAGCGAGGGATCGACCTGGGGCGAGACGTCGAAGACGTGCTGGTGTTGCTCGACCGTGGGTACAGCCGCCACGGCCTCTTTGCGTCGATCGAGGCGGACGGCGGCTTTTACTTGACTCGCTTGAAGCAGTCGACGAACCCGAAGGTAGCGCGTGTGCACCGTGGCGGCGCCACGCCGGAGCACGCCCGGCCGAGGACGCTCGACGAAGCGCTCGACGACGGTGTGATCCCCTTGGACGGGCCCGTCGATCTCGACGTCGAGCTGTCGCTCGGCAAGGCGCGCGGGTTGTCCGCACGGGTCGTAGCCTTGCCCGTCCTGCAAGACGACGGGACCGAGGTGTTCTGGTGGTACCTCACCAACCTGCCGCGCGAGGCGTACCCGGCCGAGATACTCCGCGACTTCTACCGCCTGCGCTGGCAGGTCGAGCTGCTTTGGAAGCAGCTCAAGTCGCGGTTTCGTCTCGACGATATCGAGGCGTACACCGAGCACAACGTTCGGCTCATCATGGAGAGCGCGATCCTCGCCCACTTCCTGTCCCTCGGCGTCATGGAAGCGACGACCACGCCCGCTGAGCGCAAGAAGCTCACCGTCGGACGCATGGCGCTGCTCTTCCCCTTCGCCGTACCGAAACTCGTCGAGCTCCTCCTCGCCGAAGACGAGGAAGAGGCCCTCGCTCTTGCCCGACGAATACGGGGCGCCGTCCTTCACGGCGCCACCGACACCAACCCCAAACGAACCCGCCAAGCGACCCTCAAGCGCGCCCAGCGGACCAAGGCGGCGAAAACCCCATGATTCCTGTCCGAAAGTGCCTTAAGGGAGGGTCTGGATTGCGCTCGGATCATGCGGCGAGCTTCGCGACGGGCTTGACGACGGCGGTGTAGTCGCGGCGGCGTAGGGTCCGCATGGCGACGGGGAGGCGGTCGTTGAGCAGATGAGTTCGGCAGGCGA
>JAGQJE010000327.1 GCA_020430775.1 Myxococcales bacterium
CCCGCACCCCCGCACCCCCGCACCGCCCGCCCCGGCCGGCCTTGGCCGCCCCGACCGGCGGCCGTCGCGTCCTCTGGGTGAGGCGTGGTATCACCGTCGCAGATGGCTTCAGGCGGCGCAGCGTGGGGGTGGACCTTTCTCGCCGTGAGCGTCGTCGGGGCGCTCTTCACGCTCAACGCGTACCTCCCCATCCGCCGGCCCGGCCCGGTGGCGACGGTGAGCTTCTTCGCCGGCTGGCTCACCTGCGAGCTCGCGGCCCATCACCTCGCGTGGCAGATGCTCGCGACCTTGGTCTTCGTGTGGATGGGCGCGCTCGACTCTCCGCAGGGCCTCGTCGCGATGGGGCTCTCGGTCCTCTCGTGGGCGAGCCTCGCGCGCCTCGTGCAGCGCGGGCACCACGCCTGGGAGGTGACCGAGGCGGCGCTCGAGGAGGGCCTCGCGCCCAACGCGACGGCGGGCGAGCCGCGCTCGGCGGGGCGCGTCCCGGTCCGCGCCATCGCGCGCCCGTTCCACATGCACCACCCGGACGTCGTGGTCGAGCGCGACGTGCCCTTTCACGACGTCGGGCTGACCACGCTCTGCGTCGACGTCTACGCTCCACGCCAGCGGCCGGCGGGCGGACCGTTGCTGCTCTTCTTCCACGGCGGCGCGTGGATCCTCGGCTTCAAGCAGTACCAGGCGCTCCCGATGATGCACCGCCTGGCGGCGGCCGGCTGGATCTGCATGAGCTTCGACTACCGCCTCAGCCCGCGCGCGACGTTTCCGGACCATCTGATCGACGTCAAGCACGCGATCGCGTGGGCGAAGGAGCACGCGGCGGACTATGGCGGGGACGCGTCGTTCGTGGCGGTGAGCGGCAACTCCGCCGGCGCGCACCTGGCGTCGCTCGCGGCGCTGACGTGGGACGACGCGACGCTCCAGCCCGGCTTCGAGGAGGCGGACACGCGGGTCGATGCGTGCGTGGCGCTGTACGGGGTGTACGACATCGCGGGGCGCTTCGATCACTGGCGCAACGGCACGCTCGCCTGGGTGCTCGAGAACCTCGTCATGAAGACGAGCCGCGCCGAGTCACCGGACCGTTACCGGCGCGGCTCGCCCATCGACCACGCCCGCGCCGACGCACCGCCCTTCCTCGTGGTGCACGGCGCGCGCGACACCGTCGTCCCGACGGGCGAGGCGCGGCAGTTCGTGCGGGCGCTGCGCGAGGCGGGCGCGAAGCCGGTCGTCTACCTCGAGGTGCCGGACGCGCAGCACGCGTTCGACGTCTTTCGGTCCGTGCGCGGACACCACACGCTGCGGGCCGTGTCGGACTTCCTCGTGACGGTGCGCGCGCGCGCCGCCGCGTCCGCGGCCGAGCGTGCGGGGTCGGTCGAGCGCGCGACGGAGAGGCACGCCTCCCCGGCGGCCGGGAGCAGGGCGAAGGCGGCGGGCGAGCCCGCGCAGCACACGAGCGGCCACGCCTCGTAAGGCCGGGCGCGCGTCCGGTCCGACCGGCACCTGGAACCATCGGCCGCTCGGCCCCAAGAGGTAAGACATGCACGGATTGCGCTGCTCGGAATCGCTCGCGGGCTGGACGAGGCTCCTAGACGAGTGGATCGTGGGTCTGCCGCGCTCGGCCGCGCGCAGCGACGCGGCGCAGGCGGTGTGGGCTTCAGAGCCCGCCGCGGTCGCGACGCTGTGCGACGCCGCCGATCGCGTCCGGCGCTTCGCCTACCCCGACGCGGCGCTCGCGGCGATCGAGCCCGCGCCGGATGGGCGACTGCGCTTCGAGCTGCAGGGGCAGCCCTACGTCGTGCAGCCGCGCGCGCAGGTCGTGGACAGGCCGGCCGCGTTGGCTGCAGAGGCTCCGGGCTGGCTCGCCGCGGCGCTCGATGGGGCGCGCGCGGGCGCCGGCGACGCGCGTCCCGTGGGCGCCGTGATCGCCGCGGCGCATCTTCCGGCGAGCGGCGGTGAGGCGCCGGCGGCGTTCGTCGAGGCTGCGAAAGGGCTCGGCTGCATCGGCGTCGCGTGGTCGTTTCCGGCGCTCCCCGGTCGAGCCGAGTACGCCTTCGCCGACGCGCGCTGGCCCGGCGCGCTCTTGCTCCTCGCGGCGTAGCGGACGCGCTCCGCGTCGCAGCGGACGCGCCCCACGAGCCGGGCGTCGGCTCCGCCGACCGTCGCCTCTCGCTCGGAACGCGCGACCGCCGATACGGCACCGGGACGGCCGGCGCGCCGCGCCGGGAGGCTGCGCCACGCCTACATTTCGGGCGAGCGACGAATTGGTCTTGCTCGAAAATGAAACGTGTTCTATTTTTCGCGAATGGACGACACCTCGCGCTTCTACACGCCGCCGATCCCGAACGGATGGTTTCAGGTCGCCTTCGCCGACGAGCTGACTCCGGGAACGGTCAAGCCGCTCAAGTACTTCGGAAAGGACCTCGTGATCTTCCGCACGGAGTCTGGGGAGGTGTCGCTGCTCGACGCCTTCTGCCCGCACATGGGTGCGCATCTCGGCCACGGCGGGAAGGTCAAGGGGGAGAACATCGAGTGCCCCTTCCACGCGTGGGAGTTCAACACGGACGGCCGCTGCGTCGAGATCCCCTACGCCAAGCACATCCCCCGCAAGGCGTGCGTCGACAAGTGGACCATCAAAGAGGTCGGCGGCCTCGTCATGGCGTGGCACCACGCCGAGGGGAAGGCGCCGGAGTGGGACATTCCGGACGAGATCCCGGAGTGGGGCACGAAGGACGGCACCCGCAACGACGCGTGGACCGACTACGAGAGCCACGACTGGGTCATCAAGACGCGCAACCAGGAGATGGCGGAGAACGCCGTCGACTCGGCGCACTTTCACTACGTGCACGGGACGACGAACATGCCTCAGTCGGAGGCCACGGTGGACGGCCCGGTGCTGCGCGTGTTCTCGGGCGCCGGCATGGAGACGCCGCGAGGCAGGGTCGACGGCTCGATCGAGAGCCTCTCGTACGGCTTCGGGCTCGCCATCGTGCGCTTCAACGGCATCGTCGAGACGTTGAACGTCGCGACGACCACGCCGATCGACGCGGACCACGTGCACGCGCGCTTCAACTTCTCCGTGAAGAAGATCGGCGGAGCGGAGAAGCGCGTCGGCAAGGCCTTCGTCGCCGAGGTGACCCGCCAGCTCACCGAGGACATCCCCATCTGGGAGAACAAGGTGCAGCACGAGAACCCGATGCTCTGCGACGGTGACGGTCCCATCGGGTTGTTCCGGCGCTGGTGCAAGCAGTTCTACTCGTCGCCCGCGGAGCGGCAGGCCGCCGAGTGAGCGCCGTGGCGACGTTCTCGCTCGAAGAGGTCGAGCGCGCGTTTCAGCGCTTCTGGCGGACCGGCATGGTGCGCGAGGACTGGGACGGGTGGGTCGATCTCTTCGTCGAGGACGTCGTCTACGAAGAGCGCGTCCTCGGCACGATGCACGGCCGTGAGGCGGTGCGCCGGTGGATCGTGCCGTTGATGCAGACCTACGGCGAGATCTACGGCGTCTACGACTGGCACCACGCCGACCCGAGCGGCCGCGTCGTGTTCCGCATGTTGAACCGACGCGACCACCCCTCGGGCACCGGGCATCTCGACTTCCCCGGCATCACGGTCCTCCAGTACGCCGGCGACATGCGCTGGTCGCGCGAGGAAGACTACTGGGCCGAGAAGCTAGCCATCGAGCAGTTTCACGCGTACGAGGTCGCGCTGAAGGCGCACGACCCGACCCACCGAGACCAACGCACGCGGCGCGATTGGGGCGACGGCCCGGCCTGGACGCGCCCGTAACCAGCGCGTAGCCGCCGCGCGGCGCGCGCGGCGCCGATCGAACACGGGCCCGCCCGAGGCGGCTAACGCGGGGGACGGCGGATGAAGAGCGCCTCCGCCTCGCTCAGCAGCGTGTCACCCGCGTGGCTCGCGCCCGTGACCCACGCCTTGCGACCCTCCGTGCGCTCGACCCGGGCGACGAACGACACGTCCTGGTGGATGGGCGTCATGCTCCGGTACTGAATCGTGAGCGACGCGGTCGGGCCCCCGAAGCCGCGCTGGAACGCGGCGAGCGCGAGGACCTGGTCGTGGACCGCGGCGACCCAGCCGCCGTGCACCGCGCGCGGCGGTCCCTCGTACGCGTCGGTGAAGCGCACGCGGCCGACGACTCCGTCGCCCTCGACGGACATCTCGACCGGCGGCGCCTGCGGGTTGAGCCGGCCGCAGACGGAGGTGTAGGGGAGCATCGCGCCGAGGTCGTCGGCGCGCGGCGGCGCCCAGAGCGGAAGCGGCCGGCTGCCGCAGTGCGGGGACAGGGCGGCGCTGAGCGCGTCGACCTGCGCGCGCAGGGTCCGCAGCGTCTCGATGGGTGCGGCGAGCGTCACGGTGCGGTCACACAGAACGCGCACCGACTGCACGAACGCCTCGAGCTCGAGCACGTGCTCGGCGAGGAGCGCAGGCTTGGGCGCGTTCGTGTCCAGGGGGCCGGCGCGGCTAGAGTCGCTCATCGGTCAGTAGACCGCGTCGAAGTCGATCTCGAGCTGCTCGCTCGAGTTGGGCTTCGCCTGGCAGGTGAGGATCCAGCCCTTGTCGATGTCGTCGTCGGTGAGCGCCTCTCTCGAAGCCATCTGGACCGAGCCGTGCTTCATCTGCGCCATGCAGCATCCGCAGTAGCCGTCCTCGCACGACGACGGGGCGTCGTATCCAGCCGCTACCGCGGACTGGAGCAGCGTCGACCCGGGCTTGTAGGGCACCTCGGCGGTCGCTCCCTCGAGCGTCATCGTGAACGTCGCGGGCGCGTCGCCGGGCGCCGGCTCCTCGAGGCCCGCGGCCGGGTCCTTGCGGTCCTCGTCGACCGGCGAGACGAAGCGCTCGAAGTGCGTCTGCCCGGCGTCGATGCTGAGCGCCTCGAAGCCGGCCTCGACGGTGTCCATGAACGGCCCCGGGCCGCAGACGTAGAAGTCCGACTCTTCCCAGCCGGTGCAGAGCTCTTCGACGTGGCGGATGGTCATGAACCCGCCGTCGGAGTCGAGGTGGTGGTGCACGTCGAGGCGGTTCGGATAGGTCGCCCGCCACAGATCGATCTCGTCCTTGAAGATGATCGAGTCCGCGTCGCGGTTCGCGTACACCAGCTTGATCCGTCGGTCGGTGGTACGCAGCGCGGACTTCATCAGGGCGATGACCGGTGTGATGCCGCTCCCCGCGCCGAAGAGCACGACGCCTCGGTCGCCCGCGTCGGCGCGGAGCACGAAGCGCCCCTCCGGTGGGATGACCTCGATCGTGTCGCCGACCGCCAGCTCGTCGTTGAACCAGTTGGAGACGCGCCCGTCGACGACGCGCTTGACGGTGACCTTGTGCCAGGGGTCCGTGTCCGGGGAGCTCGCGAGCGAGTAGCAGCGGCGCAGCCGCATCCCGTTCCAGGGGATCTCGAAGGTGAGGAACTGCCCCGCCTTGTACGAGAAGACCTCGCGGTGCTCCGGCGGGACGGCGAACACGAAGGAACGCGTGTCAGGCGTTTCTTGAATGATGCCAGCTATTTTGAGCGGATACAGCGCGGCGGCCATCTCGTCCCTTGAGCCAAGAATAGAACGTGTTTCAGTGCGCTCATTTAAACACGGAGCCGGGCTCGCCGCAACGTTCGCCGTGGAACGCCAGGTCGTGCAAGTACTCCGCTGCTTCGAGCATGCTAGGGCCACCGTCGGCCATCAGGCGAGCGGGCACCTCGAGCACGCCGTCCGGCTCTGCGCACGCGCGGAGTCGCTCGAACGCGGGCGCTCGGCAGATCGCGTCACGCCCACCGGTCGTCGTGACGATGTGCGCCGGGTCGAGCGACAGCAGCGCCTCGACGCCGTAGGCGGGCCACCCGTGGTAGCGGCTGGCGGCCGCGTCGACGAACCCGGCGTAGTGGAGCACCGAGTGCGGGCTCGTCCCGGCTGCGCCTCCGTAGTACGTCGTCCCGACGGCGCGGACGTAGATCGCCGTCGGGCGCTGCTGCTCGGGCACGCAGCCCGCGATGCGCTCGAGGCGTTCGCGCAGCGTGGCGGTGTAGCGCTCGCCGCGCGCGCGCTCGCCGACGACGGTCGAGAAGCGCTCGATGATGCGCGCGAGCTGGTCGAGGTCGCCCGGGACGCCGAGGTCGATCGTCGTGACGCCGAGCGCGCGCAGCCGGTCGACGACGCGGCCGTCGACCGCGCCGTTGACGATGAAGAGGTCCGGCGCGAACCCGAGGATCGACTCGATGTCCGTCGCGTGGCGCAGGCGCGGCTTGCCCCCGTAGCGGTACGCCTCGGGGCCCGCGTCAGCGCCGGTCCCCGCGAAGGCGGCGATGCGCGCCGGCGAGACGAGATCGATGAGCAGGCGGTTCGCGAGGGGGCTGCCGGAGACGATGCGGTCGTAGCGGCGGACGGGCACACGCGCGCCGGTGGCGTCGACCACGACCTCCGGTGAGGCGGCGGGCGCGTGGCGGGACGGCGTCACGGCCTCCGCGCGGCCACCTGCGGCCTGGGCGAGCGCGAGCCCGAGCCCGAGCGCGGCGACGGCGGCGGCGGCGTTGAGCCAGCCGAGGCGGGTCACGGTGAGCGCTCGATGGCGCGAAACCCGAGCGCGCCGTTCGGGACCATCTCGACGCCGTACGCCGCGCGGACGGGCTCGGCGGCGACGACCTCGGCGATCGGCCCGTAGGCGACCACGCGCCCGTCGTCGAGCAGGAGGCCGCGGTCCGCCCAGCGGCGCGCGTCGTCGAGCTGGTGGGAGACGAGCAGCACGGCGAAGCCCTCGGCGGTCAGCGTGCGGAGCAGGGCGAACAAGGCGAGCGAGTGCGCGACGTCGAGCGCCGCCGTCGGCTCGTCGAGGAGGATGACGCGCGCCTCGGTCGCGAGGGCGCGGGCGAGGATCACGCGCTGCTGCTCGCCGTGCGACAGGCGCGTGAAGGTGCGCTCGGTGAGCGAGGCGGCGTCGGTGCGGGCGAGGGCCGCGTCGATCGCGCGGCGGTCGCGCGGCGAGGGACCGCCGAAGCCTTCGCGGTACGCGTAGCGCCCCTGCGCGACGACCTCCGCGACCGAGAGGCCGCCGCGGAGCGCGGTCTGCTGCGGGACGTAGGCGATGCGCCGCGCGCGTGTCTCCCGGTCGAGGCTCGCGAGCGGCTCCCCCTCGAGGAGCAGCGTCCCGGTGTGCCGGAGCAGCCCCACCGCGGCGCGGACGAGGGTGCTCTTGCCGGCGCCGTTCGGGCCGAGCAGCGCGAGCAGCTCGCCGTAGCGGAGGTCGAAGTCGACCCCACGCAGAGCCTCGCGTCGCCCGTGCGCGACGGTCACGCCGCGGCCACGCAGCGCCGGCGGTGCGGCGTCGGGCGTCGAGGCGGTCACAGTGGCGGCCAGGTCAGCCACCGGCGCGCTCGGGCTCACCGGCGAGCGCGGTGCGGCCGCGCAGCAGGATGAAGAGGAAGACCGGCGCGCCGATGAGCCCCGTCACGACGCCGAGGGGGATCGCGCTGCGCGAGGGGATCGCGCGGGTGAGCACGTCGCAGAGCGCCAAAAAGAGCCCGCCCGCGACGGCGGAGGCCGGGACCAGGCGCCGGTGGCTCACGCCGGCCATCGGGCGCATCGCGTGGGGGATGATGAGGCCGACGAAGCCGACCCCTCCGCCGACCGAGACCGCCGCCGCCGTGAGCATGGCCACCCAGACCGCGCACCAGCGGCGCACCGAGGCGACGTCGACGCCGAGCGAGGCGGCCTCGTCCTCCCCGCTCAGCAGGACATCGAGCGGCCTGCCCCAGAACCAGGCCGCGACGACGCCGAACAGCACCATCGGCGCGGCGAAGGCGAGCTGCTGCAGGGTCGTGCCGTCGACCGAGCCGAGCGAGAACGCGACGACGGCGCGGCCGACGTCCCAGCTCTCCTGGGCGACGCTCGTGACGAAGCCGCTCAAGCTCAAAAAGAGCGACGAGAGGATGAAGCCCGTGAGCAGGACGGCGAGGAGGCTGCTGCGCTCCCGGACGAACGCGAGCAGGACGGCGAGCGCGAGGGCCGCACCGGCGACGCAGCCGAAGGGGAGCAGGAGCGCCCGCGGGATGGGGAGCGCGGGGCCGACGAGGAGCCCGACCGCGAGCAGCGTGAGCTGGCCGCCGAGGCTCGCCCCCGCCGTGGTGCCGAGGATCGACGGGCTGGCGAGCGGGTTGCGGAAGAGGCCCTGGACGAGCACCCCGCCGACGGCGAGCGCAGCGCCCGCGCAGAACGCGGCCCCGAGGCGGATGGCGCGCAGGCGCAGGAACGTCGCGCGCAGGTGCGGGTCGCTCAGCGTGCCCGTGCCGATGAGCAGCGCGCCCGCGACGGTGAGCCCGAGCGCGAGGCAGAGCCCAGCGTAGAGGAGAGTGGGGCGCCGGGGCGTCACGAGTCCGTGGCGGACCTTGCGACCGCCGCCCCAGCGAGTCAACCGCCGCCCTCGGGCGCGTGGGCGCAGGTGCGTGGAGCGGGAGCGGGAGCGGGCACGGGATCGGGAGCGGGAGCGGGATCGGGAGCGGGATCGGGATCGGGATCGGGGGCGGGAGCGGGAGCGGGAGCGGGAGCGGGAGCGGGAGCGGGTGGGGGCGTGACTGTGGGTGGCTCACCGAGTGGAACCGCCGCCCCGGCGGGTCGCGGCCGTTCCCGCGACGGCGTCAGGTGTGGCGGGACGTCGGGGTGTGGCGGCTCGGCCGGCGAGGCGTGGTACATGGGGCGGGTGCACGCGGGCGCGCCGCCGGCGCCGGCGGAGGATGGGAGAGTCGACCATGGGGTGGGTGAGGGCGTTCATCGCCGGTGCGGTATCGACGCTCGTGTTTCATCAGGGCCTCTTCGCCGGCATGTACGCCGCGGGGCTCGTGCCGAAGGCGCCCTACGACATGACGCAGGTGCCTCCGTTCGGAGTCCCGGCGGTGCTCTCGCTCGCGTTCTTCGGCGGGCTGTGGGGGATCGCGCTGTGGGCGTGCATTCGCCGTCGCAAGCCGCCGGCGTACTGGACGCTCGCCGCGGCGCTCGGCGCGATCGGCCCGACGGCTGTCGCGATGCTTCTCGTCTTCCCGTTGAAGGGAATCCCGACGAGCGCCAAGACGTGGGTGGGCGGGCTCATCCTCAACGGCGTCTGGGGGCTCGGCGTCGGGGTGTGCATGATCGCGATGGGCGCCCGGCGCGACCTGCGACGCGGACCTTGACGCGGGGCGCCGCGCGGACCTCGAGCCGTGCCGTGGACCTCACGCCGCCGGGTGGTTAGTCTGCGAGCTACGAGAGGGGACGCCTTGCGAAGCGGGCCGCCGGGCGGCCTCGCGACCCGCGCTCCGCCGCGGATTTCCGAGCGGGTGACGGCACGCCATGACCACGATCGGCATCGACATCGGGACGACCCACACCGTGCTCGCGACCAACGGACGGGTCATCCCACTCGTCCCCGTCGAGGAGCGCGTGAGCTATCCGGGCGGCGACTTTCCGTACCTGCTCCCGTCGGTCGTGTCGTACCCGGAGGACGGCTCGACGCTGGTCGGCGGGTCGGCGCGGAGTCGACGCGCGATCGACCCGATGAACACCATCCGCTCGGCCAAGCGCATCGTCGGCGCACGCTGGGGCTCCGAAGAGGTGAAGCGCTTCGAGGAGCACTACCCCCATCAGCTCGTGCGGGTCGGCGAGGACGCGGTCGGGTTTCGTACCCGCCACGGGATCGTGGAGCCCGCCGACGTCGAGGCGCTGATCGTCCGAGCGGCGTGCCGGCTCGCCTCGCTCGAGCCCCATGACTGCGACGCGGTCGTCACGGTCCCGGTGGCGTTCGACGAGGCGGCGCGTGCGGCGACCGCGGAGGGAGCCCGGCGGGCGGGGCTGCGCGAGGTGACCATCGTCGAGGAGCCGGTCGCGACCGCGCTCGCCTACGTGCAGCGCTCGAGCCTTCGCTACGCGGCGGTCTACGACCTCGGCGGCGGGACGTTCGACGTCGCGATCATCGAGTGCGACCGCTACCCCTTCACCGTCGTCGGCCACGCCGGGGACGCCTACCTCGGCGGCGACGACATCGATCACCTGCTCGCCGACGCCGTCGCGTCGCGCTACCGGGACGCGTTCGGCTGGGACCTGAAGGCGCGCCCGGAGGTGTTCGACCGGCTCGTCCTCGAGTGCGAGGTGGTCAAGTGCGCGCTCACCGAGATGGACTACGCGACCATCGAGCTCGACCAGATCGACCCGATGATCCCGACGCGCGACCGGCTCGTGCACATCGACCAGGCCCGCCTCCTCGAGCTGGCCGAGCCGCTGATCGCGAAGACGTTGGAGGTCTGCGACGAGGCGCTCGCTCAGGCCGGCGTTCAGACCAAGGACATCCAGGCGGTGTTCACCGCCGGCGGCGGCACGCGCCTGCTCGGTCTGAACGAGCGGCTGCGCGCGTACTTCGGCAAGCGGCCCCGCTCGGACCTCGATCCGATGCACGTCGTCGGCATCGGCGCGAGCTACGCGGCCGCGCGACCGAAGGCGGCGGCCGCGGTCGTGCAGGTCCCGGGCTGACGGGCTCCGCTCAGGGCGCGCCCGAGTGGGGGACTTGGAGCGTGACGTAGGGGTCGATGATCGTCGGGGGCTGACCTTCGAACGCGGTCGTCAAAAACTCCGTCCACGCGGCGAGCCCCACGTCGCTGCCGGCCGTGCTGCCGTGGTCCACGTGCCGCGTGCCGCCCATCCCGTCGCCCTCTAGGTCGAACTGGATGAAGCCGCCGGTGACGCCGCGGCCGAGGTTGCCCGCGATGGGTGCCGGCGGCGCGGCGGCAAGCCCCGGCTGCGGCCGCAGGTACAGGCCGACCGCCGGCAGATCGATCGCGCGCATCAAGGCGTAGTTCGAGACGTTCGCCACCGTGTCGTCGTCGAGCGCGATCCCGGCGAGCACGCTGGGCGTCCGTGCGCCCGGGACGAGGCGATCGCGGACGATGTGCGCGCCCCACGTCGCCGCGTCGCCGCCGTCCAGCGCCGCCTGCGCCACGACGAACATCCGGTCGATCTCGCTCTGGCTGCGACTCGAGAAGAGCGTGTGGATGAGCGGATAGAAGCTGTTGTCCGGCTCCTGCACGAGCGAGAGCAGCCGCCCGCCGGGCACTATCAGCACGCCGGCGGTGAAGGCGTCGCTCAGGGCGAGCTGCTCGGACCCCATGATCCCGCCGAGCGACACCCCGGCGTACGCGAGCTTCGAGGGATCCACGTCGGGCACGCCGTCGCCGTCGAGATCCGGGCCCTGCTCGAGCGCGCGGGTCACGTAGAGCCGGTCGTAGACGCTCTGCTCGAAGTTGGCGCGGAGCTTCAGCACGTGGACCGTCGGCCCGGCGACGTCGATGCCGAAGAAGCGCAGGGTGGACTCGACGCCGCCCTCTCCCTCGTGACCGGCGTTCGACGGGTGGTCGCCGTGCTGCATCGCGGAGACCGCCACGGTCGCGAAGCCCGCGGGCGCGAGCTTGGACGCGAACTGGGAGCCGTGGGAGAGGGCGCTGCCGCCGAGCCCGTGGCCGAAGAGGACGGTCGGATAGGGCCCGGGACCGGCGCCCACCGGCAAGAACGAGTGCACGATGAGATCCCACGTCGCGTGCGGCTGGACGTCGCTCGGGTCGACGTCGATCTCGCCCGCGTCGTTCAAGAAGTCGCCCGAGGTGAGCTTCGCCGTGCAGTGCCGGTAGGTGTCGCCGGGGGGATCGCACTCGATGTCGCGGAGGGCGAGCTCCGAGGGGTCGCGGCTGGCGACGTAGGCCGCGACCGCGACGCCGTCCTCGGTGGCGCTCTGGGTCACGTAGGGCTGCACCGCGACCATGCTCTCGGCCGACCGGACGATGCCGAGGGTCTCGAGCGCGTGGACCGCCGCCATCGTGTCCGGGTCGACGTAGAGCAGGTCGTGCATCCCCTTCGACGGGGCGATGCAGCCTCCGGTCGCGAGCGCGAGGCTCTTCGTCACGTAGACCGCCACCCGGGTCCCGCTCGGGAGCGGGCGCATTTGCTGCACGATCAGCGTCTTGCGGTCAGCCGTCGTCGTGAGCGACACCTCCGCGAGGTACGGAGGCGCGTGCTCGGGCATGACGACGATGCCCGCGCCCGCGCGCGGTCGCGGCACGCCCTGATACCGACCGAGCTGCCCCGGGTCGAGCTCGCCCGTGAAGCCGAGGAACGCGCCGCCGTTCGTCGCAAAGCCGTCGAGCTTCGCCATGTCGTCGTAGAGCACCGACGCGAAGCTCCCGTACTGCTGCATGGCGTCCGGGAAGGCGTCGCGGCTCGCGGCGACACGGTAGCCCGTCTTGGTGCTCGGGTCGGGCGCGAGCAGCTCCATCGACGGCCAGCTCGAGATGTCGCCGCGGCCAGGCTCCCAGGCGTAGACGTTGCACTCGCTCGGGTCGGGCGGGGTGTAGGGCGGGGCCTTGAACGAGACGTCGCTGCCGCAGCCGACCAGCGCCGCCGCGGCCAGCACGAGCGCCAGGAGCACCGCGCGACCGCCGCCCGGCCACCCGCGCGAGCGTCGCGCGGCGTCGGCGGTGCAGGGATCGTGCGGGTTGGCGGTGTCGGTCATCGGGGTGTCCTCTATCGGGCGTCGAGCGCCGCCGAGCCTACGTCACGGAGCGTTCGTCTGTCACCACACCCGGGCCCCGTCCGTGGCCTGGTCGCCGATGCGAGCGCGGTCACGCGCGTGGGCGGCGCCTGCGCATCAGGCTCTCCTGCGCCGAGGATGCGACGAGGCGGCCCTCTCTGTCGTAGAAGCGGCCGAAGTTCAGGCCGCGACCGCCCTGGCTGCTCGGGCTCTCGGTGACGTACAGGAGCCACTCGTCGAGGCGCGCCGGTCGATGAAACCAGATCGCGTGGTCGAGGCTCGCGATGATCAGCTCGCGCGACAGCCAGGAGAAGCCGTGCTGCCGGATGCACGCGCCGAGCAGCCCGCGGTCGCTGCAGTAGGCGAGCACCGCCTGATGCAGGACGGGATCGTCCGGCATCGGACCGAACGCGCGACACCACGCCCGATGGGCGCCCGTGAACGGCTTCGGGTCGACCAGGTCGATGGGGTCGACGTCGCGAAAGTCGACCGGGTTCTCCACCCGGAGCAGAAAGTCGAAGACGGGGTTCTCGGTCTGCTCGAGGTACTCGGCGAAGACGTCCGTCTCCGAGGGCAGGGACTCCGGCGCGGGTGCGTCGGGCATCGGCCGCTCGTGCGACAGGCCGTCTTCGGGGACCTGGAACGACACCCCGGCGTTGAAGATCGCCTCGGCGCCTTGCCGGGCGACGACGCGCCGCGTCGTGAACGAACCGCCGTCACGGATGCGGTCGACCTCGTAGCGGATGGGCTGCTTCGGGTCCCCCGGCCGCAAGAAGAAGCCGTGGATCGAGTGCGCCACGCGCGCGCGATCGACCGTGTTGGCGGCCGCGACGAGGGACTGCGCGACGGCGAGCCCGCCGTACACCCGCGGTCGTCCGTCGTTCGGTGTGTGACCGATGAAGACGTCGCCGCCCGCCGGCTCGAGGGTGAGGCGCTTCAGCAGGGTGTCGATGTCGCCCATGGCGGTGGGTTAGCAGCCCGGTCTGGGTGCGGCGACCGAGCGTCGCACGGCGCTCATCGCAGGAAGAGCCGGTAGGCCGGGTGGTGCGTCTCCTCCGTGTATGCGTATCGGAGGTTGTCGCGGAAGGCACGGAACTCGGCGCTGTCGCTGCTCGGGACCTGAACACCGACGAGTACGTGGCCCCACGCCGCCCCGTGGTTGCGGTAGTGAAAGAGGCTGATGTTCCAGCGGCTGCCGATCGCCGCCAAGAACTCGACCAGCGCCGTCGGACGGTCCGGGAAGACAAAGCGGAAGAGGCGCTCGTCGTGCACGGTCGGCGCCGCGTGACCCCCCACCATGAAGCGCACGTGTGAGCCGGCGAGCTCGTCGCCGCTGACGTCCGTCACGGCGTGGCCCTCGCGCTCGAGCCGGCCGATGAGGGCCGCGACCTGCGCGACGCCATCGCGCAACGCGATGCCGACGAAGACGTTCGCTCGATCGACGTCGTGGTAGCGGTAGTTGAACTCGGTGATGGGGAGGCCCTCGAGCCGGCGGCAGAACGCGAGGAAGCTCCCGCGGCGCTCCGGGATGGTCACGCAGAGCAGCGCCTCTTGGTGCTCGCCGAAGACGGTGCGCTCCGCCACGTAGCGCAGGCGGTTGAAGTTGATGTTCGCCCCGGTCTCGATCGCGACGAGGGACTGGCCGCTCGCGCCGGTCCGGGCGACGTACCTCCGCAGGCCGGCGACGCCGAGGGCGCCCGCCGGCTCCGCGATCGAGCGCGTGTCCGTGAAGAGGTCCTTGATCGCGACGCAGATCTCGTCCGTCTCGACGAGGATGACCTCGTCGACGACCTCCCGCGCCACGCGGAAGGGCTCGACGCCGACCTGCCGCACGGCGACGCCGTCCGCGAAGATGCCCACGCGGTCGAGTCGCACGCGCTCGTCGGCGGCCAGCGCGGCGTACAGGCTCCCGGCGTCCGCCGGCTCGACGCCGATGATGCGGACCTCGGGGAACACGTACTTGAGCAGCGCGCCGACGCCCGCGATGAGCCCGCCGCCGCCGACCGGTACGAAGACGGCGTCGGGCGCGCCGCGCACCTGGTGGACCAGCTCGAGCCCCACCGTGCCCTGCCCGGCGATGACGAGCGGGTCGTCGTAGGGGTGGATGAAGAGCGGGCCGCCCGGACCCAGCCGCGCCTGCATCGCCTCGTACGCGTCGTCGTAGGTGTCGCCGTGGAGCACCACCTCCGCGCCCCGCTGGCGGACGGCCTCGACCTTGATGTCCGGGGTCGTCACCGGCATCACGATGGTCGCGCGGATGCCGAGGTGCTGCGCCGCGTAGGCGACGCCCTGCGCGTGGTTGCCGGCCGACGCCGCGATCACGCCGCGCGCGCGCTCCTGCGCTTCGAGGCTCGCCATCTTGTTGTAGGCGCCGCGCAGCTTGAACGAGAAGACCGGGTGCAGGTCTTCGCGCTTGATCCACACGTCGTTGTCGCACAGGCGGCTCAGGCGCTCCGCGCGTTCGAGCGGGCTCTGCTTGACCAGGTCGTACACCCGCGACGACAGGATCCGCTGAACGTAGTCGACGGGTTCGGGGGTGGCGGCGGCGTGCGCGGGCTTCGGCACGAGCCGATGGTACCAAGCCGCGCGCGCGGGCGCCCTGTCCCGTCCGCGAGCAGCGGCGGGCCTGCGCTGCCCCGCGGGCGCGATGGCCTGGGCGCGGACGCGTGTGGTAGAGCGCCGTTCATGGACCACGCGGAGCGGGTGAGGGCCCTCGAGGTGGCGCGTCAGATGGGTCGAGAGGCGGAGGTGTACCTCCTCGACGCGTACCGCGCGGGCGGCTCGGTGGAGCGGAAGGGCCCCATCGACCTGGTCACCGAGCACGATCTCGCCGTCGAGAGGCAGATCCGCACGAGCCTCGCGGGCGCGTTCCCCGCGGACGCGATCGTCGGCGAAGAGGCGACCGCGGTCGGCGCGCCGGGCGCGCGCGACGGCGCCGGCGCCGGGCGCATCTGGTACGTGGACCCCATCGACGGGACGACGAACTTCGCCCACGGCCACCCCTTCTTCTGCGTGTCGATCGCGCTCTACGACGGCCCGACGCCGGAGGTCGGCGTCATCGTGGCGCCGGCGCTCGCCGTGAGCTGGTGGGCCGCACGTGGCCTCGGTTGCTACCGGAACGGCGCGCGCTGCAGCGTCTCCGGCACCGCGGCGCTGTCCGACGCCCTCTGCGCGACCGGGTTCCCGTACGACCGCTGGACGAACGACGACAACCTCGCCGAGCACGGCGCCTTCCTGAAGCGCGCCCAGGGCATCCGCCGGTGTGGGAGCGCCGCGCTCGACCTCGCGCTCGTCGCCGAGGGTACCTACGACGTGTACTGGGAGCAGGGCTTGAGCGCGTGGGACATGTGCGCGGGCGCCGTGCTCGTCCTCGAGGCCGGCGGGCGGCTGAGCGACTACGACGGTGCCCCGGCCGACGCCCGCACGGGACGCCTCGTCGCCACGAACGGGCGCCTGCACGAGCAGACCCTCGCCGTCCTCGCCGCCGCGCGCGCGTAGGCGCGGAGCCGTCCGCCCGCGGCGCCGCGTCGCCGCTAAAGCTCGGCCGCGCGCCGGTGCGTCTCGCGGACCTCGTCGGCGATCGACTGAGGCTCCAGCACCCGGACGCTCGGGCCCCAGCCCACGATCCACTGCGTGAGCTGGGTCGTGCCGCGGACGTCCATCTCGAGGCGCGCGGAGCCGTCCGGGAGCTTCGTGACCTTCTGCGTCGGGTGCCAGATCCGCGACCGCGCGAGATAAGCCACCGCGGGCTCCAGCTCGAGCACGACGTGGACCTGCTGGTTGCCTCGGAACATCCCGAAGGCGCCGTCGAAATAGTCGTCCGGGGAGAACTCCGCCGGCACCTCGAAGCGCGCGCCGCGGATGTGCTCGGCGCGCGAGAAGCGCTCGACCGCGAAGATGTGCACCGGGGGCGGCTCGGGCCCAGGGCGACCGCGGTGCAGGCGCCCGACGGCGTACAGGCCGTGCCGGTACAGGGCGAGCGCGTACGGCTCGAGCTCTCCGCGCCGGCGCTGCTGCTTCGCGGTCGTGTAGCGCACGCGCACCCGCACGCGCTGCATCACCCCCGTGAGCAGGCCGTTGATGACGTCGTCTTTGCCGCGGTAGACCTTGGTCCCGCCGTCCGGTAGGTAGACGAAGCGGTCGCCGAGCTGCTCGCCGGGGTCTACGTCGGCTGGTAGCGACCGGAGGACCTTCCGGTAGATGCTCTCGACGTCCTCGCGGAGCGGGGTGTCGTGGAGGACGTCGAAGACGCGTCGAACCGCCAGCAGCGCGTAGGCCTCCCGGCTCGTGAGGCTGACGGTCCGCGGCCTGCGCTCCTGCAGTCGCACGGTGCTCCGGCCGCCGACGAGGGAGCGCTCGATGTGCTGGCCCGCCGCTTCGATCGCGTCGAGGTCCCGGCGGAGCTGGCGGGTGCTGATGCCGAACTGCTCGGCCAGCGTCTCGATCGGGGTGGGTTCCCATTGTGCGGCGAGCGTGTCGAGCAACGCGAGCACGCGGCTCGCCTGCGAGTAGCGCACGGGCTTCCTTCCAGCCGTCCCCATGGGCCAAGCGTCGCACGATGTGGGCCGAAATCGCAATGCGGTCCGGCCAATTCGCGTCATACTACGACCGCAGGGCTCGGCTCCACCGCATGTGCGGCGGGGGCGCACGCCCGTCCGAGCATTTTCCCTTTCTTCAATTTTCTCATACGTTGACTCCCACACCATCCCCCGATCGGGTAGTCTCCCGGGAGAGATCGACGATGGGGGACCGACGGCAGGATGAGCGAGGTCCTCGGGAGCGAGTTCCATGAACACGGTTCACTTCAATCCGCAGGCAGCCGACATGTCCGACCACCAAGACGACGACGTCACGGACACCACCGGCGTCCGCGCGAGCACCCCAGCCGCCAAGGCGCGTCGGTCGCGCCGCATCTTCGACGCGGTCGTTCAGCTCGCCGAAGAGGGCGGCGTCGACGCGGTCCGCGCGCGGGCCATCTGCGATCGCGCGGGCGTCTCGATGGGGACGCTGTACCGCACCTTCGACAGCATCGAGGAGATCCTCCTGTCCGCGTTCCAGGACGATTTCGACGAGCTGGAGCATCAGCTCCGGTCCATCGCCACCGAGGGCGGCACGCGCCAAGCCCGGCTCGACCGGTTGTTCGGCTTCATGACCAACCGGCTGATGGCGCGGGAGGGCTACGCCCGCGCGGTCATCAGCGCGATGGCCTCGGGTCACCACAAGGCGGCGGAGCTCATCGGGTCGATCAACGCGCGCCTCGTGGAGATGATCCACGGCGCGCTGGTCGGTCGAGTCGAGCCGCTCCCTGTGCTCGGGGCTTCGGCGGAGCGCTCGCCGCAGCACATGGCCGCGGGCATCCTCCGCCTGGTGTGGTTTTCGATGCTGATCGGCTGGGCGAACGATCTGTACTCGCGGGACGACGTCCTGAACGAGATGCACGGCACGGCGAACCTGCTCGTCCAGGCGCTGTAGCGACCCCACACGGAAGCACGAGCGATCGAGCGCCGCCGGGACTCGGCCCCGAGCGGCGCGCGGTGTCGGAAGCGCGCTAGCCCATCGTCCGCGCGTTGTACTCGTACTCTTCTTTCATCCCCTCGAGCGTCGACTTCTCGACGAACTGCTCGAGCTTCTTGCCGATGAGCGGCACCTTGGCGTGGGCGTCGAAGTCGATGGCGTAGGTGCATCCGCCCTTGGCCTCGGGCGTGATGCGGATCCGGCCTTTCACCGTGACCGGCGTGCCGTGGACGTCGACGTCGAATCGACAAGTCTTGGCCTCGCCCTCGTCCTTCCACGCCTTGACCTCGACCACGGTGTTGCGCGGCTTGAGGATCTTCTTGGCGAAGGCCGGCAGGTCCATCTCGACCTCGCGGGTCGAGGTCACGGTCTTGATGCCCCCGTCGCTCGTGGAGCTCATGCGGACGTTCATGTCACCGAGCGCCTCGCAGCGCTTTTTGACTTCGTCCGGGTCGCTCACGAACGCGAACACGCGCTCGATGTCCTGCGCGTAGTGAAAGCTGGTGCTCGCCATGGGTAGTCTCCTCTTGGGGGCAGTGCCTGGCGCGCATCGTATCCATGCGGGGCCGCGTCGACGCAACCCCTTTCCGCAGGGCGGGCGCCTCAGCGCTGCGCGCCGCGCTCCGTGATACGCGGTCGCCGAAGCTCCGACGGCCTGTTACAAGAGCGTCCGTGGGTCAGCGCGAGGGAACCGTGGAGAGCCGCCCGTTCGGGCCGGCGCAGGCTTCAGCCGTGTTGCAGAAGAGGTTCCGCTTCGTGGCTGCGCTCGCGGTGCTGCTCCTCTGCGGGTTCCTCGCCACCAGCCTCATCAGCTTCTTCGTGGCGCGCCGGTCGATCTCGCACCGCATCGCGAGCGAGTCGCTGCCGCTGACGAGCGACAACGTGTACTCCGAGATCCAGCGCGACCTGCTGCGCTCGGTGCTGGTCTCGTCGATGATGGCGCACGACACCTTCGTGCACGAGTGGATCGACGAGGGTGAGCAGGACCCTCAGCGGATGGTGCGCTTCCTCAACGAGGTCCGCAGCAAGCACCACACCATCTCCGCGTTCTTCGTCTCCGAGCGGACGCGGCGCTACTACCACGCCGACGGCGTCCTGAAGACCGTGAGCCGGTCGGACCCGATCGACGGCTGGTATTTCCGCGTCCGCAAGATGTCGGCGCCCTACGAGATCAACGTCGACACCGACACCGCCGATCACTCGCGGCTCGACATCTTCGTCAACTACCGCGTCACCGAAGCGGGCGGGAAGTTCTTGGGCGCGATCGGCGTCGGCCTCGCGGTCGACACCGTGCGCTCGCTGATCGAGTCGTACCAGCGGCGCTTCGGCCGGCAGATCTACTTCGTCGACCGCGCCGGCAAGGTCACGCTGTACGGGAGCAGCTTCACGGGGCCGCTCGACATCCGCGACCGTCCCGGCCTCGCACCTCACGCGGCGAAGCTGCTGGGCAGCGAGGAGTCCTCGTTCAGCTACAGAGACGCTGACGGGCATCATGCGTACCTCAACGCGCGGCTCGTGCCGCAGTTCGACTGGTACCTCGTCGTCGCGCAGCGGGAGGACCCCGCCGAGGCGGTCATCTCGAGGACGCTGCTCGTCAATATCCTCATCTCGCTGCTGATCACCGCGCTGGTGCTGGTGCTCTCGCACTGGCTGATCCGCGGCTACCAGGGGCGGCTCGAGGCCATGGCGACCACCGACAAGCTGACCGGGGCGGCCAACCGGCACATCTTCGAGCTGCTCTTCGACAAGGCGGTCAAGACGGCGCGGCGACGCGACGAGCCGCTCTCACTGCTGAGCCTCGACGTCGACCACTTCAAGCGCATCAACGATCGCTTCGGGCACGTGTTCGGCGACGTGGCTCTCAAGACCGTGGTCGACATCGTGCGGCGGCAGACGCGAGAGTCGGACGTCCTGTGTCGCTGGGGCGGGGACGAGTTCCTGCTCCTCATGCCGAACGCGACGGCGAGCGAGGCCGCGGTGCGCGCCGAGGCCATCCGAGAGGCGGTGCGCGGGCACGACATCCGCGTCGGCCAGGACAGCACGCGCACCTCTGTCAGCATGAGCGTCGCCGAATTCCGGCCCGGCGAGGGCCTCGACGCCCTCCTGCGCCGGATGGACGCTAGCCTGTACCAGGCCAAGCGCGCGGGTCGAGACCAGGTGAGCGGCCAGGGCGCGCCCCCCGCCCCGCCCGACGCCTGAGCCCACCGCGACCTGCACGGCGCGGGCAGCGCCAGCGCTACCTCGGGGCACACCGCGCCACATCGCGGCGCCGCCGCAGGCGTGATGAGCCTGTTCGGGCGTGGTACGGCTGGTGGGATGGACAAGAACACGCCGATCGCCGAGTTCATGACGCCCGTCCCGCAGACCGTCGGGAGCGCGCAGACGATCACCTTTGCTCGCAAGCTGATGGACAAGCACGGCATCCGGCACCTGCCGGTGCTGCACGGGGGGAAGCTCTACGGTGTGGTGAGCGACCGAGACCTGGGCGTCATCGCCGGCCTCAACGAGGTCGATCCCGACGAGACCACCGTCGAGGAGGCGATGACCCAGGACGTCTACACCGTGCCGAAAGACGCCTCCCTCTTCGCCGTCCTGCAGGAGATGCTCGCGCACAAGTACGGGTCCACGCTCGTCGTCGAAGGAGGGAAGGTCATCGGCATCTTCACGACGTACGACGCGCTCGGAGTGCTTGTCGAGCACTTCCCGGGCGCGTAGGCGCGGCCCCGCGCCGCCTCGTCGCGGCCGGTCGCGTGGGGCTCACGTGATCGGCACGCATCCGACGGCGGCGAGGCGTGTATCGACATAGTCGAGAAATCGGGCGACCTCTCCCCAGTCGTGCGCCGTGCACTCTTTCAGCGCCGTGACCTTGGCACGGACCGACGCTCGATAGATCTCGTAGTACGACAAGAGCGAGCGCTCGTCAGCGCTGAGTTCGAAACCCATGCGCTTCGTGTAGGCGTCGAGAAACCGTTTGCTGAGATCATCGTGGTGTTTCGCCTCGAGATCCATGCACAAGAACGCCACTTCATCGAGGAGGTCGATCCTTCGCAGCGCATCGTCGAACTCGACGCAGTCGAAGATGACAGGTGGCGTGGACAAAAAGACGTTGCCTGTATGAACATCGCCGTGCACGTCACGCCGAAACCCTTTGGCGACCCGTGCCGCCAGCAAGGATCGCGATTGCTCGATGTACCGGTCGCTGTAATCCATGGCGGCATCGCAGATGGCTGCGTAGCGTGGGCCGAGGCGCTGGTGAACGCGACCACAGACCGTGCGCAGATCGTTCAAGCGCTCCCGCATCTCAGCCTCGTCAAACGGGGCTCGCACGATCTCGGCGCTCGCGTGGAACCTCGCCAAGACGCGGGCCAGCTCCTCGATCTGTCGAGGCGTGACGCGGTCTTGCGCGAGCAGGCGGCTCATCTCGAGTTCGGGATCCATCCGCCGCATGCAGACCGCGTAGTCCACCGCGGAAGCGTCCTCGCCGCCTAGCGTGAGTCCCCCCTCACCGCCGACGATCGGTACGACGCCGAGATAGATGTCGGTCAGGCGACGGTTGAGCGCTACTTCGCGCTGACAGAAATGCTTTCGGCGCTCGAGCGTGCTGAAGTCCACGAACGAAAAGCGTACGGGTTTCTTGATCTTGAACGCGAAGGACGTAGCCAAGAGCACCCATGAGACGTGGGTCTCGACCACCGTCGCGCAGAGCGGCTCGCCCTTCCACGCGCCGCGGCTCGCCAGGCGTCTGACGTCGTCGCCGTTCATGTCTCGATGTGCTTCAGACCTTTGTCCAGCATATCTGCCAAGTTGTGGTCCGTCGAAGTCAGACGAAGGTGTGGTTCGGCCAGCGGCTCGAACTCCTGTTTGAGCTTCTCGTAGACCGCGTAGTCCGCGTCGCTGTCTGGACGCGCCTTCGCGAGCCGCTCGCGCAGGGTCGGCTCGGGCGCGACGATCTCGATCCACCGCAGCTCGGCCCCCGTGGCGGTGGCGAGCTCGGTCACGGCCTGCCGCCGCGCCGCCCGATGAAACGTGGCGTCGAGGACCACACTCCGCTCGGCGCGCAGATACGTGGACGCTTCCGCGAGGAGTTGCTCGTACACCCGCGCCTTCTCAGCGCTCGAGTAGCCCGGCTTGTGGGCGAGCTCCCGCCGGAGCGCGTCGCTGCTCAGGTACGCGGCGCCAAGGCGGGCGGCGAGGCGTGACGCGAAGTAGCTCTTCCCGGAGCCTGGCAGCCCGAAGACGACGATCAGCATGGCCCCTGCATCTCTAGCAGCCCGCGGGTGCGCCTGCTCGGTCGCGGCGCCGCCGCAGGCGTGATGAGCCTGTTCGGGCGTGGAGTCAGGCCTTGGCCGCGAGCTGGTCGAGGAAGGCCTTCGCCATGTCCGCGACCTCGGCGCTGTCGAGCTGGCGCGCGCCGCGCGCCTCGAAGGGCTCGCACGCGTCGAGCGGCAGCCCGTCGAGGAAGCGGCTCGGCGTGAGCGGCGCGACGCGCCCGCGGACGGTCCGGCGCAGCGCGCGGGTCAGGTAGAGCAGGTCGCGGGCGCGCGTCACGCCCACGTAGAAGAGGCGGCGCTCCTCGTCGACGTCGGTGGGCGACGCGTCGGTGACCTTCGGGTCGGTCGTCCTCGAGTGCGGCAGGACGCCCTCGACGCAGCCGACCAAGAACACCACGGGAAACTCGAGCCCCTTCGCCGAGTGCAGCGACGAGAGCGTGACGCGGTCGCCGGCCTGCTCCTCCTCGCGATCGAGCCGCAGGCTCAGGCGGTTCAGGAGCTCCGAGACGTCGCCGCGGCCCGGCTCCCGCTCCCACCGCTCGAGCGTACGCATCAGGAAGGCGAGGTTGTCCCGGCGGCGCGTGCCCTCCGCGCCCTCGATCTGCGCGAGGCTCTGTTCGACGCCCGCGTCCGCGAAGAGCTGCCGCGCCGCCTCGACGACCGCGCCGCGCTGCAGTCCGCCGCGCGCCCGCCGCAGCGCCGCCCCGAGCGCCGCCGCGCCGCGCTGGGCTGTCGCGCCGAGGCCCGGGACCTCACCCGCCCGGTCGAGCGCGGTCGCGAGCGGCACGCGCACCCGCGCAGCGTAGGCCGCGAGCCGCTCGACCGAGGTCTCGCCGAGCCCGCGCGCCGGCGTGTTGATGATCCGCCGCAGGCTCAGGGAGTCGTGCGGGTTCAGCGCGACGCGGAGGTAGGCGATGGCGTCCTTGACCTCCTTGCGGTCGAAGAACTGCGTGCCGCCGAAGACGCGGTAGGGGATGCCTTCGACGCGCAGCTCCTCCTCGAGCAGGCGCGCCTGCTGGTTCGAGCGGTACAGCACCGCCACGTCGCCGTAGCGCCGACCGCCGCGGACCTCCTCGCGGATCTCGCCGGTGACGAGCGCGACCTCGGCGAGCGTGTCGTCGGCGGTGCAAAGGCGCACCTTCGGGCCGGCGCCGCGCGTCGCGCGGAGGGTCTTCGGGTGCCGGCGCCCGCGGCTCTGCGCGATCGCCGCGTTCGCGACGGCGAGGATCGGCGCGAACGAGCGGTAGTTGTCCTCGAGCTTGACGACGGTCGTGCCCGGGAAGTGCCGCTCGAAGTGCAGGATGTTGCCGACCTCGGCGCCCCGCCAGCCGTAGATCGATTGGTCGTCGTCGCCGACGACGCAGACGTTGCGGAGCGGGCCCACGAGCTGCCGGACGAGCTCGAGCTGCGCGCGGTTCGTGTCCTGAAACTCGTCGACCAGGAGGTGCCGAAACCGGCCTCGCCACTTCTCACGCAGGTGATCGCTCTGCTGGAGCAGGCGCACCGGCGCGACGATGAGGTCGTCGAAGTCGACCGCGTGCATGGCAGCCAGCGCGCGCTCGTAGTGGGGGTAGACCTCGCGCGCGGCCTCGTCGTACTCGCGGCCCGATGGGCGGACCTCGTCGGGCCCGACGAACGCGTTCTTCCATAGCGAGATGCGGCCGAGCACCGCGCCGACGTCGAGCCGACGATCGCCGATGCCCTCGCGACGGACGATCTCGCGGACCAGCCCGAGCGCGTCGCTCTGGTCGAAGATCACGAACCGCCCGTCGAAGCCGAGCGCGCGGTTCTCTTCGTGCAAGAAGCGCACCCCGAAGCTGTGGAAGGTCGACAAGACGAGCTTGCTCGCCGCGCGGGGACCGACGAGCTGCGCCATGCGCTCGCCCATCTCGCGGGCGGCCTTGTTGGTGAAGCTCACGGCGAGGATCGCGTCCGCGCGCGTGCCCCGCTGAAGGAGGGTCGCGATGCGGTGCGTGATGACGCGCGTCTTGCCGCTGCCCGCGCCGGCGAGGACCAGGAGCGGACCGCCCTCGTGCTCGACCGCCGCTCGCTGTGCCGCGTTCAGCTTCGCCGCGCTCGCCTTGCCCGCGCTCATAGGCCCCCGCACCTACCGCGGCTCGCGCGCCACAGCAACGCCCGCCCGTTCGGTGCCGCACCGCGACCTACTCTCGGGAGGTTGGCTCGCGGCGCCGCCGCGACCGCAGTCGTCGCACGCGACGCGAGCTACTCTCGGAGGGTTGGCTCCCGGGGCACGGTGGCGGCCATGGCCGCAGACGGCTCGGACGCTCCTTGCCATCCGGAGAGAGGACTTCTACTTTCCCGGAAGCAGAGGGAGGGCACCATGCGGTTACCGTCGCTAGCGACTTGGGCTCTGTGCCTGACGTCGCTGATGGGAGTGGGCTGCTCGCCGGATGGGGCGCCGACTTCGCCCGCCTCGCCGGCGGTCGTCGACGACCCCGCGCTCACTACCTACGTGCAGTCCGTGGCCGACGCGGTAGGGGGAGCGGGCGCCTATCACGTGACCATCTACGACATCGATTACGCCCAGGCCTTTGCGCTGCCTGACAACGAGATCGCCCTCACGCTGGGGATGCTGGCGTTGATCCAAAACGAGGCGGAGTTGGCCTGCGTGCTGGGTCACGAGATGGCCCACGAGCAGCTAGGCCACGTGGCGGCCCGCTTCGCCGACGGGGCCTCGACGCCCCTCGACGCCGCCCATCCGCTCCGCTCCGGTTGGCCCCTGCCCGAAGAGCTGGCCGCCGATGCCCTGGGCACCACCCTCTGCGCGAACGCCGGCTACGATCCAGAAGCGGCTCCCGACCTGCTGGTACGAGCCACCCGGGCGGCGACGGGCGAGGGCACGACCACCTTGCGCGCCGGGCCAGCCAATCCACAGATGGAGCGCGCGCAGGCCAACCTCGATCTCATCGGAGCCGAAGGCCTCGACGGGGGAAACGTGGGCACCCGACCCTACGTCCCGGTCCACCGACGCCTCGCCGAGATCGGTTTTGGCGCCAGCGCTCCCGGTCCCGCGGGCGCCCCGACCTATCTGGGGGAAACGGTCGAAGTGGCGACGTACATCAATGACCACATGGACGAATTCGAAGACGACATGGGCCATGCTACAGGGCGGTGGCTCACTCGCGAGTGTGCACAAGACGATGTCACGACGGTACCCAGCAATTACTGGGACGCTTTCGGCCACTGTTGGGCTGGGTGCCGTGCCGCTGAGCTCTGTGATAATGAGTGTCTCAATCCGGGCCTCGCCCGGGAGGTGTATCGGGAGGGAGAGGACATATTCGGCGTGGCGGACCACGACAGCTTTTGGCAGGATTGGTTCAACCAGGAGGTAGGGTTTGCCGCGAGGGATAGGTTCTCGGCCACCGAATCCTGTGAGGATATCTGTACCGACCTGTTGGAGACCGGCTACTTGGACCTCAGCGCGCCGATGCGAGTTTGGGCGGACTGTGAGAGTCACGACAACACGCCGGAGCGGCCCAACGGAAGCACCTATACCCGCTACGGATCCTATCCCTCGAGACCATCGGTGTATGGAGAGCCGCACATCCTCACCGCAGACGGGTTGTCCTACTATTTTAATGCAGCCGGTGAGTTCGTCGCGACGCGATCCGTCGTCGACGACTTCACCGTGCAGGTGCGCTTCGAGGCGGTGCCGCCCCCGATACAGGCGAGCGAGATGACGGCCGTGGCGGCGAACCTCGCCGGCGATCGCGTGGGCGTTTACGTCACCCTGGGCGGCGTCGAGGTCCGGGTCAACGGGAGCCCCGCCGATCCCAACGCGGCCTGGGTGGGCCTACAGCGAGGCGGTTTCTTACAGGTGGACGATCACTCCGCGGTGCTCCGGTGGCCGGACGACACGGAGCTCCGGCTCGTCGGTTCGGCGGGGCACCTCGACATGTCGATGAGCCTTGCACCCCAGCGTAAGAACGCGGTGGTCGGCCTGTGGGGCAACGCCGACGGGGACGCGAGCAACGAGTACATCACCCGCGCGGGCGCGCCGGTCGCGGTCCCCGCCACATCCGGGCCCGACCGGCGCGACGCCATCTACGGCGTATTCGGTGAAAGCTGGCGTATCACACCCTCGGAGTCCCTCTTTGATTACGGCGTGGGTGAGTCGACCGACACGTTTCAGCATCCGGCGTTTCCCGCGACGGATCTCTCGGTCGGCGACCTCGATCCCAGCACGGCCCAGGCCGCGCGCATGCAGTGCGTGGCCGCGGGCGTCACCGAGTCTCCTTGGCTCGAGGGCTGCACCTTCGACGTTGGCCTCACGGGCGACGCGTCCTGGGCGGAGTCGGCCCGCTGGGCCTCGGATCCCGAAGCGCTCACCCCCAATGACATGTATCTGTCGTCGGCCGATGTCGCGGGTCCTCAGACCGTGCGGCTCGAGCGGTTCGCGGGCACCGCCGGGCAAACGCACTTCTTCCGCATCACCCACACCGAGCGGAGCCTGGGTCTGGCCAAGTGGAGGGTGGTGGCTCCGAGCGGTGCGGTGGTTTTTCAGCAGTGCGTGTACGAGTGCAACCTGCCGGGCGCGTTCGTCTTGAATGAGAGCGGGGTATACACTTCCGAGCTGGTCGCCGATACGGGCGAGTCGGGGCACTTCGAGGTGGTCCGCGACGTGGTGCCGGACCCGCAGGTCTTCGACCTAGGCGCGGTCACCAGCGTCGCCTTGGAGACCGCCGGACCAGGCGCCGGATGGATCCGCCTCCCAGGGGAAGAGGACCGGTACCGGTTCTCCGGCTCCTCGGGAGAGACGGTCACCCTTACTCCCGTGCACATCGATGGCTCCCTGTACTTCGGAGAGTGGCGTCTCGTCGACCCGAACGGGACGGAGGTCTTTCGTGAGCTGCTGCCAAGCTCGGGTGGGACCCCGAAGAGCACCGCCCTCGCGTTGGACGGGACGTACACACTGTCCATCACCGGTGGGAATTCATGGCCAGCAGAGTACGACGCCGGCTACGGTCACTACCGCATCTTGCTCGAGGTCAGTCGATGAGCCGGGTACGAAATCAAGCCTGATCTCGTCGACGTGAGCCGAGTTCTCGACGCCGACGCAGACGGAAGCGCTCCGCATGAGCGCGAGCAAGGCGTCTGGCGCACCAAGCGGCGGTAGATCGCCGAGCGCGCCGTCGGTGCTTTGGTGGTAGACCGAGACGATGGCCAAACCTACTTCCGACCGCCGGTGGGCGTTCGACACGCTCGCGATCCACGCCGGCCAGGCGCCCGACCCGCAGAGCGGGGCCGTGATGCCGCCGATCGTGCTGGCGAGCACGTTCGCGCACGAGCGCCTCGGCGCGCACCGAGGCTTCGAGTACGGGCGCACCGGGAACCCGACGCGCAACACGCTCGAGGCGTGCCTCGCGGCGCTCGAGGGTGGCAGCGAAGCGCTGGCGTTCGGGTCGGGGTGCGCGGCGATCACCGCGCTCTTGCAGACCTTGCGCCCGGGCGATCACGTGGTCGCGTGCGACGACGTCTACGGCGGCACCTTTCGGCTGCTCGACAAGGTCTTCGGGCCGCTCGGCGTCGTGACGAGCTGGGTCGACATGACCGATCTCGACAACGTCCGCGCCGCGCTCCGCGACGACACGGCGCTGGTGTGGATCGAGACGCCGACCAACCCGATGCTCCGCATCATCGACATCGCGGCCGTCGCGAAGATTTCCCACGCGGCGGGCGCGCTCGTGGGAGTCGACAACACCTTCGCGACGCCGGCGCTGCAGCGCCCGCTCAAGCTCGGTGCCGACGTCGTCGCCCACTCGATGACCAAGTATTTGAACGGCCACAGCGACGTCATAGGTGGGGCGCTCATCACCTCGGACGAGCCGCTCGCCGAGCGCCTTCGCTTCATCCAGAACGCGGCCGGCGCGGTGCTCTCGCCCTTCGACTCGTTCCTGGTGCTGCGGGGCCTCAAGACGCTCCCGCTACGGATGGAGCGGCACTGCGCGAGCGCTGCCTCGCTCGCGGCGTGGCTAGAGGGGCGCCCCGAGGTCGAGCGCGTCTTCTACCCCGGGCTCCCGAGCAACCCCCAGCGCGCGCTCGCCGCGCGACAGATGTCTGCGTTCGGCGGGATGATCTCGGCCGTCATCCGCGGGGGCCTGCCCGCGGTCGAGGCGTTCCTCGGGAGCGTCGAGCTCTTCACGCTCGCCGAGAGCCTCGGCGGCGTCGAGTCGCTCATCGAGCACCCGGCGACGATGACCCACGGCTCGGTCCCGCGCGCGCAGCGCGAGGCGGTCGGCGTCGTCGACGGCCTCGTACGCATCTCGGTCGGCCTCGAGCGCGAAGCCGACCTCCGCGCCGACCTCGTCCGCGCCCTCGAAGCCACCGCGCTGGCATAGACGGAGGACCGAGATGGACGCGCAGAAGGTGGAATTCGTCGGTCACGCGGGCGATCGGCTCGCGGCGCGGCTCGACATGCCGGCCGGGGCTCCGCGCGCGTACGCGCTCTTCGCGCACTGCTTTACGTGCGGCAAGGATCTCTTCGCGGCGTCGCGCATCAGCGCCACGCTCGTCGAGCGCGGCTTCGCGGTGCTCCGCTTCGACTTCACCGGGCTCGGGATGAGCGAGGGCGACTTCGCGAACACCAGCTTCAGCTCGAACGTCGAGGATCTGGTCCGGGCGGCGAGCTTCCTCCGGGAGCGGTACCAGGCGCCCGCCGTGCTGATCGGTCACAGTCTCGGCGGCGCGGCGGTGCTGGCGGCGGCCGAGCACGTGGACGAGGCGCGCGCCGTCGTCACCATCGGCGCGCCCGCGGAGCCGAGCCATGTGCGGCGCCTCTTCGCGGCGCAGGAGGACGCGATCCGCGAGGAGGGCGAGGTCGAGGTGACGCTCGCGGGCCGCTCGTTCCGCATCACTCGGCGCTTCCTCGAGGATCTCGACGCCACGCGGATCCGTGAGCGGGTCGGGCGGCTGCGGCGGGCCCTGCTCGTGATGCACTCCCCCATCGACGACGTCGTCGGCATCGACAACGCGCGCCTGCTCTACGAGGCGGCCCGCCATCCGAAGAGCTTCGTATCGCTCGACGACGCGGACCACCTGCTGCGCAAGCGCCGAGACGCCGACTACGCCGCCTCCGTGCTCGCGGCCTGGGCGGGGCGGTACCTCTCGGCCGACGAGGACGCGCCGGGTCCGCCTGCAGGGCCACGCGACGCGGACTCGCTCGAGGCGGGCGTGGTCGAGGTCTCCGAGACGGGCACCGGCCGATACGCGAACCAGGTGCGGGCGGGGCGGCACCGCCTCTCGGCCGACGAGCCGGAGGACCTCGGCGGGACAGACACGGGCCCGAGCCCCTACGACTACCTGCTCGCGAGCCTCGGCGCCTGCACCTCGATGACGCTCCGGATGTACGCGGAGCGCAAAGGGCTCGCGCTCGAGCGGGTGAGCGTGCGGCTCCGGCACCGGCGCGTCCACGCCGACGACTGCTCCGACTGCGAGTCGAAGCGCGGGCAGGTCGCGGAGCTCGAGCGCGTCATCTCCCTGCGCGGCGACCTGTCGGATGCCGAGCGCGCGCGCCTCCTCGAGATCGCGGACAAGTGCCCCGTACACCGGACGCTGGCGGGCGAGATCAAGATCCGCACACGCGCCTCGGATGAGCCACGGTAGCGGCGTCGCCCGGCTACCCCCCCGCGGCTCGGGCAAGGGCGCGCTTGTTGGTCACTCGGCGGCGCGGGCGCTACCGTTGCGCCGATGCGCGCACTCACTCGACTTGGGCTGGTCTTCGTCGCGGCGCTGTCCGCCGCCTCGTGCGGTGACACCGGTCGCACGCTCTTCGCCGACGTGCAGTGGCGGCTCCTGTGCCCTGGTGACATCGCCGGCTGTCAGGACGGCGCCCCCCACGACGTGTACGACTTCACCGGAACGCACCAGGGCGACGGTTCGCTCATCACCGCGGCCTGCGCGGTGACCAAGACGCCGGGCGGCGACCGGCTCGTCAACCTGAGCGTGTCGATAGGCTCGCGGGCGTCGCTCGCGGTTCAGAACCTGGTCGTCTCGCGCGACGGGGGCGCGCCGAAAGGTGGGACGTGCGGCGTGACGGTGATCGACGACTCGGTGACCTACCGCGGCGCGTGCGGCGCCGACGTCCCGACCGCCGCCCAGCCTTGCCGCATCGCGGATGTGCGTCTGAACGCGCCGGACCGCGGCGACCTCGAGGCGAGCCTCGTCTGCGAGAACCTGTCCGCCCCTGCCGACCCGGTGAACCTGCGGCGGAACGTCGTCGGCACGCACGGCTCTCTCGCCTCGATCCACTTCATGCACTGCGACGGGCTCTGATCGGCCGCGCTCGAGCCGGCTCGACCCCTCCGCGGACTGGGCGGTCGCGGCGTCGCGGGCTCAGAGCACGCGCTGGGTGTACTCGCCGTCGCCGTAGCGCAGCGCCTGGGGCCGGTCCTCGAGCGTCGTGTGCACCTCGACCGGGCGCCGCCAGATCCGCTCGAGCGCGACGAGCACCTCTTGCGCCCAGTCGAGGCGCAGGTCGATGCCCTCGTGCGCGTGCTTCAGCAACAGCTCGCCGCGGTTGTGTTGGTTGGCGTCGGTGACGGTGATGACGGGGTTGCCCGCGTTGGTGAGGCTGAAGAGCAGCTTCCGCTTCACCTCTTCGAACTGCCTCGTCTCGATCTCCCAGCGATCGTTCCGCTGGTTCCAGCCGAACGCGTACAGCTTCTGGTCGGCGACGAAGTCCGGCGTGAGGAACTCGTCGATGAAGCTCACGTCGTTGTAGAGCGCGCGCACCTCGAAGATCTTGGCGCGCCCGAGCCCTGTCCGGCGGTCCCAGGCGTGACGGGCGGCGTAGTCCTCGCACTCGTCCCACTCTTTGCCGAACTGGCCGCGGTCCCACCGCTCTTCGATGTGGCGGTACAGCTCGACGCCGAGCTTGTAGGGGTTGAGGCGGCCGGGAGCCGTCGCCAGCACGCCCGCGCACCGGTCGGCGTAGTCGACGATCTCGGAGGCGTCGCAGAGCCGCTCGGTCATCAAGCGCGAGTGCCAGTAGGTGGCCCAGCCCTCGTTCATGATCTTCGTCTGCATCTGCGGCAGGAAGTAGTAGGCCTCGCGTCGGATCACCGCGAGGACCTCCTGCTCCCACCGCTCGAGCGGCGCGTGGTCGATCAGAAACGCGAGCACGTCGCGCTCGGGCTCCTCGGGGACCCGCTTCTTGCGCGCGCGGTCCCGCTCCATCCGCTCGCGCTGCGCCGCGACGAACTCCTCCGGGTTGATGAACGACTCCATGTACTCGTGCTCGACGCGGAGCAGCGGGACCTCGGCCTGCTCTCGCTCGGTCGCGTCCTCGTCGCGGTCCGCGTCGAGCCCGCCGACCTTCACGGGCGGCGGCCGGAAGGGCCGCTGGGGGTCGATGAGGTTCTCGAGGCTCAGGCACGCGTCGACGAACGACTCGACCTTCTCGACGCCGATGCGGTTGGTCCACTTGCGCACGACGGCGCCGTGGTTCGCCATCGCGTCGATCCACTTGCGGATCGGCTCGCCGGTGCGCGGGTCGCGGCCCTGGTCCGTGGCGCGGAAGGCGAAGTTGTTCTTGAAGAAGTCGACGTGACCGTACACGTGCGCCATCACGAGCTTCTGGTCGACGAGGCTGTTGCCTTCGAGCAGGTAGGCGACCGATGGGTTGCTGTTGACGACCATCTCGTAGATCTTCGACAGCCCGTACTCGTGCTGCTTGCTGATCTGCTCGAAGTCCATGCCGAAGCGCCAGTGCGGGTAGCGCGTCGGGAAGCCGCCGTAGGACGCGACCTCGTTCATGCGGTCGTATGGGAGGATCTCGAACGAGGTCGGGAAGAAATCGAGCCCGAAGTCCCGCGCGTGTCGCTCGACCTCGAGCTGCGTGTCGCGCAGGTAGGCAGGGAGGCTCGATCGCATCGCGAACCCGGACATCGGCTTACCTCCCCTTGCCGAGGAAGTCGCCGATCGACGCGACGATGGCGTTGCGGTCGTCGATCTCGCTGGTCAAGACGCGGTCGTCGTTCGGGAAGTGCTCTCGGAGGTCTTTGATGAACTGGCCGGAGCCGTACGGGCTCTCGACCTGGCCGTAGCAGAAGACGTTCGACGCAGGGACGAGGCGGTCTTCGAGCAGCCCCATGCACTTGGCGGTGTCATCGACGCTCCAGTTGTCGCCGTCCGAGAAGTGAAAGGGGTAGATGTTCCACTCGCTCGTCGGGTAGTCGGCTTCGATGATCTTCGTGGCGAGCTCGTACGCCGATGAGATCATCGTCCCGCCGGACTCGCGCGTACGGAAGAAGGTCTCGCGGTCGACCTCACGCGCCGAGGCGTCGTGAATGATGAAGCGGGTCTCGACGCCCTTGTACTGTCGGGACAACCACGTATCGAGCCAGAAGGACTCGATGCGGACGATCTCCTTCTGTTCGTCTCCCATCGAGCCCGACACGTCCATCATGTAGAGGATGACCGCGTTGGCGACCGGCTGCTCCTCGGTCTTCCACGACTTGAAGCGCATGTCGTCGCGGATCGGGACGATGACCGGGCGCTTCGCGTCGTAGTGCCCAAGCGCGATCTCGCGCCGCAGGGCCGCCCGGAAGGTCCGCTTGAAGTGGCGCAGCGAGCTCGGGCCGACCCGGCGCACCCCCACGTAGCGGTCCTTCTTGTCGAGGATGCGGCTCTTGCCCTTGTTCTCGATGTTCGGCAGCTCGAGCGCCTCGCCGAGGATGTCGGCGAGCTCCTCGAGCGTGACCTCGACCTCGATGGCGTGCTGGCCCTCTTCGCTGCCCGCCTGGCCCTTGCCGGCGCCCTTGCGGCCCTGGCCGCTCTGACCGACGGCGTCGCCCGGGTCGCCGTCCCCTTGTCCGACCCCGCTCTGCTGCTTGTCGGCGAAGCGGAAGCGCGGAATGTCGATGTGCGGGATAGGGATCGAGACGACGTCCTTACCCTGCTTGCCAAGGACCTCGCCGCGCGAGATGTAGCGGCGCAGGTTGTCACGGATCTTCCCGCGAACGATCGCGCGGAAGCGTGCGTGGTCTTGGTCGATCTTGAGGGACATGTCGTGTCGTCGGTGTCTACCTTGGGATGGCGTGGGCGCCGCTCGGTTTCGGTGGGTCGCTGGGCCGAGGCGTCGGGGGTCGGGGGTCGGGGGTCGACCGCTCGGCGCGGTCGCGCGCTCAGCTCTTGACGTCGCCGCGCGCGAAGATGCTCGCCACGTAGGCCAGCACGTCCGTCGCGGACGCCTCGTTGTAGCCGTAGTGCTTGATGAGGCGATTCTTGATGATGTCGATCTTGTCCTGCGTCTCCTTGTCGATGACGTTCGACACGAAGCTCGACAGCTTGATCGAGTCCTTCTGGTCCTCGAAGAGCTTCATCTCGAGCGCCTTGCGCAGCCGATCGTTCGTGTCGTACGTGAACTTCTTGCCCTCGAGCGCGAGGTGACCGATGAAGTTCATGATCTCGCGCCGGAAGTCGTCCTTGCGAGCCTCCGAGATGTCTATCTTCTCCTCGATGGACCGCATCAGGCGCTCGTCAGGCTCTTCGTCGCGCCCGGTGTACTTGTTCTTGACCTTCTGCTTCATGAGGTGCGCGCGGATGTTGTCGATGTAGTTCGCGCAGAGGCGGCCGATCGCCTCCTCGTCCGCGCTGATGGCGCGCTGCACCTCGTTCTTGACGATCTCGTCGTACTCGCCTTTGACGACGCTGATGAGCTCCTCGTACCGGGCGCGCTGCTCCTCGGTCGCGGTCAGCGACGTGCGCAGGCCCTTCTCCAGCTCGTTCAGGATCATGAAGGGGTTGATGTACCCCTCCGTTCCATCGCGGACGAGCGCGTTGCTGATCTTGTCCTGGACGTAGCGAGGCGACATGCCGTCGAGCCCCTCACGCTTGGTCTCCTTACGCAGCTCCTTGACGTTGTCCTGCGTGTAGCCGGGGAGGATCTTCCCGTCGTAAATCTTCATCTTCTGAAGCAGCGTGAGCTCGTGCTTCTTCGGCTCTTCGAGGCGCGTGAGCACCGCCCACATCGCCGCGACCTCGAGCGTGTGCGGCGCGACATGTTTCCCGCGCAGCCGCTCCGAGCTGAAGTCCTTCCTGTAGATCTTGATCTCTTCGGACTGCTTGGTGATGTAGGGGATGTCGATCTTGATGGTGCGATCGCGGAGCGCCTCCATGAACTCGTTGTTCAGGAGCTTGCGGTACTCGGCCTCGTTCGTGTGCCCGATGATCACCTCGTCGATGTCGGTCTGCGCGAACTTCTTCGGCTTGATGCGGTGCTCCTGCGTCGCGCCCAGCAGGTCGTACAAAAACGCCACGTCGAGCTTGAGCACCTCGACGAACTCGACGATGCCGCGGTTCGCGATGTTCAGCTCGCCGTCGAAGTTGAACGCGCGCGGGTCGGAGTCCGAGCCGTACTCGGCGATCTTTCGGTAGTTGATGTCGCCGGTCAGCTCGGTCGAGTCCTGGTTCTTCTCGTCCTTCGGCTGGAAGGTGCCGATGCCGACGCGATCCTGCTCGCTCAGCAAGAGCCGCCGCACGCGGATGTGCCGGTTGACGACCTCGCCCCAGTTGCCGTCGTAGCGCTCGAGGAGGTTCTGGAACATGAAGCGACAGGCGGGGTTCAGCTCGCCGTGGATGCGCACCTGGTGGCGGTCGCTGCCGAGCTTGAGCTGGTCGATCGTCTGCGGGCGCCACTCCGGCGGGATGAGGCGCAGCGGCTCGTCGTGCATCGGGCAGAGCATCGTGTCGTCGTCGCCGGTCAGCCCGGTCTCGCGCAGGTTGACCCAGTCATAGGTGTAGAGCGCGCCGGCCGGCGTCCGGGAGTACGCCTCGAGCCCCTTCTTCAGCAGGCGGGCGATGGTGCTCTTCGACGACCCGACCGGGCCGTGCAGGAGGATGATGCGGCGCTCCGGCCCGTAGCCCTGCGCGGCGGCCTGGAGCACGTGGACGAGGCGCATCAAGGGGATGTCGAGGCCGAAGATCGCGTCTCGCCCGCCCTCGATCGGATCGCTGAAGAAAGGGTAGCGCACGAGCCGCTTCTTGTTGTCGATGTACTCCTCTTCGCCGTAGGAGATCACCATGTCGTAGAGCCGCTGGAACGCGTTGCGGGTGACCTCGGGCCGCTCGCGCACGATGTTCAGGTAGTCCTCGAACGAACCCTCCCAGTGCAGATCGCGGTAGCGGTCGTAGTCCTGGAGCGAGGCGATTCGCGAAACCATGGTGCTCATAGCGGCTCCTTCGAGGGTGTTTGCGTGGGCGAGGGATCGTGGCGGATCGGAACGCGCGTCGGGCTCGGGGGCGCGGGCTCTTGCGGTGCAGCCTCCTCGATGGTCTTGTCATCACTCTACCAGCGGGGCAGCGTCGCCGCGACCAACGCACCAGGGCCGCGCGGACGTGACGAACTTTTCCGGGGCGGCGCGTTGCCGCCTATCGTGCGGTCGTGCGACAAAGAGCCATCGCCACCAGTGAGGGGGAACCATGCCGACCGCCGCCACACCCACCTTCGGAGCCACGACCACCCACAGCCGCCGCGCTGCGCGCGTCTGCGCGGTCGCCGCGCTCGCCGGCACCATCGCGCTGTTCGGGTGCACGAAGGTCGACCCTCGGTCGGGGAGCTTCCTGTGCTCGCAAGCCGACCCGAGCTGCCCGTCGGGGCAGGCGTGTCAGATCGGCGCCAACGACACCGACGGCTTCTGCATGCAGACGTGCCAGGCGGCGACCGACTGCGACGACGGGGCGAGCTGTGGAGCCGTCTTGCCGGGGGGTGAGAAGGTCTGCCGGCTGAGCTGCGACGTCGTCGACGGGAGCGGGTGCCCGCACGACCTCGCTTGCCTGCTCGGCGGCAACGGCGCCGACGTCTACCCGGTGTGCAGCGTGGCCGGCGCGACCGCGTTCGGTGGCGCATGCACGACCAATTCCAACTGCGTCGCGGGCGGCGTGTGCGCGCAGCCGCAGGGCTTCGACCACTTCATCTGTGAGCAGATCTGCGATGTGCGGTCGCCCAGCTGTGGGGCCGGGGCCGTCTGCCGCGGGTTCAACCCGTCCGCGGTGGTGAACGACATCGAGGTCGGCGGGTGCGTCCCCGGCACCGGGACCGGCGCCCAGGAGGGCGGGGCCTGCAACACGGACGGGTCGGTCGAGTGCGGCGCGGGCCTCGTCTGCCTCGAGACGACCGGCGCGAGCCCAGGCCCCGGTGTGTGCTCGCGGACCTGCATGCAGAACGCCGACTGCGCGGCGGGGCCCGGCTCGCAGTGCGTCTACTCCGCCGGGACGCAGAGCGCGTGCAGCATCGACTGCGACCCGCTCACGAGCGCCCGCTGCGACGCCTCGACGCCGAGCTGCCTCGTGTTCACGACCAACGGCGGCACCAGCTATACCGACTGCCTGGTCGGTGGCACGAAGACAGATGGCCAGCCTTGTCCCGGTGGGCACGGCGATTGCGCGCCCGGGCTCGAGTGCGTGAACTTCGGCGGCGGCGCGGTCTGCCGCGCGCTGTGCAGGGTGGGGCAGAACGACTGCGGCGCCGGGGTGACCTGCGGGGCGTTCGGCACGCCGGCCGTGATCGGCGGAGTCGAGTACGGCGCGTGCATGGGAGCCGGGGGTTCCACGAAGCGAGAGGGGCAGGCGTGCACGGTGGGCACGTCCGGCGTGTGTGCGCAGGGCCTCGAGTGCGTCGGGCTGACGAGCGGGGACGCGGGCGCCGCCGGCCTGTGCTTGCGGACCTGCACGGCGGACGCGAACTGTAGCGGCGGGCCGGGTTCGAGTTGCGTCATCGGCGATCCGGCGACGCACTGCTCGCTGTCGTGTGACCCGCTCACCAACGCGGGCTGCGACGCCTCGACGCCGAACTGTCAGGCCGTGCGCCTCGGCTCGGGTACGTCGATCACGCACTGCCTCGCCGCGGGCGCGGGCGGCCGCGGCGACGACTGCACCGTCCAGGACGACTGCGGGACGGGGCTCACGTGCGTCAACTTCGGCCAGGGCGCGAAGTGCCACCCCCGCTGCCGCGTAGGTAAGTCGGACTGCTCGGGTGGCGAGGTCTGCAAGTCGTTCAACATGGGCGTCCTCATCGACGGCGTAGAGTACGGCGCGTGCGACGAGTCCTAGTCCCCCGCCGCCGCCCGCGCGCGCTGCGAGCGCGGATGAGCGCCGTCGCCCTCCGCGTGGCCGTGTGCGTCGCGTCGCTCGCGGCCGTCGCGGGCGCGTCCGGCTGCAGCTCGAGCGCGACCCAGGTCGTCGTTGCCGTGACCGCCGATGACGCCGTCCTGTCCGAGGCCTCGGCGATCCGCGTACGCGTCGACCCGCTCGCCCTCGAGGGCGAGGGAGCGGCGCGCGAGATCGCCGTCGGCGCGGCCGCGACCGAGCCGGTCACGTCTCCGATCACGCTCGGCGTCTACTACCGCGGGGGGGCGCTCGGTCCCTTCGAGGTGCGAGCGGACGCGCTGGACGCGGACGGTGCCGTCCTCGTGTCGCGCGCCGCGCGGACGTCCTTCGAGCGCGGCAAGAGCCTGCGCCTCCGCCTCAGCCTGCTCGGCCCGTGCGAGGGGGTGACCTGCGACGCCGGACAGACCTGCGCCGCGGGCGGGTGTCGCCCCATCGACCTGCCGTCGAGCGCGCTCGACCCATGGCCGACGAGCTGCAACCCGGACGAATACGACTGCGACCGCGACGCGAGCGACGGCTGCGAGAGCGACCTGCGCACCACCGCCGACTGCGGCGGTTGCGGCCTGTCGTGCGCGGCCGAGCCGAACGCCACGGCGACCTGCGAGACGGGCGTCTGCGCGCGCAAAGCCTGCAAGGAGGGCTTCTTCGACTGCGACGGCGAGCCGGACAACGGCTGTGAGTCGAAGCATCGTGAGCTCGACAACTGTGGCGCCTGCCACATGCCCTGCGCGCTGCCGAACGCGAGCGCCTCCTGCGCGACCGGCACGTGCGAGGTCGCCGCCTGTGACGACGGGTGGCTGGACGTCAACGGCGAGCCCTCCGACGGCTGCGAGGTCGACACCCGCACGAGCGTCCTGCACTGCGGATCGCGTGACCACGCCTGCCCGCCCAACCCCGACGGGGGCCGCGCCGCGTGCGACGGCGGCGTCTGCATCGTCGAGTGCGACCCGGGGCGAGCGGACTGCGACGACGACCCGACCACCGGCTGCGAGGCGCACCTCGACGCGCCGAAGACCTGCGGCGGGTGCGACCACGCCTGCACGGGGAGCACGCCCGTGTGCTCCGGGAGCGAAGCAGACGGGTTCGACTGCATCAGCGGGACCTGCTCGCCGCCGAGGCCGGACCGCTGCGGCGATAGCTGCGTCAACACCAAGACGAGCGTCAACCACTGCGGAGAGTGCGGCACCGTGTGCGCGGACGCGCCGCACGCCTCCCCGGCGTGCCTCGACGGCAACTGCACCGTCCAGTGCGACCCGAGCTACGCGCGCTGCGACGTCGACCCGACCAACGGGTGTGAGACGAAGCTCGGCACGGTCACGCACTGCCAGGGCTGCACGGACTCGTGCCTCGACGACCACGTGGCGAGCGGGACGTGCGGGCCGGCGGGTTGCGAGATCGGGACCTGCCAGACGGGCTTCGACGACTGCGACGACCGCGCCGACGACGGGTGCGAGACGCCGCTCGACACGGCGACCGACTGCGGCGCCTGCGGTGTCGCGTGCGCGCCCACGAACGCGACGGGCGTCTGCGGCGCGGGCGGCGCGTGCAAGATCGGCGCGTGCAGCAGCGGGTGGGTCGACTTCGACGGCAAGCCCGGCAACGGCTGCGAGCGGGCCTGCCCGAGCGGCTGCGGGAGCTGCGCGCCGACCTGCGCGCCAGGCACGTCCTGCGCCTGCGGCACGGGCGGCTGCCCCTGCGTGCTGCGCTGCGGGGCGGCGTGTCAGGCCTCGTGCACGACCGACTGCACGGTGGACGCAGCCGGGCAGGCGGACTCCGCGATCACCTGCCGCTCGGGCGCCTCCTGCGACATCGACTGCTCGGGGTCGTCGCGGTGCGAAGTCGTGTGCAAGGCGGGCTCCATCTGCACCGTCGACGTGAAGGGATCGACTGGCTACGACATCACCTGCGAAGCCGCCGTGCTCCTCGGGCCGGCCGCCGCGCAGTGCGAGATCAAGCGCGAGGATGCTGCCGGCCGGCTGAGCTGCCCGGGGGTCCTCGGCTCCGCGGTCAAGTCCTGCGCCCCGAACCGCGTCGTCTGTAACCGCGGCTGCTAACCCATGGCTGGCAGCCCGCCTCCGCTCGGGCGGCGCTCGCCGGCGAGCGGGCGGCCGCTACTTGCCGAGCGGGACGCTGCCGAGGGTGCCGTCGAAGTGGCCGGCGCCGCGGTTCGAGAGGGCGACGGCGGTCCCGGTCGCCGCGCCCACGACGACCACGCCGACGGCCGTCCAGAGCCACCACTGCTTGCGGAGCGGCTTGCGGGCCTTCGCGGGCTGTGCGGGCGCCGCGACCGGCGGCGCGGCTTCGGGGGTGCGCTCGCTCGCCGCTCGCGCGGTCTCGGCGGGGCTCGGTGCCACGGCGGGGAGCGGGGGTGCCTCGAGGACGACGTCGCTCTGTCCGCCCGGCGTGAGCGTCACGCTCGTCTCGGTCACCGCCTCACCGCCGCGCTCGAGCGTGAGCGTGTGCGCGCCCGGGTCGACCGGCGCGTAGATGCCGACCGTCGCCGGCGGGAGCGGCTCCTCGTCGAGTCGGACCTCGGTCCCGGCGCGCGCAGCCTCCTCGCCAGTCACCCGCACGCGGAGCTGGGCGATCTGCGGCTTGATCTCGTCGAGCTCACGGCGCGCGCGCGCCTCGAGCCGCGCGGAGGTGTTCGGGTCGCGCAGCACCGCGCGCAGGCGCTCTGACGCCGCGACCAGGCGGCCGAGGTGGCGCTCCGCGATGGCGAGGTTGTACGCGATGACGGGCGACGGCCGGAGGTTCCACGCCCGGCGGAAGCGATCGGCGGCGACCTCCCAGTCGCCCCCGTCGACGGCGTGGAGCCCCTCGCGGAAGAGGGCGCGCGCGGTAGCGGTGTGGTTTGGGGTCGTGTCCTGGGCGAGGGCGGCCGGGGCGATCGACAGCGCGCCCCATGGGCCGCCAACGCTCGCGAGCGCTACGATGAGTGCGATGGCCCGTCTCATGGGGGCGAGCGTAACAGCCCACGGCGCGCGTGTCGGCGTTCCCGTTGGAACGGCCGGGGGCGGTCGCCGTGCCGCCATTCCCCGAACGGCGCTACCGAATGGGGACGGTGGTTGCTAGGTTGAGGCCGGCATCGTGATCGCTCCGGGCATCGTCATCGCACACCGGTACCGTGTCCAGTCGCTCCTCGGTCGAGGAGGCATGGGGACGGTCTGGGCCGCGGAGCACCTCACGCTCGGCGTCCAGGTGGCGATCAAGGTGGTCGACCTGCGGGGCGACGACGACGCGGACGTCGCGGCGGCGCGCTTCCTGCGCGAGGCGCGTGTCTCCGCGCGGGTCAAGCACCGCTACGTCATCGAGATCCTCGACTTCGGGCGGCTGGACGACGGCGCCCCCTACATGGTGATGGAGCGGCTCGACGGGGAGAGCCTCGGCGATCGCATCCGCCGGCAGGGCACCCTGCCGCTCGAGGAGGCGCTAGGGCTCATGGCGCAGGTGCTGACCGGGCTGCGCGCCGTACACGAGCAGGGCGTCGTCCACCGGGACCTCACCCCGGAGAACGTCTTTTTGGTCCGGGACAGCGAGGGCGCGTACCCGAAGCTCCTCGACTTCGGCATCTCGCGCGTGCTCGAGCGGAGCGAGCGCGGGCCGGTCACGACCGTCGCGGGCAGGCTGATCGGGACGCCGGAGTACATGGCGCCGGAGCAGGCGCGCGGCAGCGGTGACCTCGACCACCGCGTCGACCTGTACGCCGTCGGCGTGCTGCTCTACGAGGCGCTGACGGGCGCGCTCCCCTTCGAGGCCGAGGGCTTCGGTGAGCTGCTCGGCCACGTGATGTTCGAGGAGCCCATCCCGATCGAGCGGCGCCGCCCGGACCTGCCGCCTGCCGTGTGCGCGGTGGTGCGCAAGGCGCTCACCAAGCGCCGCGAAGAGCGGTACCAGAGCGCGCGCGAGATGCGTGAGGCGCTGCTCGCCGCCGCCGAGGCGCTCGGGATGTCACCGGCCCAGGCCGCCCGCGAGCCCGCGCGCACCCGCTCCGCGCCGCCCCCGAGCGCGTGCGTCGAGGGGACCGCCGTCGGGGCGCCGTCCTTTCCGCCGCCCGTGCCGCGCGCCGCCGCGGGTGCACCGGC
>JAGQJE010000328.1 GCA_020430775.1 Myxococcales bacterium
CGCGACGGGCGGCGTCACGCCGGCGCCGGACGCGCCGCACGCGCTGCTCGTGATCCCCCTGCACGCGCGCGGCGCCACCACCGGCTACGTCGCGAGCCAGGTCTCGCTCGCGCCGGTCGAGGCCCGCGTCGCCCGGCTCAGCGCGGTGCGCTTCGAGGGCATCCCGAACGCCCTCTTCGTCGTCGACCGCGACCTGCGCGTGATCGCCTCCGCGGACCCGCAGCAAGCGCGCGACCTCCCGTCGGCAAAGGGCCAGGGGGTGCTCGCCGGCCTCGACGCGGCCGCGCTGCAGGCCGGCGTCCTCAAGACGGGCGAGGTCACGGGTCCGGACGGCGTCGCGCGCGTCGGCACGGTGATCGGCCTGCGCTCGTACCCGTGGGCGGTCGTCGTTCAGGTGCCCGCGCGCATCGCGTACGCGTCGCTCGACCAGATGCGGCAGATCATCTGGGTCACGACCGCGCTCGCGGTGGTCCTCGCGCTGCTGATCGCGTTCGTGGTCGCCCGCCAGATCACCCGCCCCGTGCGGGCGCTCGCGGAGCTCGCCTCGCACCTCGCCAACCGCCGCTTCAACCAGCGGGTCGAGGTGCGGTCGCGCGACGAGCTCGGCACCCTCGGCGCCGTCATGAACTCGGCCGCCGCCGATCTCGCCGCCAGCGAGGACCGCATCCGCACCGAGGTCGCCATCCGCGGCGACCTCCGGCGCTACCTGCCGGGTGAGCTCGTCGACAAGGTGGTCGCGCGCGAGCAGGACATGCACCTCGGCGGCACGCGGCGTGAGGTGACGGTGCTGTTTGCGGACGTGGTCGCGTTCACGCCGCTCACCGAGCGGCTCGGCGCCGACGAGATCGTCAGCATGCTGAACGAGCTGTTCACCATCCTCACCGAGATCGTCTTCCGCCACGGGGGCACGATCGACAAGTTCATCGGCGACTGCGTCATGGCGATGTGGGGCGCTCCGACCCATCAGCCGGACCACGCCGCGCGCGGCGTCGCCGCAGCCGAGGACATGCTCAGGTGGCTCGAGGCGGGCAACGAGGGGTGGAAGGAACGCTACGGCGCGAAGATCGAGCTCGCGATCGGCATCAGCTCCGGGACGGCGATCGTCGGCAACATCGGCTCCGAGACGCGCATGGAGTACACGGCGATCGGCGACACCGTGAACGTCGCCGCCCGCCTCGAGTCCATCGCGCGCCCGCAGACCATCCTCGTGACGGCGGCGACCCGCGCCGCCGCGAGCGAGGGGTTCGAGTACATCGACCGCGGCGAACGTTCGATCCCCGGCCGCGCGCAAACCGTGCAAGTCTTCGAGGTACGGACGTGACCATCGACCTCGACATCGAGCGCGAGATGAACGACCTGCCCCGCGGGACGCTCGTCGGCGATCGCTTCGAGATCCTCGAGCGCATCGGCGAAGGCGGCATGGGGACGGTCTACACCGCCACGCAGCGCGACCTCGGCCGGCGCGTCGCGGTGAAGGTCATCCTGCCGGAGCTCGCGCGGCGCCCCGGGGCGCGCAAGCGCTTCACGCGGGAGGCGCGGGTCGCGTCCGCGTTGCGGCACCCGAACGCCGTCGAGGTGTACGACTTCGGCGAGCTCGGCGACACGCTCTACCTCGCGATGGAGCTGCTCAGCGGCGTGACGCTCCGGCAGGTCGTCGACGAGGACAAGCCGCCGCTGAGGCCCGAGCAGGCGGTCAGCTACGCCTCGCAGATCGCCGACGTGCTGGTGGCCGCCCAGTCGATCGGCCTCGTACACAGAGACCTCAAGCCCGAGAACATCATCCTCGACCGCCGCGCGGACGGCTCGGAGCGGGTAGTCGTCGTGGACTTCGGCCTCGCGTTCGTCCAGGAGGGCCAGGAGGACATCGCGCGCCTCACGCGCGAGGGCGTCGTGACGGGGACGCCCGACTACATGTCGCCCGAGCAGGCGCGTGGGGTCGAGGTCACCCCGAGCTCGGACGTCTACTCGCTCGGGTGCCTGCTCTACGAGATGCTCTGTTCGCGCGTCCCCTTCTTCGGCAACCCGACGGTGCTGCTCAGCCGGCACATCTTCGTCGCGCCGACGCCGCTCCGCGAGCTCCGCCCGGACCTCGGCATCTCGGGGGCGCTCGACGACCTCGTGATCGCGATGCTCGCGAAGTCGCCGTCGGACCGCCCGGACGCGCGCGCCGTGCGGGACGCGTTGCGCCGGGTCGATCTCTCGCGGCCGGAGCGGCTCGGCGGGCTCGCCTCCGACGGCCAGGCGGTCGGGCGCGCCGCGCGGATGCTCTCAGAGGCGCCTCGCGACCCGGCGAGCGGCACGACGTCCCAGCCGGCGGGGAGCAGCCCTGTCCCCGCGCTGGCGGCCTCGGTCGCGATCCTCGGCGCGGTCGACGAGGCGCTCCGCCTCGAGCTCGCGACCAACGGCCTCGAGGCCTACGCCGCGTCGGGAGCGGACACGGACGCCGACGCGTTCTTCGCGCCTGAGGCGACGCTCGAGACGGTCGCCGAGCTGGCGCGCCACGGCCGCCCCGTCATCAGCGACGCCGCCGCCGGGGACATCGTCCGGCTCACGGGTCTGCTCCGCGCGGGGGCCGCCGACGTCGTCTCGCGCCCCATCAAAGGGGCGGACCTCGCTCGCAAGCTCCTGCGCGCGCTCCGCCGGACTGCGCCGCTCGCGCCCTGACACGATGAATACGCACGCGCCGCGCTCGTCTCGGCCCGTGGCGTCGGTTCGCCTGTCCACTCACCGCGCATCGATATGACTCCACCACGCACTCGCTCGCGTCGGGCTACGTTCCGCTCCGCGCGGCACCGCCCGCTCACCCTGACGCTCGCCGTGACGCTCGCCGCGGTCCTCTTGACCGCCCGCAGCGCCCCGTCGTCCGCTCAGGCGCCCACCGCCGGCGCGGGGGAGCCCGCGACCAGCTCCGAGCAGTCGCAGCGCTACGTGGTTCAGCCGGGCGACGCCTGCGAGCGGGTCGCGGCGCGCGTCTACGGCGACGCGCGGCAGTGCTACACGCTCATCGTCCCGGCCAACCCGTCGATCGCGCCCAACCCGAACGTGCTTACGCCCGGCAGCGTCCTGACGCTCCCCGGGGTGACGCCGAGCCCCGACGCCCGGGTGACGACGATCGTCCACAAGGTGGAGGCGCGCAAACCCCAGGTCACCCAGTGGGAGCCCGCCAAGCAAGGGCTCGGGCTGTACCGTGGGTGGCGCGTCCTCACCCTCGACAGCTCGTCCGCCGAGCTGACCTTCCGCAACGAGTCCACGATCCAGATGCGCGAGAACACGCTCGTCATCATCTACGGCGAGACGTACGGCCAGACCCGGCGGCGCACCGGCGCGGCGACGCTCGAGCGCGGCACGCTCGAGAGCCACCTCGGCGAGCTCAGGATGCAGGTCGAGACGCCGAGCGCCCGCGCGAACCTGCTCGGAGGCAGCTCGGTGCTCGACGTCGACACCGTCGGCACGAGCCTGGTCTCGAGCCACACCGGCGCGACCGAGCTCGCCTCGAAGGCCGGCGGTGAGGTGCTCGTGCGGCCGGGCTTCGGCGCGTCGGTGCGGCAGGGCGAGCCGCCGACCCCGCCACGGCCTCTCCCGGCGCCGCCGGACTGGGTCGCGGGCATCCCGACGCGCTTCGCCGGGCTGACGCGGACGGGCGGCACCGTGCACGCCCGGTGGAGCGCCGTCCCGGAGGCGAAGCTGTACCACGTCGAGCTGTCGCGCGACCCCGAGGGGCGGAGCCCGGTCGCCGCCGTGCGCGTCCCGTCTGACGTCCTCGAGATGACCGCCCGCCACCTGCCGGCCGGGACCTATTTTGCGCGTGTGTCCGCCATCGACGCCGACGGCTTCGAGAGCCCCGCGGCGGAGGCGCTGCCGCTGACCGTCGCGCTCGCCACCGTGACCGGCGTGGGGCCCGCCCCCGCCGCGACGCCCTCGGTCCTCGCAACCGCCGGGAGCCCCACGGCGACGACGCCCGCCGCCCCGGGCGGAGCGGATGCAGCCGCCGGGCCGGTCGCGGTGTTCGTCGGTGCGAGCCTTCGCGCGCCGGAGGGGATGCGCTGCGGCCGGATGCGCGCGGGGCAGCTCGAACAGCCGGCCGAGCTGACGCGCCTCGATCGGACCGGCGTCTGGAACATCGCGTGCACCGGGGCCGGCGGCCCGACCGCGCCGGTCGCGGTGGCGGTCGAGCACGCGCGGATCGACGTCCAGCCGGCGCCGACGCTGGTGCGCGGCAGGCGTGAGACGCTTCACCTCGCCCTGCAGGCCGCGATCGCACTACCGGCCGACGTGCGCGTCCTCCCGCCGCCGGGTGCGCGACTCGACAAGGTCGAACGCACGGGGCCGAACGCGCTGGTCGTCGAGATCACGGCCGGTCCGAACACCCCGGACTCCGTCGATCTCCGGCTCGTCGCCGGAGCGCCGCCCGACACGGCGACGCTCGGGTTGGCGACGCTCCACGTCGTCGACGCGCCCGCGCCCCAGCCCTGACCGCCGGCGCCGGAGGACTCGGGAGGACCACGGCCGCGATCGACGCCGACCTCGCGTGCTCACGCTCGCGCCGCAGGAAGCCGGCCACCTTGCACTACTCGGGTCGTGGCCCGAGCGCGCTCAGTGGTGCCAGATCTTGCCGCCCCAGTACAGCGACCACAGCGCGATCGCGACCTGCCCGATGGGGATGAGCAAGTAGACGAGGGTCCCCCACTTCGACTTCGACAGCTCGGTTGCGCCCTTCATGGCCGCGTGTGTACCACGAAGCGCCCTCGATGGCACGACCGGATCGGCCCCCGGGGGCGCAGTTCCGCACGGTGAGACACCTGGCGTCACGCCCCGACTCGAGCCTCCCCCATCCCCCGCCCGAGCCGCAGCGCCCAACCCCGACCCCGTGCCCGATCCCGACCCCGCGCCCGATCCCGCGCCTGTGCCCGATCCCGACCCCGCGCCCGACCCCGACCCCGCGCCCGATCCCGCGCCTGTGCCCGACCCCGACCCCGCGCCCGACCCCGACC
>JAGQJE010000329.1 GCA_020430775.1 Myxococcales bacterium
CTCAGCCGCCACTGCGCGACCAGCTCCGCCCACTCCGCCGAGCTACGCCGGCGTCGCTTCGTGCTCATGCCCCCGACATAACCCCCCAGCACCGCCCCGCTACAAGGCGGCCCGTAGGAGGCTTACGTCGCGCATCCCTTCATGGGGCCGCGGGTGGCGTTGAAGGGCGGCACCGCGCTGAACCTCTTCGTGTTCGATGTCCGACCGTGGATGACGCGAAGCGCCAGCTCCTGCCGATGCTGCGCCAGGACATTCCTCCAGCACCACCCAAGGTCGAGCGCTGGACGGGCGATCTCATCGAGGAGACCCGCGCGCTGCTCTCAGCGGTGCTCCCGCTGGCCGACCACGAGCTCGCCTTCCTCGACCGCCTCAACGGCCAGGGCGAGATCGAGGCGTCGCTCCTCACCGCAGACGCCGGGCTGCAACAGCGCATCGCGACGAACCCGGGCTTGCGGTGGAAAGCGCTGAACGTGAAGAAGCACGTCGGTAGCGGCTGAACGGACACGCCGGTGGCGCGTCCGCGCCCCACGCGACCTGCGCGTCCGGCTCGCCCCAGATCCACGCCTCCGATCCGCGAACCCGCGGTGACCGCAGCCCAACGCCGAGCCGATCACCGCCGCGCCCTCGTGGGCCGACTCCGAGATGGCTCCCGAATCCGTGGCTTGTGGCGAAGCGAATGGCCGCGTTGGATCGGAAAGTGGCCATGAGAATCAAGGGCCTGCGCACATGGCGGGGGTGCCAGAGCACTTCGTGTGAACCAGCCTCGGACGCGAGAGCCGAGACGCTACGACGAAGCGAGACGCACCACGCGTCTCATCGCGAGCGGCGGCGCAGGTCGGCTTCGTACTCTGCCAGCGCGGCGCGCTGTTCGGGTGTCCCCGCATCACGTGCCGCCACGAGGAGCTCGGCCATTTGATAGCCGGCGAAGGCGTTGAGCGCGTCGACGACGGTCTTGGCCCACTCGTGCGCGTCTTCCCGGGCGACAGGCTTCTGAACCAGGCCGGCAGCACGCGATCCCACAAGACGCCGACCTGCCAAGACCCGGCCTCGTCGGCGAAGAAGACGATGTCCCGCTCGCAGCGATCGATCTCGCGCATCAGCGCGACGAGCAATTCGAGCCCCTCGGCGGCCGTCTCGAGGTCCCCCGATCGCTCCGCGCGTAGACATGCCTCGACCAGGCGCGAGTGGTCCGCAATGAAGATCTCTGTGCCGCGCGACTTCTCCGTGGAGTTGCGCGAGTTGACGTTGAAGCTCTGATAGTAGCGGCCCGCCATGCTCTCGCGGTGAAACTCGCGGATGGAGCGCAGGAGGTCGGGCTGTGTTGCCGTGTCGGCGAGCACGTCGCGGAGGTGGAGGTAGTCGGCGATGAGCTCGGGGATGGCGTCGTCTGGGAGCAGGTCGATCGCGCGATCGAGCCAGATGCGAAGTCCGGCGCCGTCGAGCTTGCGCGCCTCGGTGCGGATCTTGTCCCGGTCGATCTCGATCTTCGGCTTCCGCCTCATCGGTCGAACTCCGCCTTCGTCTTCGCGATGTCGAAGGCGTCTGGGCGCCATCCGCCGAGCCACGCCGCGAGGCACGCGGGATCGCCGTCGTAGGTGTCCTCGCCGGTCTCGACGAAGTGGACCATCCGGTCGTAGCCCGGCGTCCCGCCACAGTCTTCTGGGGGTGCCGCCCGTTCGCCAGCGAGGAGCCGGCGCTTGAACGCCTCCTTGTCGGAGCGCACCGCGATGAGCTTCACGTCGTGCGTCCAGTCGTCGCCGAAGTCGTAGAGATACTCGCACCACTCCACGGCCCGGTTGTCGGTGAAGTAGGTGTTGAGCTTGACGGTCTTCGCGTCCGGCCTCGGGCGTTCGTACGCCTCGCCACCAGGCAGCCTCGCGATGGGGCGGCCCTGATGGGTGGGCAGGCGGAACTCCCACAGGTGGCTCTCCCGCCAGCCGAAGCTCTGCTGAATCGCCTGGTGGAGTTGCGCGAAGGTCGCGGTGGTTCGGAGCAGAAAGCGCCGACAGATCCGCGGCCGGATCTCCTGCAACGAGACTTCGAACTCGTAGTACTTCGGCATCGGTCGGTTCAGTCCTGCTCGGGGTTGGGCGTGGTCGTCGGCACCGTCCAGCGCCAGGCCGTGGGATCCCATACGTCGCCGCCTGGCCCCTTGAGGACCGGGTCCAAGAACGCGCGTGCCGCCTCGAAGGCGTCGACCAGAGTGACCCAGTGCAGCTGGTCTTCGCGCGCGATGGTGGCGTAGGAGGCCGCCCATGTCTCGGGCGGGGCGGGGAGCTGCGTCGGCACGGCGTGCGTGCCGCGGAACGCGAAGGTCTGCTCGATCGCGGCGCGAACCCGGGCCGCGTCGATCGGACCTGCCGTGGCGATGAGCGCGATGTCGGGGAGGTCCTTGACCCGTGAGTTCGGGCGCGCGCGTGGCATCGTGTAGGCGTGGAGCTTCTCTGCGATATGGGTCTCGACGGGGTACACCCGCAGCGCCGGTGGCCCGATGCCGGCGAACGCGAGTACGTCCTCGGCGACCATGAGATCGGGCTCTCCGAGGATCGGATCGCCGAAGGCCACGTCGACCCCGAACGGTCGACCATAGACCTTCCCGGCGACGGTGCACTCGGCCCGGAAGCGCAGGCCCTCGTACTGCATCCCGTCGTTCTGGATCTCGGGGTGCCGCTCATCAGGACGGATGGTGAACACCATGAAGTCGCCGAGGTCGCGGCCGGCGGCGCCGCGGAGCCTGTCGAGGATGTCGTCGGGCGAGCCCATGACACGCAGGTCGACGTCCTTGGTGGTGCGCGCCCTCTCGATGCGCAGCTCGACGGCGAGGCCGCCCTTCAGCGTGACGGCGTCGCCTAGCTCCAGGGCGACGCGCGCGAGAAAGCGATCGAACACCACGAGCTGGCGGCGTCGAGCGAAGTCGACGCCCGAGGCCGACGCCATGCGGAGCCGCTGCTCGAGCGCTTGCCTGAACGCGGCGGCGGTCCGGTACGCTTGGGTCGTCACTCGATACCCCCGAAGGGCGCGAGCGCGGCCTCGACGGCGGCCAACTCGCGACGCGTGACCAAACCACGGGCGAGCGCATCGAGGGCGGCGCCCCTGAGCAGCTCGGGCGGCAGGTGCTCCGCGGCACAGTCCTCGAGCGTCCGCAGGGGTGCGGTCGCTGGCACGGGTCCGAACCAGCGCCGCTCGCTCTCGGCGACGTCGGCGTAGTGGAGGATGACGCCCTCTGGCACGCGGAGCCGCCGCGTACGCCACGTCTCGGGAAGGACGAGGTGCACCTGCGCGGGGAGGACGTCGGAGAGGTCATGCAGAGCGAGCGCCGTCTGGTGGGAGAAGACGCCCTCCTGCTCCGACCAGAGCCAGATCACCGTGAGATCCTCGTGATCTCCCGCGGGGAAGTGCACGAGCCGGTACACGCCGCGTCGCACGCGCACCATGCGGCCGGCACGCAGATGGTGCGCGATCAGCTGCGGCGAGTAGCCGGCCGCGGCCGCCTGCCGCGTCGTGAAGAGCCCGTCCTGGGCCGCCGCGATCTCGAAGAGGTGGTCCCAGTCGGGCGAGCTGATGGTCGCCCCGTTCATGCGAGAACATTAAGCCACGCTTTAGTTCCGTGCAAGGGTGCGCCTGCAAGAAACTTCAGCAGGGCTTTAGTTGTGTGCGCGGGGCTCGTGTCCCACTAGGCGGGCGGCCCGGCTCTACCCAGCCGAGGGTGTGCGCCTGATACCGCGTCTTACGAAAACCACCAGGCGTGTCCCAGCGAGGAAATCGCTCGGCTCTACCTCCTTGAAGCCCAATCGCGTCGGCGTGATCGTCGCCCACATTCTCCTCCTTGGCCCTGTTGAACGAGCGCCCGTTGGGTTCGTGTGTCGTAGCGTCGGGGGCCGATCCCCTCGCGGGAGCTTGCGACGAAGCAGGCCGGATGAGGGCGCGGGCGCAAGTGGTGGATCTCGCAGGGGTCGCGGAGATCGGGGGCTTCCCAGAGCGCCTCGTGTGAACCAGCGGCGGGGCGAGAGCCGAGATGCTGCGACGAGGCGGCTGGGTGGCTCGTCACGCTGCGCCACCATCCAGCCACGTCAAGGGCACGAGCGCTTTCCCGTCCCGCCACTCCTCGACGACGTGGAGGTCGACGTCGCGCCACACCTCCTCGCTGGCGTGATCGAGCACCACGATCTGAAGGCCCGCGATCTCAGTCGTCGCGGTCGACAAGCTGCTGAAGACCTTGCGCACGGCGGCTACGTCCTCGTCTCCGATGGTTGGATCGTCCCCCTCCTTCGCCTCCTTCGCCAGAGTGCGCGGAAAGTAGACTTGGCTTGGCTGGTCGAGCACGAGCAAGCTCGGCACGGGGCTGGCCGGCTGGCTCAGGAACAACTCGTGGAGCCCGACCATCGCGGCGACATGATACGAGAGCCAGTTCGCGCCGCTACCGATCTCCCACAGGAAGTCGGGTCGTCCGGTACTTCCAGTGACTCGGATCGTGAGGTCATCGATGTTCAGCTCGGCCGGGTCATTAGGCCGTTCTGAGTCGAGGCCCGGTAGCAAACGCGCCATCGTCCTAGAGACGCGGTCCAAGGCTGCCTTCTGGCGTAGGCGCGCATTGGTATCCGACAGTCCCTTCCGGCACTCGTCAAGCCTCTCCTTGAGCGCAGCGACCTCGGCTGCGAAAGCGGGATCTCCCTCGGGCGCCTTCAGTACCTTCAGCGCCTGTTCCATGCGTCCGAGGAAACGATCGAGAGACGCGCGGTTCAGGCGCTCCTCCTTGATTCGTGCCGAGCGCTCCTCGATAGCCCGCCTGCGCGTGCGGATGCCGTTGAGGCTGTCCGTGACCGTTCGCGCCTGGGCGCGCACCTGGACGAGCTCCTTGTCAAATACCGCCGGCACCGGTTCCACCTGTCGGGCCGTCGCTTCGACCGTCGCCAGCGCGTCGCAGAGGGTGTCGAGTTCACCAACGGCGTGGTCGAAGGCGCCATCGCAAATCGGGCACGTCGCGTCCGAGGTACGCGCGAGGTCGCGCAACCAACGAGACAGCTGCAGCCGGTCCCGCTGCTTCTTCAAGGCGTCCGTGTAGTCGGTGACGGCAACCTGCAGCTTCGTCATGTTGTCGAGGCGCGTCCTGACCTCAGCCAGGCGCAAGGACGCCTGGCTCTCCTCTCTCGCCAGATCAGCCACCTCCCGTGCGGCCATGTCAAACGCCGTATCCGATAGCTGCGCGTCAACCGAAGTCTTCGTGACGACTTCCTCGAGTGCGGCGAGGAGTTCATGTTCTGTGGCATCAGGTGAGACCACGTCCGGCGCGAGGAGCCCGAGTACGCGCGCCTCCGACACCCAGCCCTGAAGTTCGGCGCGCCACTTGGTCGATGCGGTGCGTTGTGCCTCAAGCTCGCGTTCCTTGCGCCGCAGTTCCCGCAGGAGCTGTTCGACTTCCCACCGTCGCGCTAGCATCTCCGGTGTCACGGCGCCAAGCACGTAGGGAAAGATCGTCCGGAGCTTCTCCTTGTGCTCCATCGTGTCGGCCTTGAAGAACAGGACGTCGGGGTTGGCGACTATGTTCTGTGGCTGGAACGCGAACGCAAGAAGGTCTCGGAAACTCGGGCGGCCCTTGAAGCCTCCTGCATAGCCGCTGGGGTCGAAACCGAGGTTCGACAAGCCTGCGAGCTTGTCGAGGGGTCTGGATGGCGGAGGGATCACGCGGCGCGCTTTGTGACGGGCTCGACGCGGGCGGTGTAGTCGCGGCGGCGTAGGGTTCGCATGGCGACGGGGAGGCGTTTGTTGAGGAGGTGGGTTCGGCA
>JAGQJE010000056.1 GCA_020430775.1 Myxococcales bacterium
AAGGTCGCGCGCCGCCGGCCCCCCGCCCGCCGCGTCTCCGCGCCGCTCGCCGCCGCCGTCCCGGCCGCTCGCGCGCGGGTCAGTCTTTGTCGGTGTGGAGGCGGCTGGGGACGGGGCCGCGTTGGTGTTGGTATTTGCTGCCGCGGGCGGGGCCGTAGGGGCGTTCGGCGGGGCTGGTCATGGTGTGCAGGACGAGCTGGCTGATGCGCATGCCGGGGTAGAGCTTGACGGCGCAGCGGCCGAGGTTGCTGAGCTCTAGGGTGATCTGGCCTTCGAAGCCGGGGTCGATGAAGCCGGCGGTGGCGTGGACGACGATGGCGAGGCGGCCGATGCTGGAGCGACCTTCGACGCGGGCGACGAGGTCGCTCGGGATGCGGACGACTTCGACGGTGGAGCCGAGGGCGAACTCGCCGGGGTGCATGATGAAGGCGTCGCCGTCGGGGATGTCGACGACGGTGGTGTAGCGGTCGAGGTCGGCGGGGTCGCGCGCGTCGATGCAGGGGACGTGGGGGAGCTTGTAGACGACGAAGCGGTTGCTGAGGCGCAAATCGATGCTTGCGGGCTGGATCTGGAGCTCGGGGTCCGAGAGCGGGCCGACCTCGAGGTCGCCGTGCTGCAGGCGCGCGCGGAGATCGCGGTCCGAGAGGATCATTGGCCGCCCGTGTACCGGACGACGCGGGCCCGCTCCATGGTCACGAGGGCGCCGCCGGTGACCATCTCGTCGAGGATGGGCAGCAGGCGCTCCATCTGCTCTTCGGTGTCTACGACCTCGATGACGATGGGGAGGTCTTCGGACAGGCGCAGGATGTTGCTGGTGTGCAGGTGGCTGCGCGCGCCGAAGCCGGCGGTCCCGCGGAAGACGGTGGCGCCCGCGAACTGCTCTTTGCGCAGGCGCTCGAGGAGGGCGTCGGCGAGGGGCTGGTGTCTCCAGCGGTCGGACTCGCCGATGAAGATGCGTACGAGGGTCTGTTCGCCGTCGATCTCGCGCATGGCGGCCTCCTGTGCTGCGCGGCGGGCCTCGGCGCCGCCCCTTGGAGCTTATCCCCCGATGAGCATTCGGGCGACGGCGTACCCGGCGAAGCTCGCCGCGAGGCAGCCGACGACGGTGACGCCGACGTTCACCAGGGCGAGGAGGTACGCGCTCTCTTGGAGGTAGCGCATGGTCTCGTAGCTGAAGGTCGAGTACGTGGTGAAGCCGCCCATCGCCCCGGTGGTGAGCGCGAGGCGCACGGCCGGCGACATGGTGTCGGTCGAGAGCGCGACGTACATCAACAACGCGAGCAGGAACGAGCCGATGAGGTTCACGGCGAGCGTGCCGTACGCGAAGCCGGTGCCGAGCCAGTCGTGCGCCCAACCAGAGACGAGGTAGCGCGCGCCGCTGCCCGCCGCCCCGCCCAAACAGACCCACAAGAGGCGCTCCATGGCGCCGCTACGTACCACGCACCCGCCGGGCCCACCACGCACGGCCGCGGTCGCACGCGCTCGCAGAGCCGTCAGGCGCGAAAGCGCACGCTGGTACGCACCGAGCGAGGACGGCCAAGAAAAACGCAACGGGTGAGGCCGACCTACCGATAAGGGCGCGTGACATCTCAACCGCACGATGCGCTCGTCAAGGCCGTGTTCGCGCAGCAGCGCCACGCGGAGGGCTTGCTGAAGAGCTTGCTTCCTCTCGAGGTGGCCTCGCAGCTCGACTGGGCTTCACTCGAGCTGCGCCCGGGCTCATTCGTCGACCCGTCGCTCAGGGCGCGGCACACGGACCTCCTGTTCTCGGTGCAGAGCCGCCAGCAACCGGTGCTGCTCTACGTCCTCGTCGAGCACCAGAGCACCGTCGACCGCATGATGCCGCTGCGGGCCGTGATCTACGCCGGGCGCGTCTGGGACCGGCACCTCTCGGACCATCCGCATGACCCCTCGCCGCCCGTCATCTTTCCGATCGTTCTCTATCACGCGACCCGCCCGTGGTCGGCGCCCACCGCGTTGAGCGAGCTTCTCTGCCCGGACCGCAAGCTCGGTGAGAGCGTTGCGGCGGGAACGATCCACTTCAACCTTGTCGTCCATCAGGTCAGCGAGGCGTCGTGTCTCGCGCTGCACCGACAGCGGAGGCTGACGGCGCTCAGCGCGTTGGCGCTGCTCCTGCTCGAGAAGGCGCGCCAGAGCGACGACGTCCTGGCCGACCTCGCGCGATGGATCGGCCTGATGCGCGCGGTGCTCGCAGAGCCGTCGGGCACCGAAGCGCTCGCGATGGTGGTGAGGTATATTGTCGAGGTCACGGGCACGCCGACGAGTGAGCTCGAGGCGCTGGTCGTGTCGGAGCTGGGGCCTGGCGGAGAGGAGGCGTTTGTGACGGGAGCGGAACAACTACGAGCCGAGGGCCGTGCCCAGGGTCTCGAACGAGGGCGAGAGGAAGGGCGCGAAGAAGGGCGCGAAGAGGGCCGTCGCGCGGGTAAGGCGACGCTGCTGAGTAAGCTGCTCGACTTGCGCTTTGGGGCCGTGGCACAGCGCTACGCGGCTCGGGTGCAGGCGGCGGACGAGGCGCAGGTCGACCGATGGGCGGAGCGAGTGCTCGAGGCCGCGGATATCGACGAGGTTTTCAAAGAAGACTGAGCCCACGCCACGCGCGCCGGTGAGTGTGGCCGGCCGCGAGTCGTTCATACGGTCAGGTCCTACGGTCCCGCGCTGTTGGGTTCAGTCTTGTCTCTGCAAGAGTGCAACCAACAGCGGACGGCCACGATGCCCGTGCCGAAGCGGGAGCTCCGCTGCGGTGCCGACCCTCGCGGGAGAGGGAGCCAAGGGCGGATTCGCCGCGATTCTATCGCGCGGCGAATTTGGGCTTCGGAGAGGGTCGCGCGACCCTCTCCCCGAGCGCAGCGAGGGCATGACCAACCCCTAGAAGACGTCGGCGATGATGCCGTCGAGGTGGAGCCAGCGCGCGCGCGGGACGCGGAGGTGGTCGCCTGTGAGCAGGAGGTCGCCCTGCGCGAGGCGGCGCTCGATGGCGCGCTCGCGGCCCCGGGGGACGGGGCGGCCGGAGCGGCGCTCGACGTCCGCGAGGTCGACGCCGGCGTCGGTGCGCAGGCCGAGCATGAGGGCCTCGCGGACGAGGGCGTCGCCGTCGAGGTGCTCGTCTTCGGCCTCGGTCTCGGCGAGGTCGCCCGCGCCCATGTAGCGCTCGGTGTCGGCGGTGTTGCGGTAGCGGCGCGCTGTGCCGGGACCCGCGTCGAGGCAGCCGACGGCGCCGGCGCCAAGGCCGAGGTAGGCGCCGCCGCGCCAGTAGTGCTCGTTGTGCCGCGAGCGCTCGCCGGGCGCCGCGTAGTTCGACACCTCGTAGTGCTCGAGGCCGCGGGCGCCCATCGCGCGCTCGGTCTGCGCGAAGAGGGCCGCATACTCGTCGTCGGTGGCGATGCGCAGCGTACCGGCCCGCTGCATGTCGCCGAAGACGGTGCCCGGCTCGATCGTGAGAGCGTAGGCCGAGACGTGCTGGATGCCGAGGTCGAGCGCCTCGCGGATCTCGTCGGCGAAGTCGTCGACGCGCTGCCCCGGCGTGCCGAACATGAGGTCGACGCTGACGCGCTCGTGTGTCTCGAGCGCCGCGCGGACGGCGGCGAGGGCGCCCTCGCGGTCGTGCATGCGGCCGAGGAAGCGCAGGCGTTCGTCGCGGAGCGCCTGGACGCCGATCGACAGGCGGTTCACGCCCGCCTCGCGGAGCGCAGCGGCGCCGGCCCGGTCGAGCGAGGCGGGGTTACACTCGACGGTGACCTCGAGCGCCTCGTCCGAGCGGCGCTCCGCGGCCCCGAAGGCGCCCCGGATGGCGTGGAGCACGCGGCCGAGCTCTGCGGGCGCCCACATCGAGGGCGTCCCGCCGCCGAAAAACACCGACGCGAGCTCCCGCCCCCGGACGGCGTCGGCGCGGCGCTCGAGCTCTCGCAGCACCGCGTCGGCGTAGCGCGCGTGCGGGACGGCCGCCGGCGCCATGCGGTACGACGCGAAGTCGCAGTAGGGGCACTTTCGCGCGCACCACGGGAAGTGGACGTAGACCGAGGTCTGCACCCCCGCGATCTGCCAGCCCCCGCCCACGCTCGCCATGCGCCGGGCCCGGCACTATGACAATTGGCAACCATGAAGGCACAGCCCTTTCCGTCGCTACAGATCACCGCCGATGAGCTCGTCCCGGAGGGGAGCTTCGCCGAGGCGCAGGCGACCTACCTGCGGCCGGACCCGGGTGTGGTGGAGCGGCTGACGCGCGCCCTCCGCGCGCAGAACGCGGGCGTGGTCGCGCACTTCTACATGGACCCGGAGCTTCAGGGCGTGCTCGCCGCGAGCGAGTGGCCGCACGTCTACGTCTCGGACTCGCTCGCTATGGCCGACCGCGCCGTGCAGATGGTCGAGCAGGGCGCAAAGACCATCATCGTGCTCGGCGTCGACTTCATGAGCGAGAACGTGCGCGCGGTGCTCGACGCGGCCGGCCACCCGGAGGTGCCCGTCTACCGGGTCGCCTCGGACGCCATCGGCTGCTCGCTCGCGGAGTCCGCCGAGGCGCGCGAGTACGGCATGTACCTCACCGAGGCGTCGCACACGCCGCGCTCGCTGCACGTCGTCTACATCAACACGAGCCTGCTCACGAAGGCGAAGGCGCACGCGCTCGTGCCGACCATCACGTGTACGTCGTCGAACGTCGTCAAGACGGTGCTCACGGCGACGGCGCAGGTGCCGGGGCTGCACGTCTGGTTCGGCCCGGACACGTACATGGGCCAAAACCTCCAGCACCTGTTCGAGGCGCTCGCCGAGATGGACGACGAGACCATCCGCGCGCTGCACCCGGACCACGACGCGGCGAGCGTGCGCGCGCTGCTCGAGCGCTTTCACTACTTCCAGCAGGGCATCTGCATCGTGCACCACATGTTCGGCGGCGAGGTCGTCGAGCGGGTGCGCGAGAGCTACCCGGACGCGTTCGTCGCGGCCCACCTCGAGGTGCCAGGCGAGATGTTCGCGCTCGGCCTCGAAGGGCAGCAGCGGGACGCGGGCGTGGTCGGCTCCACGTCGAACATCCTCGCGTTCATCCTGCGCAAGGTCGACCAGGCCATCGAGGCCGGCCGCGCGAGCCCGGACGCCGCGAGCGCTGCGGACACGGAGCCCGCCGAGCCCAAGACCCTCCAGTTCATCCTCGGGACCGAGGCCGGGATGATCACGCCGATCGTCCGCCAGGTGCAGGAAAAGCTCCGCAAGAACCGCGACGCGGGCGGGCCGGACGTGCGGGCTGAGGTCGTCTTCCCCGTCGCGAGCGAGGCGATCGCCGAGGCGCCGGGGACCGAGCTGAGCGTGCTGCCGGGCGTCGCCGCGGGCGAGGGCTGCTCGACGGCCGGCGGCTGCGCGACCTGCCCGTACATGAAGATGAACAACCTGGCGGCGCTCTTCGACCTGCTCGAGCAGCACATCCCCGCGGCCGCGCGCGAGGGGGGCAGGGCGGCTGCGCTGCTGCGGGGCTTCGAGCCGCGGAAGTACACGCAGAAGGTTCACGGGCGCACGGCGGCCGACCTCGGCGTCGAGCCGATCGAGCACATGCGCGCCTTCCAGCAGACCGGGCGGCTCCCGGACGCGCTCGTCGATGACATCATCGACCGCGAGACCGCCGCGTAACGCCCGAGACAAGGAGCAAGCACCATGGCAGACCACCCCATGTACCCAGAGTCGAGCCGCGACATCGCCAAGAAGCGTCGCGAGTTGGCGCCGAAGCAGATGGAGGCGTTCGCCGCGTTCAGCAACGCGGTCTTCGCAGACGGCGCCCTGTCGAAGAAGACCAAGCAGCTCATCGCCGTCGCGGTCGCGCACACGACGCAGTGCCCGTACTGCATCCGCGGCCACACCAAGGGCGCGCTCAAAGCGGGCGCGACTGAAGCGGAGATCATGGAGGCGGTGTGGGTCGCCGCCGAGATGCGCGCGGGCGGCGCGTTCGCCCACTCGGCGCTCGCCATCGACACGATGCACCAGCACGCGGAGGCGTCCTCGGGCGAGGGCGAGGCGGACAAGTGAGCCAGCGCCTGCCCTACGCGAAGGTCGACCCGGAGGGGCTCGCCGCGATGCTCGGGCTCGAGACCCACGTGCGCGGGTCCGGGCTCGAGTCTTCCCTGATCGAGCTGGTCAAGATGCGCGCCTCGCAGATCAACGGCTGCGCCTACTGCCTCGACATGCACAGCAAGGACGCGATGGCGGCGGGCGAGACGGCGCAGCGGCTGCACGTGCTGGCCGCCTGGCGAGAGGCCCCGTTTTACACCGAGCGGGAGCGCGCGGCCCTCGCGTGGACCGAGGCGCTCACGCGCATCGCGGACAACGGCGTCTCGGACGCGGACTTCGAGGCGGTGCGGGCGCACTTCGAAGAGCGCGAGCTGGTCGACCTCACGCTCGCCATCGTCGCGATCAACGGCTGGAACCGTCTCGCGATCGGCTTTGGCGCCGAAGTCGGCTCGTACGTGCCCGCGAAGCGCTGATCGACACGGCCCGCGCGCGTGCCCTACGATGCGCGGGCCCGCCGCTCGCGTAGGACGCGCCCGCGCCGGCACCGATCGAGGAGACCGATGAAGACCAAAGCTGGGGCGCTCTTCTGGGTGCTCATCGCCTACGTCCTCGCGTGCGGGGCGGGCTACTTCTACCTCACGCAGATGGCGGGCGACCTGCTCTTGCGGAGCTTCATCGCGGACGTGATCGCGACATTCGTGGTGTTCGTATTCAGCCGGTTTTTTCGCAATTCGAGCTTTTACGACCCGTACTGGAGCGTCATCCCGCCGCTCTTTCTGCTCGTCTGGTGGTATGAACACGCCCCGGGCGCGAGCGTCGGCCGCTACACGCTGATGTCGCTCGTCGTGTGGTACTGGGCGATCCGACTGACCTGGAACTGGGCGAAGCACTGGGAGGGGCTCGCGCACGAGGACTGGCGCTATCCGCTCGTCAGGGGGCGCTACCCGCGCATCTCCGGGCTGAGCGACTTCTTCGGCATCCACTTCTTCCCGACCGTCCAGGTCTTCCTCGGGATGCTCCCGCTCTATGCGGCGACGCAGCTCGGGACGGCGCCGCTCCGGTGGCTCGACTGGGTCGCGTTCGTCCTCGGGATGGGCGCCGCCACCATCCAGCTCGTGTCGGACCGGCAGCTCCACCGCTTCATCGCGACGCGCGAGCCGGGGCAGATCATGGACCGCGGGCTGTGGGGCTGGTCGCGCCACCCGAACTACTTCGGCGAGGTGCTCTTCTGGTTCAGCGTCGCGCTCTTCGGCCTCTCGGCGTACCCGGCGGGTTGGTGGTGGGAGATCATCGGCTTCGTCGCGATGACCGCGATGTTCGTGTTCGTGAGCATCCCCTTCATGGACAAGCGCAGCCTCGAGCGGCGGCCCGGCTACCAGGACGTGATGGACCGCGTCTCGATGCTCGTGCCGCTGCCGCCGAAAAAGCGCGCCGGCTGAGCGTCAGTCGCCGCCGAGCTCCGCCCGCAGCGCCTGAATCACGCTCTCGTGCTCGAAGCGAAAGCCCGCGCGGAGCAGGCGCTCCGGTAAGACCCGCTGCGAGGCGAGGAGCGTCTGCTCGCCGAGCTCACCGAGCGCGAGCTTCACCGCCGCGCGCGGCAGGGGGATGAGCGTCGGGCGGCCGAGCGCGCGACCGAGCGCCTTCGTGAATGCCTGGTTGGTGACCGGCGTCGGCGCGACGGCGTTGATGGGGCCGGCCAGCCCCTCGCGGTCGAGCGCGAAGCGGATGATGCGGACGAGGTCGCCCAGCGCGATCCAGCTCACCCACTGGTCGCCCGGGCCGATGACGCCGCCGGCGCCGAGCTTGAAGGGTGTGCGCATCTTGGCGAGCGCGCCGCCCTTCGCGGAGAGCACGAGCCCCGTGCGCAGCAGGACGGTGCGCACGCCGGCCTCGCGGGCTGGGGCCGCGGCCGCCTCCCAGGTGACGCACACGCGCGCGAGGAAGTCGTCGCCCGGCGGGCTGCCCTCGGTGAGCAGCGTCTCGCCGCGGTGCGCGCCGTAGTACCCGATGGCCGACGCGGAGACGAGCACCCGCGGCTTGCGGCGCATGCGCGTGATCGCGTCGACGAGCGTGCGCGTGCCCTCGACGCGGCTGTCGCGGATGAGGGCCTTGCGCGCCTCGGTCCAGCGCCCGCTCGCGAGGCTCTCGCCCGCGAGGTGTACGACCGCGTCTACGCCTTCGAGCGCCTCGGCGTCGACGAACCCCTCGCTTGGCGACCAGCGCACCTCATCGGCGCCCGGCCCCGGCTCGCGGCGCACGAGGCGAACGACGCGGACGCCGTCGGCAGACAGCGACCCCGCGAGCGCCGCGCCGACCAGCCCCGAGGCGCCCGTGATCGCCACCGCGCCGGGTGAGGTCATCGCGCCGCTCTGTGAAGAGGGCCGCTCAGTGCATGCGCGCGCGTCGTCATGGCGCCGAGCCTATCACCTCGGCCGGGAGCGCCACCGCGCGCTGGTCGGCGTGTCCGGCGCGGGGGCGCCTCAGTAGATGCCGGGGTGGACGACGGAGACCCGGAAGAGGGCGTCGTCGGCCGTGATGTAGAGCGTGCGCCTGTCTGCCCCGCCGAACGCGCAGTTGGTCGGCACGCGCCCGCCGGGCACGTCGATGCCGCCCCAGAGCGTGCCGTCGGGCGCGAAGACTCCCACGCCCGGGCGGGTCGCCACGAAGACGTTTCCGCCCGAGTCGACCGCCATGCCGTCGGCCTCCGTGAGCGACGGGACGAACGTGCGCGCGCCGGAGAGCGAGCCGTCCGTCGCCACGTCGAACGCCGTGATGCCGGCGGTCGAGTCGGACACGTAGAGCGTGCGCTCGTCCGGCGAGAGCGCGACGCCGTTCGGGCGGGTGCTCGTCGCGCCCTTCCACTCGGCGGTGAGCTGCCCGGACAGGTCGACGCGGAACACGCCGTTGAAGTCGAGCTCCTGCTCGGTGCTCGGGTCGATGCCGTACGGGGGGTCGCTGAAGTAGATGACCCCGTCGCTGCGCACGGCGATGTCGTTCGGAGAGTTGAGCCGCTTGCCCTCGTACTCGCTCGCGACCGTCACGATCGTGCCGTCGCCGAGCGTCCGGGAGACGCGGCGGTTTCCGTGCTCGGCCGCGAGCAAGAGCCCGTTCGCGTCCGTGGCGAGGCCGTTCGAGTTGCCGCTCGGCCGCCGAAACACCGTGACCGTGTCGGGCGGGTCGAGCTGGTAGATGGTGTCGCCCGGGATGTCCGAGAAGAGAAGCCGCCCCTCGGCCGCGCGCCAGGTCGGCCCCTCGGTGAACTCGAAGCCGTCGGCGACGAGCGTCACCGTGCCGATGCCGACGAGGGGGTCGAAGCCAGTCACGCCTGCGTCCGGCGTGCCCGCGTCGGGTACCCCGGCGTCCGGCGTGCCTGCGTCCGGCGTTCCTGCATCCGGTGTGCCTGCGTCCGGCGTGCCCGCGTCGGGTACCCCGGCGTCCGGCGTGCCTGCGTCGGGGGTGCTGGCGTCGGGTGCACCTGCGTCGGGTGCACCTGCGTCGGGGGTCCCCGCGTCATTCATGCCGGCGTCCTCGAGCTGCGGGCGGCCGCCGTCCACGCCACTGTCCGCGCCGCCGTCCAGGCCGCCTGCGTCGACGCCACCGCCGCCGCCAGAGCACGCCACGAGCGAGAGCGCGACCGCTACTACCAATGCACGCATGGGTCCCCCTGCTCTGCGGTGGTGCGAACGTCCCTGTCCGCCGGACGCAGTATACGCCACGCGCGCCGTGGACCCAGGCCGTGCGCCCGCGCGACGACCCGCGGGGCGCGTCGTCGGGGCATCGCCGGCGCGTCAGTCGGGCCGCCGGACGGCGCTACCCCGGCTGCGGCGCGCTACGCGGCGCCAGGCCACGGAGGGCGTCGAGCGTGGCGCTCGGGAGGCGGTCGAGCGCCTCCCGCGCCGCCCGCTGGAGCGAGGCCAGCTCGTACGCGAGGTCCCAGCGCTGCGGCGCGCCCTCGCGCTCGGTCGTGACCTCGGCGATCTGCGGCAGGAGGTCGCCGAGGACGATCTCGAGCTGCGCGCGGCCGAGGCGGTAGGTACGCGGAGCCGGCGGTGCCTTGCGGTGCGGGTCGAGGTAGGCGGCGTCACCCGCCTCGCGCACGGCGCGCTCCTGGCGGGTGAGCAGCGTCGCCGAGTGCACTGCGCTCAGCGGCGCGTCGGCCGGAACCACGACCGGGAAGGGCGCGTCGCTGTTGATGTCGGCGACGCGCGTGAAGTGGCTCGCCCAGCAGTGGTCCTCGCCGTAGCCCGTGTCGCTGATGCCCACGATCTCCGTCGCGCGCGCCTTGGCGGGGTCCGCCAGCTCGGGGCAGAGCGAGCGGAGCAGGTCGATCTTCGCCTCGCCGCTGTTGATGCGCGAGAGCGTCGAGTAGCCGAGCAAGTCGATGCCGAGCGCCTGCCCTGCGGCCTCGACGGTCGGCTTCGGCGACGCGCTCGTCAGCACGACCCGGAGCTTTGGGTAGTGGACGCGGAGCCAGTCGATGTCGTCGCGGTCGATGACGCGGCGGTCGGCGTGTCGCTCCCAGATGCGGCGCGCGAGGGCGCGGAGCGTCGCCTCGGGCGTCGACTCGAGGTGGTGCATGAGCGCGAGCTGGGGGATGCGCTGCGCCTTCTTGAAGGGTTCGTCGATGAAGCGCTGGTAGGCGCGCCGGCGGAGGAAATCGAGCCGGTAGGCGAGCTTGCCCCAGAGCAGGTAGTAGCTCCCAGGGTAGGCCCACAGGCGCGCGCCCGCGGCGAGGTAGTTGGCGATGGCGCGCGGGTGCGCCCAGTCGAGCGCGAGGCGGCTCCCGGAGCGCTGCGGCTCGAGGCGGTCGAGCGCGTCGTCGCCGCCGTAGGCCTGGTAGGCGCAGAGCTCCCAGCCGAGCAGCTCGCCGAGGTTCACCCCGAGGAAGACGGTGCGGTCGAGGTCGAGGACGAGGTAGCGCGTGCGCTTGGTGAGGAGCTGCTCGCAGAGGGCGCGGAAGCCGAGCGGCTCGCCGTGTAGCACGAACTCGTCGACCACGCGGACCGGCCGGGACGGGTCGGAGGACGGCGCAGGCTTCGCCGCGGACGTCGATGCTCGAGCCATGGCTACAGCTTAAGGTCAACGACGGCACGGGCGCGTCATAGTTCGGTCACAGTCGCGCCACACCCGTGTCCGTGGGCGCGATCGGGACCTCGTCCGGGCGTCCTTGGGTGTCAGCGGGCGAAACGCGGGCGTTTCTTGCGCAGTTTGGGCTGCGTAGGGGTGACGCGAAGGCGGGCGGCGCTTGACCCGTGGCGCACCCGACCTATGTTGCCCGCCCGAGTTCCGGGACGTATGGCGACGCGCGAAGACTACTACGAGCTGCTCGGCGTGAGCCGCACCGCCGACGCGCGGGAGCTGAAGAAGGCCTACCGGCGGCTCGCCCTCGAGCTCCACCCGGACCGCAACCCCGGCAACGCCGAGGCGGAGGAGCGGTTCAAGACCGTCTCCGAGGCCTACGCGGTCCTGAGCGACCCGCAGAAGCGCCAGCTCTACGACCGCTACGGGCACGAGGGGCTCGCGGGCGGCGGACCCGGCTTTGGCGACGTCGGCGACATCTTCAGCCACTTCCAGGACATCTTCGGCGACATCTTCGGCGGTGGCTTCGGGGGCGCGGGCTTCGGACGCCGGCCCGCGAACCAACCCGCGCGCGGCGCCGACATCCGCACCGAGCTGCGCCTCACCCTCGAGGAGGCCGCGTTCGGCGGCGAGCGGGAGCTGCAGCTCCAGCACCCGACCCCGTGCGAGGCATGCAAAGGCACCGGTGCCGAGGGCGGCAAGCTGACCCGCTGCGCGACCTGCGGCGGGCGCGGCCAGATCGCCCGCCAGCATGGCGCGTTCGTGCTCTCTTCGCCGTGCCCCGCGTGCGGCGGGCGCGGCTCGGAGCCCGCGGCGCCCTGCGCGACCTGCTCGGGGTCCGGCCAGGAGCGCGCGGATCGCACCCTCAAGGTGAACATCCCCGCCGGCGTCGACTCGGGCCAGTCGCTGCGCCTGCAGGGCAAGGGGCAGGCGGGGCGCCTCGGCGGGCCGGCGGGCGATCTCTACGTCACGCTCCGGGTAGAGCCCCACGAGCGCTTTCATCGAGACGGCCATGACCTGCTGACCGAGCTGCACGTGAGCTTCCCGCAGGCCGCCGTCGGCGCGAACGTCTCCGTCCCGCTCCTCGACCCCGAAGAGCCGGCGGAGACCGTGTCCGTGCCCGCCGGCACGCAGCCTGGCGACACGCTGACCGTCCGCGGCAAAGGGGTGCCCCGCCTCGACGGACGCGGGCGCGGCGATCTCTTGTGCGTCGTGCAGGTCGACGTCCCGAAGGAGCTCTCGGACAAGGCCCGCGCGCTCATCGAAGAGCTCGCCGCCACCTTCGAGTAGGTACTCAGTCGAGCCGGGGGAGGGCTTTGGGGAGCTGGGGGAGGGTGCCGGTCGCGAGCCAGTGGTAGATGCCCCAGGTCTGAAGGACGCGGCGCGTGTAGTGGCGCGTCTCGGCGTACGGGATGTCCTCTACCAGCACGTCGAGCGGCTCGCCGCGGTGGGCGCGGACCCAGCGGGCGACGGGCGTGCCGCCGGCGTTGTAGGCCGCCGGTGCGAGCGCGAAGTCGTCGCCGAAGCGGTCGGCGACGGTCCGCAGGTACTGCGCGCCGATGCGCGCGTTGGTCGCCGGGTCGAGCAGAAAACCGGGGCGCACCGGCACGCCGATCCGGCGCGCGACCTCACGACCGGTCGGCCGCATGACCTGCATCAAACCGCGTGCCCCGGCGGGCGAGACGGCCGCGGGCTCGAAGCCGCTCTCTTCGCGGGCGACCGCCTGGACGAGCGCGAGCGGCACCCCCGCGCGCTCGGCGGCGTCGTTGAGCTCGGCCGAGAACAGGCGCGGGTACGCGAGCGCCCAGAGCGCCCGCGCGCGGCCGACGGGCGCCTCGCGGCGGTAGCCGTCGAGTCGGCGCCCGATGAGTCGCGCCGCGCCGGCCGCGTCGCCCGCCTCCGAGAGTACGGCGGCCGTGACCCAGACGAGCCCCTGGTCCGGGAAGCGCTGCTCGAGGTCGTCGAGCTCTTTGCGAGCCCGCTGGAGCGCGCCCACCCGCAGCAGCTCGATGGCCCGCGTGAAGCCCGGCGCGTCGAAGGCGCTCCGCCACGCGAACGTGAGCGGCGTGGCCCCACCCGCACCCGTCGCGCCCGCTGCCCCGGCCGCCGCTGCTGCCCCGTCACCGGCGCGCGCCTGCGTCGCCCGGACCTGGCGCGCCATCGGGGGCGCGCGTCGCTCGAGCCGCTCCGAGGCCCGCTGCGCGTAGTACGAGAGCGGGGCGTGCGCGATGACGTCGGCGTAGGCGGCGTTCGCGCGCGCGTCCTCGCCGAGCTCGGCGAGGGTGCGGGCCCGCCAGTAGCGCGCCCGGCCGAGGAGGTCTTCGTGCGTCGGCGGCGCGTCTAGCGCGATCGCGCGATCGAGGTAGCGGAGCGCCGCCTCCAGCTCGTAGCGGGAGCGCGCGAGCCACGCGAGCCGGAAGAGCGCCTCTTCGCGCATGTCGCCGTCCGGGTAGTCGCGCGGGAGCGAGTCGAGGAGCGCGATCATCTGCGCGGTCTGCCCGTCGCGGCCGAGCAGGAGCGCACGACGCAGGCGCGCGTCGTCCGCGAGCCGGTGGTGGGGGGTCGTCCGCTCGATGGCGAGGTACTGAGCGCGGGCCTCGGCCCGGCGGCCGGAGTCCTCGAGCGCGCGGGCTGCGCCGTACCGCGCCCACGCGACCGTGTCCTCGTCGCGGCATCGCGCCGCTACGTCGACCAGCAGCGCGGCGCCGCGCTCGCGCTCACGCGCCCGGATGAGCGTGCGCCCTTGCATCCACTGCGCACGGCAGCGCAGGTCCGGCGCGACGTCCTCGTCGCTCGACAGGTCCGCGAAGGCGTCGAGCGCGTCTCCGTAACGCATCGCGCGGTAGGCGAGCTCGGCGCTCGCGAGCCTGTCCTCCGCCGAGGGCTTCGCGAGCGCCTCCTGCCGGGCGGGCGGCAGCGAGTCGAGCAGCGCCTTCGCGAGCGACTCGGCGCGCTTGCCGACCTCGGTCGCCGGCGCCCGGCTCGCCACGCGGCGGTAGATCGCGAGCGCCTCCTCCTCGCGGTGCGGGTCGCCGGTCGAGGCGAGCTGCTCGGCGAGCGGCATCCCCGCGGTCGCGGCCCCGTAGCGCGAGGGGGTCTCCGCGACGAGCGCGCGGAGCTTCGGGACCGCGACGGAGGGCTCGCCGGCGTAGAGCCACGCGCGCGCTTCGGTCACCCGCGCCCGCCAGCGCCCGGCCCAGCGGTCGGTCAGGCGCGCGGCTTCCCGGGCGGCGATGCGGGGCTCCACGTTCTCGAGCGAGCGCGCCCAGCGCAGCCTCGCCCAGCGCGCGAGCGGGTGGTCCATCTTCGCGAGCGCGTCGAGGTGGCCGAGCCCCTTCCGCCACAGGCCCTTCCTCTTGTACGCGTCGGCGATCAGCCATTCGAGGCGCCCGGCCTCCTCCGGTGTCGCGCCGCTGAGCGCCTCGATCGCCAGGGCGAGCGCCGCGTCCACGTCACCCGCGTCGAGGTGCGCGCGGACTTCGCCGGTGGGCGAGCCGGGGCGTGGTCGCACGACCCGCGGATCGAAGGCCGCGCGCCGCTCGGGCGGCCGTGTCGCGATCGTCCCGTGGAGCGCTTCGCCCCGCGGCGCGCAGCCGGGCAGGGCGAGCGCCGCGCCAAGCGTCCACCCCAACAGGGGCGCGAGGCGACGGGCCGCACGGCGAGGGCGGCGCGTGGGATGGTCGAGGCGGGGCGAAGGCATCGGTGCGGGGTCGGGGGCGAGAGGCTCAGCTAACGCGGCGGGGCGGCCTGGCTCAAGTTCGTGGCTCCTCCGGTCCACGCGCGCCGCGGGAGGCCGCTCCGAGCACGCAGGCGCGGTACGCGTCGTCGGCCTCGTCCTCGGCGCGGGCGAGCGCGTCGTTGCGGGTGCGCTGCTCGAAGCGGGCCTGGTCTCGGGCGACGGCCTCCTGGCGGGCGCGTGCTCCTGCGAGCGCCCGGCGCGCCGCGTCCGTCGCCGCGGAGGCCTCGGCGACGCGAGTCTCGGCGAGCGCCACCGACTCGACCAGCGCCGCGCGCGCGTGGCGGCGAGCGTCGAGGTGGCGCGCTGCCCGCACGAGCGCGCTCCCGGCACGCCCCGGGCGCGCACCAGTCGTCAGCTCGTCGCGAAGCCGTCGGCTCTCGGCGTCGTGTGCCCGCACGGCGGCGATGGCGGCATCGCGCTCTCGCTCCGTCTCGCGTTGCGCCTGCGTGTACGCCACGACCGCCGCCTCGGCTCGCTCGGCGAGCAGGCGGGTCGCGTCGAGCGCGGCGGCGAGGGGGTACCGGGGCATGGCGTCGTTTGCGGGCCGGCTCCCACGCGAGGCACAACGGGCGCCGGCCCTCAATCAACGTAGCAGCTCGGGGCCGCCGCGGCGGCGGGTGCGGGTCGCACGGTCAGCTTGGAGCTGGCGTAGCGGAGGTCGGCGAGCAGCCCGTATCCGCGCCAGCCCTCGTCGAGCGTCCGGTGGCTGGCGTCGTGTTCGCGCGCGGGGCGGGCGATGTAGCCCGCAGCGGAAGCAGGGTGGGCAACGGGCGGACAGCTCGTGCGTGCGCTCCGCGATGGCGCGATGCAGTCTCGGGCGGCGTGTCAATACGAGCAGCGGAGAGCGAGCGCGCGAGCGGTGAGCCGCGCGAGGTTGCCGCGCGTCGAGTGGGCGCGCGGGACGTGGGGCTTGCGGCGCTGCTGGGCGTCGTGATCGTGGCGGGGTTTTGTGTGGTGCTGCTCTCGTGGCACGCGCGGGTGCCGCCGGGGGAGCATCTGTCCGGGTTCTTCCAGGGCGATATGCCGACGTACGTCTGCTACGCGCGGGAGGCGGCCGCGTCCCCGACGACGCTCTTGTACGCGAACCCGTGGGACATCCGCGCGGAGCCCGCGCGGCGGATGCTGAACCTGCCGATCTCGATGCTCGGGTGGGGGCTGCTCGCCGGGCTCGGGCCGGCGGCGGTGGCGATGAGCGCGCGCGCGATCTTCGGCGTGCTCATGTACGCGGCGCTCGCGTGGCTGCTCGCGGGGCTCTTTCGCGAGCGCCGGTGGTTCTGGGCGGCGTTCATCGTCGTCGGGCTCGGCGGGGGCCTCGCGTGGGTCTCGGCCGTGCCCGCGCTCGGCGGCGGGTGGCCGGCGGTCCACGCGCACGTGAACGCCGCCGAGGCGCAGTACCACTGGTGGTTCCTCAGCACCTACCGGAACCTCCTCTATCCGCTCGAGTGCGCCTACCACGCGATCGTCTTCGCGCAGCTCGGCGCGCTCGTCCGGCGGCGCTACGGGCTCGCGACGGGGCTGCTCGCGCTCGCCGCCGCGAGCAACCCCTTCCCCTTCATCCAGATGCTCGGCGTGCAGGTCGCGGCCCTCGCGTTCGCCTGGGTCGCGGGCCGGTCATCTGCGTGCGAGGCGCGCGAGGCGTTCGAGCGGCGGGGGCTCCTCGCGTCGACGGTCGGGACGGTCGCGGTCGCGGGCGCCGGGGCGCTCTTCTACCGCGTGTGGATCCCGGGCGACCCGGTCCTCGCCGGTGTCGTGGCCGCGCACGTCCACGCCTACCCGGCGCCGCTGTCGCTCGTGAGCGCGGCGTGGGGCTACGGGCTCGCGTGGCTCGGGCCGGTCGGTCTGCTCGTCGACGGCGGTTTTCGCCGCGCGCTGCGCGAGCGCGGGGCGGCGGCGGTCGTCGTCCTGGCGTTCGGGGCGTGGACGCTCACCCTGGTGAGCAACTCGCGCAACCCGCTCGGCCTGAGCTTCATGCCGATGCACTTCAGCCGCGGGTACGCGCACATGGCGCTCTGGGTCATCACGCTCTGGTGGCTCGGCTCGCTCGCGCGGCGCTTCGGGCCGCGTCGTCGCGCCGTCGCGGTCGGTGTGCCGGCGCTCGCGGCGACGCTGGTGCTCGTGGCGCTGCCTGACAGCGCGGTGTTCACGCACGAGATGTACGCGGTGCCGCCCCACGCGCCGAGCATCCGCTGGTCGAGCGAGCAGCAGGCCGTGTACGCCTGGCTCGAACATCTCCCAGGACCGCCACGGCACGTGCTCGCGACCGACTGGAGCACCGGCCGCGAGGTCTGCGCGCTCACGCGGCACCGCTCGGCGATCGGCACGGACCTCATCACCCCGCGCTACGACGAGCGCCTCGCGGAGCTGCGTCAGTTCTCGGCCGACCCTCGGCACGAGCCGCCGCTCGTCCGGTGGGCAGACGTGCTCCTGGTGCCCGGCCACGACCTCGGGTGGATCGCGCGGATGCGGCGCGCGCCCGGCTGGCGGCGTGCGGTCTGTAACGGCGCGCTGTGCGCGTTCGAGCGGGTGGATGAGGACCGCGCGCGCCCGCGTGAGTGAGCGGCGTCGCTACGTGAGCGTCGGGCGCGCGCGGTGGCGCCAGAGCAGCAGCAGGCAGAGCGCGGCGCCGAGCGCGGAGAGCCCCACCGCGAAGGGGAGGGTCGGCGGGAGGTAGCGCAGCGTCACGCGGCGGCGCCCGGCGGGCAGCTCGACGGTCAAGCGCGGCGCGCTCACGGCCACGCGGCCGACGGAGCCTTCGCTGAGCCGCCAGCCAGGCGCGTAGTTCTGGTTGAAGACGACGGCGGCCGGCCGCGCCAAATCCACGTCAGCCCAGACCGTGTTGTTGGTGCGGCCCTCGTCGAGCACCCGCCCTGCGGCCGTCTCCGGGTGGCCGACGACGCGCGCCTGCGGGACGTCGCCGTCCCAGAGCCCCGGCGCGACGAGGACCGGCATCGCCTCGTAGCACCCGCGCGAGCCCACGTTGCGCTCCGGGAAGTGCGCGTACTCCGGGTAGGGTGCCCGCGTGAGGTGAAAGCGCGCCGCGGCCTGTGCGCGCTCGATCGGCGGGCCGTGCCAGCGGTCCATGATCGGCATCGTCGCCGTGAGCAGCTCGACCGCGAGCCCGAGGGCGAGCAGCGCGGGTACGCCGCGAGAGAGCGCGCCGGGCGGCGTCCGTCCGAGCACCCCCCGGGCCTCGACGGCGCCGAGCGCCCGCGCGATCGCGTCGAGGCCGAGGCCGGCGAGCAGCGCGAGGTAGAAGGTTGCGAGCACCAAAAAGCGCGAGGGCACCCGCAGCGAGTCGTAGACGGGGAGGCGGTGCAGGAGCGCCCACGGGCTCGCGGCGTCGAGCGATGGGATGGCGCCGAGCGCGAGCGCGCCGAAGACGAGCGCGCCGACGATCCACGCGAGGCGTCTGCGGCGAGCGAGCGCTGCGACGGCGCCGAGGAGCGCGAGCGCGAGCGCGACCCACCCGAGGTAGGCGTCGTACTCCGGCCAGACGAAGGGGTGGCCGGGGACCGCCCACGGGTGCGTGCGGGTGGTCAGGAAGCGCAGCAGCTCGGCGGGCGTGAGCGCGTCGCGGAGAGGGGTGACACGCGGGGCGCGCTCGAGCGTCGCGGCGACGGGCAGGAGCCGGATGGCGCCGAGGAGCGCCGTGAGCAGCCCCGCGAGCCCGAGTGCCGAGAGCACGGCGCGTGTACGCCGGAGGGGGCGCCGCGCCGACGCCACCTGCGCGAGCGCGTCGAAGGCGAGCAGGAGCGTCAGGTAGGGGAAGGGGTAGACCGCGCCCTCGAGGAGTAAGAGCGTCATCAAGGCGGCGAGCGCGACGACGTAGCGGCGGTCGTCGAGCGCGCGGCGAAACGCGAGGAGCGCGAGCGGCGCGAGGTAGAACGGCACGAACGCCGCGTGTCCGCCCGCGACGTGCCAGGCGAAAAACCCCGACCCGCACCACAAGAGCGCTGACGTACCCGACGCGAGGGGCCCGAGCCCTTCGCGGCGTGCGAGCGCGTACATCCCCCCGAGCCCCGCCGCCGCGTGGGCGAGGACGAAGAGCTTCAGCGCGATCGTCGTGTCCGTGACGAGCGCGAGCGCGAAGAAGGGCGACAAGAGCTGGCTCTGCGGGTTGCCGAAGAGCGTGACGCCGCCGCAGTGGTACGGGTCCCAGAGCGGCCACTCGCCGTAGCGCCACACCCCGACGTAGCCGGCCTCCCACATGTGGTGGAAGAACTGCCAGTCGCCGAACCCCGTCGCCCTCGGGTGCGCCAGCATGGGCGCCCAAAGCGCGGCCGCCGCCAGCGTCGAGACGACGGGCAGCGCGAGCCGGCGAGCGAGCGAACGAGAGCGTCGGGCCATGCCCCCGGAGAGCCTACCAGCCGCCAGGGCGCGGAGGCGTGTTCGTCGAGTCAGGCGTGGTGCGAGTGGTTGGTGTCCGTCGAGGGGTGCGAGTCCCGTCGGTCGGCGGCGTCGAAGTGATCGAGGAGCGCGGCGTTGAGCTCACGGGCCTTGTGGAAGGTCACCCCGTGGCCCGCGTCCTCGAAGCGGATCACCGTCGCGTTCGGGATGCGCTCGGCGAGCCGGTCGGTCTGCTTCGGGTCGATGAGGATGTCTCCGCCCGGGCGGACGAGGAGCGTCGGCAGGCGCAGGCGGCCGAGGCGTGCCTCGGTGCGGTGGCGGTAGACGGCGGACAGCTCGCCGACGAAGGTGCGCATCGAGGGGGGCTCGTCGAGGTCTGCCTCGCGCCCGACGAGCTTCAGCGCCGGGTCGAGCGAGTCGAGCACGCCGGGCGGGTAGAGCAGCTCGTCGAGCGCCTCGGTCCGGGCCTGTCCGTGGCCGAGGATGCTCTTGATGAAGAGATAGACCGCGCGCGGGCGCGGCATGCTCGCGCCGAACGCGCCGCCGTGGGTCGCGATGAGGGTGAGGCTCAGGCAGCGGTCTTGGGCCCGCAGCGCGAGCTCCTGCGCGATCATCCCGCCCATCGAGACGCCGACGATGTGGGCGCGCTCCCAGCCGAGCTCGTCCATCAGGCGGAGCGCGTCGCCCGCCATCGAGGCGATCGTCGGAAACGCCGGGCCCGCGTCGCTCGCGCCGACGCCGAGGTGGTCGTACATGCAGCAGCGGTGCGTCTCGCTGAGCGTGCGCGCCTGTGGCACCCACGCGCTCCCGGACATCCCGAAGCCCATGATGAGCAGCACGGGCGAGCCCGCGTCCCCGCGCAGCCCGTAGGCGATACGCGGCGTCGAGCGCGTCTTGTCGGTGAAGGTGATCATCGCCGAGGGAGATACCACGATTTGAGGACGCCTTCAGAGTTTGACCGGTGAGGGTTGGGCGTGAAAGCTCGGTCGGTTCCCTCGGCGTGGGGGACGAAGCGGGGCGATGGATCTGCGCGAGGCCACAGGGGACCAGGAGCGACGCCACCCCTGGGAGGTGGCGCGGGCGCGGCACTTCCTGCGCGCGTGGGACGCGCTGCCCATCGCGCGCGGCCGGGTGCCCGTCGAGGTGCTCGACGTGGGCGCCGGCGACGCGTGGTTTGCGGCCCAGCTCGAGGCGCACGCCGGGCGGGCCGGGGCGGGCGCGCACATCACGTGCGTCGACGCGGAGTACACCGACGCGGACCTCCGTAGCCTCCGCCGGGCGCACTCCGCGCTCCGCTTCGACCGCGAGGTGGCCGACCGTGTCGCGGACGCGCTCTTCTTGCTCGACGTGCTCGAGCACGTGCCGAACGACTACGCGTTCTTGCGAGGGTTGGTGCGCGACCACGTCCGCCCCGGGGGCTACGTGCTCATCAGCGTGCCGGCGTGGCCGGCGCTCTACAGCGCGCACGACGCCTTCTTGCGCCACTACCGGCGGTACACGCCGGCCGCCGCGCGCCGGCTCTGCGCGCGGTCGGGCCTCCGGCTCGTGCGCTCGGGTGGGCTCTTCGCTTCCCTGCTCGCGCCGCGGGCGCTCGCTCGCCTGCTCGAGCAGGCCCCTAGCTGGTCGCGTCGGGCTCACCCGGCGCGAGGCGCCGCGTGGACCGGCGGCGCGCTGCTCACCGGCGCGGTCGACGCCGTGCTCCGGGCGGACTCGGCGGCCTCGTCGTGGGCCGCGTCGCGAGGGCTCCCGCTGCCTGGGCTGAGCTGGTGGGCCGTGTGCCGCGTGCCCTCGCCGCACGACGAAGGCGGGCGCGCGTGAGGTGGCGCGGCCGAGGCCTCGGGCAGACCGCGGCGGCGACGGGTCTCGTCGCGTTCGTGCTGCTCTACGTGTTCCCGTGCTTTCCTACGCTGAACAACCCGAACGAGAACGTGCGCTTCTACATGACGGCGTCGCTCGTCGAGGACGGCACCTACGCCATCGACGCCGTGCGCGCCCGGTGGGGGCGCGTGAACGACGGCGCCTGCGTCGACCTCGCCCCGGACGGCGCGCGCTCGCCGTGTACGACCCCCGAGCCGGCGCCCGGCGTCGTGCGCCACCGCTACAGCGTGAAGGCGCCCGGCACGAGCTGGCTCGGGGTGCCCGCGTACGCGCTCTATCGCGCGCTTCGCTCGCCCGCCCGCTTCGACCGCGTCGAGGCGCTCTGGGCGGTGCGCGTCGGCGGCACGATCCTGCCGATGCTCGTCTTCTTCTGGTGCTTCCACCGCTGGCTCGGCCGCTTCACGCGCCACCGCGCCCTCCGCGACGCCGTCTTCTTCTCGACGGCGCTCGGCTCGCTCCTGTGCGGCTACTCGCTGCTCTTCGTGAGCCACGCGACGGGCGCCGCGGCCGCGTTTGGCGCCTTCATGCTGCTCGAGCGCGCCCACCACCGCCCGGCGGCCCGGTCGGAGCGGGCGGCCGTCGCGCTCGCGGCGCTCGCGGGCCTGCTCGCCGCGGGCGCGAGCTTCCTCGAGTATCACGCGATCTTCGTCTCGGTGTTGCTCTGCGCCTACGCGCTCGTCGCGCTGCGCGGACCGCGCCGGTTCACGCGCTACCTCGCCTTCGTGCTCGGCGCGCTCGTGCCGACGGTCGCGATGATGCAGTTTCAGTACCGCGCGTTCGGTAACCCGCTCTCGCCGGGCCACCTCTTCGTCGAGGCGAACGCCTGGCGCGCCCTCTATCACCACGGCCTCTTCGGCGCGGACCGCTTCCGCCCCGAGGCGGCGTTCCGGCTGCTCTTTGACCGACGTCTCGGGCTGCTCACGATGACACCGATCTTGCTCATCGCGCCGTGGGGCGCCGCGCGGCTGCTCCGCAAGGGCCGCGCGCGCGTCGACGCCGCGGTGGCGCTCGTCTGCGTGCTCGCCACGTACGCGTTCATCTGCTCCATGAACATCTGGGACGGCGGGTGGGTGGTCGGGCCCCGCTACCTCGCCGTCATCGTGCCCTTCGTCGCGTGGTTCGCGCTCGTCGGGCTCGACCGGCTCGCGCAGCATGCGCCTCGCCTCGCGGTCGCGACCGCGGCGGGCGCGCTGCTCGCCGGGCTCGTCGCGTCGGGGATCCCGTCGGTGTACTACCCACACCTGCCGCCGGGGCTCGACGCGCCGCTCGTCGAGCTCTTCCCGGTGCTGCTCTCGCACGGGTTCGCGCCATACAACGCGGGCGCGTTCCTCGGGCTCTTCGGGACCTGGTCGATGGTGCCCGTCTTCGCGGTCTGGGGGCTGTGCTTCGCGTGGGTGCTCTACGAGGGGCGTCGTGTCGCCGCGGTCGACCGCGTCGCGCCGCTCGGCGCGCGCGCCGGGGCACTGACCACGGCCGCCGCGCTCGCCACCGCCGGGGCGCTGCTCGGCCCGAGCTTCCTCGCGCCGAGACCGAGCGCCGCGGCGGACGCGGCCGTCGCGTTCATCACGCGGACGTGGGCTCCCGCCGGTCACGACCGGGCCGCCTCGCTGCGTGCGAGCCTCGCCGCGAGCGTCGGCGCGATGCCGCTCGAAGCGCGGACCGAGGAGGCGCGGCGTCTCGCACAGACCTACCGCGCCGAGCACCGCGACGAGGAGGCGAACCTCGTCGAGCGGCGGTACCGCCTCGCCGCGCCGGTCGCGCCGGAGCCTCCGAACGGCGCGCCGCGGTAGCCCTCGCCTACCGGTCGAAGTAGGCGTCGCGATCGAAGTCGTGGTGGGTGTCGAACAGCGTGTCGTAGTGCACGACGAAGTAGCTCGACAGGCAGACGAGCAACGCGAGCCCGACGGCGGTCGTCGCCTGCGCCCAGCGCTTGATCAGCGGCCCGCGCAGCGCCTCGCGCAGCACGTAGGGCGCCAGGAACGCGAGCGCGAAGAGGGTGACCGCCAGCCGGAGCTCAGGCCAGTTCGCCGGCGTCTTGGCCCAGCCGACCCCGACGACGAAGTTCATCGCGTACATCAGCGGCAGCGTCACGAAGAGCAGCCCGCGGAGCAGCCCAGGCTCACGCCACAGCGCATCGAGGAAGCTCCCGGCGCCGAGGCAAAGGAAGGGGTAGAGCGGCAGGAAGTACCACCCAAAGGTCCAGTTCCCGCTCGAGATCGCGATGCCGATGAGATACAGCAGCGGCGGCAGCGTCCACGCGGGGTCGAGGGTGCGGCGATCGCGGAGCGCGGCGGCGACGTACGCGAGCCACAAAAAGAGGAGCTGCCCGCGGCCGACGAGGTTGTGGTTGACGAGCGAATCGTCGAAGAAGCGCGGGAAGATGTTGAAGTGGGTAGGGCGCCCGGTCGCCTGGATGGAGGTCGCGAGCCAGAACGCGTGCCAGCCCAGCGCCGCCCCGTAGAGCAGCACGAGGAGCGGGCCGATCGACGCCGCGGCTGCGGCGACCAGTGTGTCCCGAAGGTCGCCGTACCGGAGGACCATCAGCACGAGCGCGATCGCGAAGACCGCGCCGGTGAGCTTCGCGGCCGTGCACAGGCCGACCAGCAGGCCGGCCCACACGAGGTCGCGCCGGCGGCGCCCGCCGTCCCGCCAGCGCACGAAGAAGAGCAGCCCGCCGAGCAACAAGGGGACGAGGAGGGCTTCTTCCTTGATGACGCGACCCTGCAGCACCAGGACCGGCAGCGTCGCGTAGAGCAAACAGGCGAGCAGCGCGCCGCGCCCGCGTGGCAAGAGCCGCCGCCCGAGCGCGTACAGGAGCAAGAGCGTCGGCACGAAGAGCGCGATCGGCACGAGGCGCGTGTCCGTGAGCCGAGGCTGGACGAAGTTCTCGGCTCCGCCGAGCAGGGCGGCCGCACCGACGAGCAGGTGCAGCAGCGGCGGATGCTCGAAGTAGGGCGTAACTACGAACCAGCGCTGCCCGAAGATCTCGCGCTGCTCGATGTGGGCGGTGCCGCGGTAGCGCCCTGGCCAGAGGGTCCAGCCGCGCGTCGTGCCCTCGGTCAGCAGGGAGTAGCCGTTCCACTCCGCGAAGCGCTCGTCGCCGTTCTCGCGAAACCCCGGCATCACGCCGTAGTCGAAGAGTCGCAGGCCGAGCCCGAGCAGGAGCAGCGCCGCGAGGGCGACGTGGGCGAGGCGGCGCTTGCGGAGACGAGCTTCGGGCGAGCCGAGCGCGCGGCCGAGCGCGAACGCGAACGCGAGCGTGAGCGCGGCGATGGCGAGGAGCGCGAGCCACATCGCGCCCCGGCTCTGCGCCCCCGGCGGCGGCGTGATCGCGTGGGCTGCTACGGCGCGCCACGACGTGCCCGGGTCGGCGCTGCCCGCCCGCTCGAGCGTGAGCCGGGTGCGCGAGTCGAAGCGGCCGCTCCACACGATGGTCACTTCGTGTGCCGCGGGCGCGAAGACCCGGTCGTCTGCCGGCGCGTCGTCCACGGTGAGGGTCGCGTCGGGCGTCGCGCGAACGCGGAGTCGGCTCGCGCGATCGAGCGTGACGGCGCCGCGCAACGTGGCGCGGAACTCCGGGACGTCCGGTGGCAGCGGCGCCTTCGCGAACGGCCAGTGCTCGACGTATCGGGCCAGCGGCCGGTGCTCGCTGGGGAAGCGGACCCGGTGCTCGACGGTGTCCGTGATGTGCGTCCAGCCGCCAGCGAGCTTCATGTCCCACGAGGCCGCGTAGCCATGAGTCATCGCCCGCGCCGCGAGGAGACTCACGATGACGCCCAACACGATGACGGCGCCCGCAGCGACGGCGGGTACCGCCGCGGCCCGGCCGCGACCGGCCGGCGAGCCCCAACGCCCGGACGCTTCGGGACTCCGTGGTCGCATCACGGCGCCGAGGGTAGCAGCCCGTCGAAACACCGGCGATCGAGTGTCGGGGAGTGCGACGGGAGCGGGCGTGCGAACGGGGGGCGGGGACGGGAGCGGGGACGGAGACGGGAGCGGGTGCGGGTGCGGGGACCGGCACGGGCGCGGGAGCGGGTGCGGGCGCGCGAGCGGGTGCGGGTGCGCGGGAGCGGGTGGGCGGTGGCGCGTGGTCGTCGCAGGCGCTCCGGTGGGCGGCTGCTAGGATCGGCACCGATGCGCGCACACGTCTCGGCGGCCTCGACGGCCGCGCCCAGCTCCGTCCGGTCCCTGTCCGTCGTGCTGCCGTGCTGGAACGAGGTGCACGCGGTCGGTGAGGTGATCGAGGGGCTGCTCGAGGTGCGACGCGGCGCGCCGTATCCCATGGAGGTCGTCATCGTCGACGACGGCAGCACCGACGGATCGGCCGCGCTGCTTCATCGGCTCGCCTCCCGATGCGACGCGGTGCGGGTCGTGCGCCACGGCGACAACCGGGGCTACGGCGCCGCGCTGCGGACGGGGTTTGCCGCCGCGCGGGGGGGGCATGTCCTCTACATGGACGCGGACGGGCAGCTCGACCCCCGCGACCTGCCCCGCGTCGTCGCGCTCCTCGACCGCTACGACGCCGTCAGCGCCTACCGTGCGCCGCGCCGCGACGGTCCGCTCCGCCGCGCATATGGCCTCGGGTGGACCTCGCTGACCAACGCGCTGCTCCGGCACGAAGTGCGCGACATCAACTGCGCTTTCAAGGTGTTTCCGCGCTGGTTCGTCGCCGAGGCGGAGCTGCGCAGCACCGGCGCGCTCCTCGGCGCCGAGCTGCTCTCGAAGGCGCGCCGGCGCGGGTTGCGCGTCGGTCAGGTGGGCGTGCGGCACCGCCCGCGCGTGAGTGGGCGCTCGACTGGCGCCGACCCGAACGTCATCGGCCGCGCGTTCGGGGAGCTGATCGCACTGATGCGCGAGCCCCGCGCGCTCCGGCAGGCCGGCGTGGCGGTCAGGTCGCGCTCGCGATGACCTCGACCATCCGCAAGCCGTCAAGCCGGAGCTCGCGCAAGAAGTCCACCTGAAAACCGGCTGCCTGCAGCATCGCCGGGTAGGGGTGCGAGAACGACAGCTCGACGCCGTACGGTGCGGAGCTGCCGAGCGCATCGAGGGCCTGATCGTCCGAGATCGGCTCGAAGAGCGCGAACGCCGCCGGACGCAGCCTCGTCGCCGCGTCGGCGAACATGGCCGCGAGCTCGTCCGGCGCGAAGTACTCGAGGACACCGCCAAAGGTCACCACGAGGATGCCAGGCTCAGCGCGCTCCCGCAGCCAGTCCTGGCCGCGCGCGGCCTCGAAGCGCAGCGGCTCGGCGCGGTGCGCCTCGCGCGAGCGCTCGATGCGCGCCTCGCTCAGATCGAGCCCGACGTAGGTGCGCAAGCCCGGCGCGCGTTCCGCCAGGTACGACAGGGCCGCGCCACGGCCGGTCCCAATCTCGCAGAGGTGGACGATGTCGGGGCGCCGCGCGACCTCGACCACCCGATCGAGCATCTCCGTGCACCGCGGTCCGAAGATCGTCGAGAAGCGGTCGCCGACGTCCTCGTGCCATTGCGCGCCCTCGCCGCTGCGCCAGTACGCCTCGTGCACGCCCTCGAGCGCGTGGTCGTCCCGGCGCCGCGCCGCTGCGCCGTGCAGTGCCCGCGCCATCAGCCGCTCGGCGAATGAGCGGGGCGCGGCGAGCGGGTGTGCGCGTTCGGGCGGCACGCGCTCGCGGATGCTCGGGGCCACCCGGACCACCGCGCGCGCGAGCGCGTCCTTGAGCCGAGTAGCGTCGAGCCGAGGCATCCTCTCCTCCTCCGTCTCGGTGCGTCCGAGAGCCCTTCATCAGAGCATGGCGCAGCACGACCGCGCAACGCCGACGCCCGCAGCACCTGGGCAACCGTCCGGTCGCCGGCCCTCCGAGGGTAGGCGGGCCCGTGCCGAAGGCCGGTCCTCCGAGGGTAGACCGACTCTCTCGGCGAGATCGGGGCCGCGGCGCAGCGTTCGCCTCCTGGCCCGGCTAGGTGGAGCGGGTTCTGGCCGCCCTGGTCGGCCGATCGCGGGCCGGTCAGCGGGCGGCGCGCCGATCTGGGGCGCTCCCGGCGCGCCGCGGACGCAGCGGTGCGGGCCGCCGGTCGCCGGGGGGCTCGCGGGCGGGGTGTGCGCTGGCGTGGTGGTCGGCGGCGCGGGGCCGCGGGCGGGCTATGGGATGGCGAGGTGGCACCAGCTCGCGTCGAGCGGGGCGCACTCGACGCGGTGGCGTTTGCGCATCAGCAGCGTGCCGCCGGGGAACACGGCGTCGAGCCCGTCCCGGAAGCGCTCCCACGCCTCTTTGTACGCGGCGCGGAAGGTCTTGATGGCGAGCGTCGCC
>JAGQJE010000330.1 GCA_020430775.1 Myxococcales bacterium
CGGGGGCGGGCGCTGGGGCGGGGGCGAGTGGGGGCGTGACTGTGGGTGGCTCACCGGGCGGAACTGCGGCGGCGCGCCGCCTGAACGGTTGACACCGGCGGGGCGTGCGGCTTGACTCAGCGCGTGGCCCGCTCGCCGAAGCCCGTGCGCATCGCCCCGTCGATCTTGTCCGCGGATTTTGGGCGGCTCGCCGAGGAGGTTCGGGCCGTCGACCACGCCGGCGCCGACTGGATCCACGTCGACGTGATGGACGGCCGCTTCGTGCCGAACATCACGATGGGCCCGGTCATCACGAGCGCGGTGCGCGCGGCGACCCGCAAGCCCGTGGACGTTCACCTGATGATCGTCGAGCCGGAGCGCTACGTCGAGGCGTTCGCCGAGGCCGGCGCCGACCACGTCACCGTCCACGCCGAGGCGACGCGGCACCTCCACCGGACGCTCACGGCCGTGCGCGACCTCGGCAAACGCGCCGGCGTCTCGCTGAACCCCCACACCCCAGAGGACGTGTTGCGCTACGTGCTCCCGCAGCTCGACCTCATCCTCGTCATGAGCGTGAACCCGGGCTTCGGGGGGCAGTCGTTCATCCCGCAGACGCTGGACAAGATCGAGCGCGTCCGCGCCATGATCGACGAGTCCGGCTTCGACATCGATCTCGAGGTCGACGGCGGGATCAAGGCCGGCCTCGCGGCCGAGGTCATCGCCGCGGGCGCGGACGCGCTGGTCGCCGGCAGCGCGGTCTTCCGCTCCCCGGACTACGCGGCGACGATCGCGGCGCTGCGCGAGGACGCGTGACGGCTTCGCAGGACGCGGCGCTGCAGACGGTCTTCGTCGACCGCCGCGCCCAAAAGCGCCTCCTGAAGAAGACGCGGCTGCGCGTCGTCGAGGGCCAAGACGCCGGCAAGACGGTCGACGCGCGGCGCGAGCGCGTGACCATCGGTCGCAGCGTGATCTGCGACTTCCCGCTGACCGACGCGTCCGTGAGCAGCAACCACTGCGAGATCGTCGCCCGCGAGGACGGCTTCTTGCTGCGCGACCTCGAGTCGACCAACGGCGTGTTCGTGCGCGACGTCCGCGTGCGCGAGGCGTTCATCGCGCCCGGCATGACCTTCCGTGTCGGACAGACCCGCGTGGCGCTCGAAGACACGCCCGGCACCATCGACATCCACCTGAGCCAGCGCGAGCGCTACTTCGACCTGGTCGGCGTGAGCGTCGCGATGCGCGAGATCTTCGCGGTGCTCGAGAAGGTCGCCGCGAGCGACCTCACCGTGCTCATCCGCGGAGAGACGGGGACGGGCAAGGAGCTGGTCGCCCGCGCGCTGCACCGCGGCTCGTCGCGCGTCGCCGGGCCGCTCGTCGTGCAGGACTGCAGCGCGATCCCCTCGACCCTCATCGAGAGCACGCTCTTCGGCCACGAGCGCGGCGCCTTCACCGGAGCGAGCGACCGGCACCGCGGCTCGTTCGAGCGCGCGGGCGGGGGGACGCTCTTCCTCGACGAGATCGGCGAGCTCGACCTCGCGCTCCAGCCGAAGCTCCTCCGCGTGCTCGAGGGGCGGGAGATCAAGCGCGTGGGCGGCGTCCAGACGCTCCCCGTCGACGTGCGCGTGATCGCCGCGACCAACCGCGACCTGCGGCAGATGATCAACGAGGGCACCTTCCGCGAGGACCTCTACTATCGGCTGAGCGTCGTCGAGGTGGAGCTCCCGCCGCTGCGCCAGCGCCCCGAAGACATCCCGCTGCTCGTCCGCGACTTCCTCGACGGGCTCGCGGCGCGGCGCTTCCCCGACGCGCCGAACGAGCGCTTCGACGTGAGCGACGCGGCGATGGCGCGGCTCGTCGCGTACCCGTGGCCCGGCAACGTCCGCGAGCTGAAGAACACCATCGAGCGGGCGGGCGCGCTCGCCGAGGGGCGCCTCCTCGAGGCGAGCGACTTCATGCCCTCGTCGCAGAAGACCCCGCCCGCGCCGCTGCCCGGCGGGACCGCGGAGCGCTTCGTCCAAGAGGACACGCCCTTCAAGGAGGCGAAGCAGCGCGTGCTCGACACCTTCGAGGCGGCGTACCTGAAGGCGCTGCTCGACAAGTACGGCGGCAACATCACGCGCAGCGCGGAGGCGGCCGGCCTGACCCGCTACCACCTGCGCGAGCTGGCCAAGCGCTACCGGCTGCACGGCTACGAGCCTTGAGGCGGCCGTTCGCCATCAGGGCGCCGGCGGGGCGTCGAGCAGCCCCTTCAGCGGGTCCCGGCCCGGCCTCGGGTTGCCGTCGAGCGACCCGATGTCCGCCTGGCTGAGGTCGATGCGCGGGGCGAAGACCTGCCGCTCGAAGTCGGCCACCAGGCGCGCCACGAACTCGTCCGGAGCTTCGTCGGCCTCTGGCGCCTCGCTCACGCAGCCGATGACGGCCCGTCCGGCGCCGAGCAAGCACGCGCGCACGCCCGCACCGGCCGGCGTCACGGTGAGCGGCAGCCCGGCGCGGCCCGCGTCGAAGCTCGGTGAGCGCGCGAGCGCGTCGGCGACGTCGGTCGAGAGCCCGCCCGCGCCGACGGAGAGGCGGACGGGGACGGCCCAGTCGAGCCGCCGGAACACCCCAGGGTCACGCTGCAGCGGCGCGCCGTACAGACCGACCAGCGCGCTCGCGTCGGCGCCCGACCGCCGCGCCGCCTCGGCCCGCACGGCCTCGGTGCGCGTGGTGAGCAGCACCTCGCCGGACGCGAGCCCGCCGAGCGCCGCCGTCGCGAGCCTCGACGCCTCGGCATACTCGCCGCGGGCGAGCGCCGCCTCCGCCTCGAACGCCTGGTACAGCGCGCGCGCGCCGGGCCGGGTGTCGGTCGCCGCGGCGCGCTCGACCGCTGCCTGGACGACGCCCGGGCCGATGATCTCGACCAGGTCCCCGACGAGCCACGGGGGCATGACGGCGCCCTTCGCGGTGCCGATCCGAAAGATGCCGACGAGCCGCTCCGGGTCGTCCAGCAGCCGCGCGGCGCGCCGGCCGCTCGCCCACCCCTCGATGCGCAGCCAGCTCGCCTCGAACCACGCCGCCACGCGACGGTACCAAGGGCGCGCGGCGGCGTCGGTGAGGACCCGCTCGGCCTCCATCCGATGCGCCCTGCGGTCGAGCACGGCGACGAGCGCCTCGTCCTGGGCGGGGTCGCGGCTGTTGTGGCCGCGCCGGTCGGGGGCGAGCATCGCCTTGTCGGTCAGCTCGAGCGCGGGCTCCGAGCGGCCGACCGCGAGGTAGAACGCCGCGAGCACGCGCCGCGACTCGCTGCGGTCGGCCTCGCGCGCGAACGCGGGCCGCTGCATGCGGTAGGCCGGGACCTTGCGCAGCGCGTCGAGCGCCTCCGAGAAGCGCCCTTCCCGCGTGTAGAGCGCCCCGAGCTCCATGTAGGGGTTCGCGTACCCGTCGGCAGGCGCGCGCGCCGCCTCGAGCAGGAGCCGCTCGGACTGGTCGAGCTTGAACACGGATCGGGCCGCCTCGGCGAAGTTGGTGAGGTCCACCGCCTCCGGCTGCTCGCCGCGCGAGCGCGCGAAGGTCACGGCCTTGTCGCACGCGCGGTAGCTCTCCCCGTCGCGCCCCGCCTCGAACTCGATGGCACAGAGCGCGTTGTAGGCGATCTGGGTCTGGTCGACCGAACCCTCGGCGAGGCCCTCGTTGGCGGCCCGGCGCGCCTCGTCGTAGCGCTTCAGCTTCATCAGGGGCCACGCGCGCTCGGCGATCATCCGCGGGCGGTACAGGTCGTTGTAGCGCGCCATCGTCTCGAGCTGCGCTTCCGGCTTCTCGAGGTCGCCGTACGCGCTCGCGAGGGTCCGCAGGATGCGCGCGTGCCAGCGCCACGGCTGATCGGGCTGCGGGGTCGGGCCGTACTTCGCCTCGAAGAGGCGCAGCGCCTGGCGCTCCTGGTACACGGCCAGGGGGAAGTTCCCCTCGGCGACGTCCTGGACGTACCCGAGCACGAAGTGGGCGACGAACGACTCCGGCTGGGAGCGGAGGACGCCCTCGGCGACCTCGCGCGCGCGGATCAGCTTGCCCTCGAGGACGGCCTCGAACGCCGCCTGCTCGGCGGGGCTTATCTCCGAGGCGGGCGGCGCCTGTGGGCGCGACTGGACCTCGGCACGCGCCGGCGCGGCGGCGGGTGTGACCCCGGGAGCGAGCACGCCGGCCACGGCGAGCGCGAGGACGAGCGCCGCCGGGCCGGCACGCGTGCGCGGCGGCACGCACCCCCGAGCGCGGGGCTCGGGGCACGGCGGGCGCCGCTCGTGCAGCGCGGGGTTCATGCGCGCAGGCTCTGCTGAGCGAGGCGCTCGAGCTGCGGCGCGAGGCATTCGCGGACGACCTCCACGACGTCGCGCGTGCCCGCGCCGACCTCGAGCCGGTGCCGGAACACGTGCGGCGCGAGCGCCTCGAGGTCCTCGGGCGCGACGTAGTCCCGCCCACGCAGCAGCGCACGGGCCTGCAGCGCGGGCAGGGTCAGGACGAGGGCACGGGTCGACGCGCCTTGGAGCACGCGGGGGTCGGACCGCAGCGCGCGGGCGAGGTCGACGAGGGCCTCGTGGAAGACGGGCGCGAGGTAGACGCCGGCGCGGACGGCCTGCCGCGCGCCGAGCAGCTCCGCGCGGGAGACGCCGGGCAGCGCGGCGGCCAGCTCGAGGCTCGGCTTCGGGTACTGCGCGAGCACCTCGAGCTCGGCCTCGCGCGCGATGTGCACCATCTCGACCTTGAAGAGGAAGCGATCGAGCTGCGGCGCGGGCAGGGGGTAGGTCCCCGCGATGTCGAGGGGGTTCTGCGTGGCGATGACGAAGAAGAGCGCGTCGAGCGGGTGCGAGGTGTTGTCGATCGTGACCTGCTTCTCGGCCATCGCCTCGAGCATCGCCGCCTGCACCTTCGGCGACGTGCGGTTGATCTCGTCGGCGAGGACGACGTGGGCGAAGATCGGACCCGGCCGGAACTCGAAGGTCGAGCGCTCGACGTCGAAGACGTTCGTTCCCGTGATGTCGCTCGGCAGCAGGTCCGGCGTGAACTGGATGCGGCGGAAGGGGGCGAGCCCGTGCACCGTCTGGGAGTCGTCGATCGCCATGCCGAGCGCGCGCGCGAGCGTCGTCTTGCCGGACCCCGGGTAGTCCTCGAGCAGGACGTGCCCGTCCGCGAGCAAGGCGATGAGCACGAGCTCGATCACCTCGTCGCGCCCGCGCACCGCGGCCCGCAGCCGGTCGCGCAGGCGCGTGACGTGCGCGTGCGCCGACGCGAGCGCCGCGCGGCGCTGGTCCGCGGGAGGCGGCGGCTCGGGGAGGTCCGCGCCGAGAGCGGCGGCCTTGGCCGGGTGGGTCGAAGCGAAAGGCGTGGTCGTCATGGGGTTCCTGTCGAGAGGTCGTTGGCAGGTCTGCGCGCCGCTCAGCGCGCCCGCAGCCAGGCGCTCGGGTCGAGCCAGCCGAGCGCGCGCCGCCACAGAGGCACCCGGCCGCGGAGGTCCGCGCGGAACCGGGCCGCGTCGCTGCGCATGGCCGAGAGGTCAGTGTGTGCCGCGCCGAACGCGGCGCCGACGTGTGCTTGCGTGAGCCCGACGAACGCCGGGTGCGCGGCCTCGAGCCTCGCCGCGAAGGACTCGCGGCTCTCGCCACGGCGGCGCGTGAGGCCCACCTCCGCGAGGCGGTCGAGCTCGGCGCGGTACAGGACGCGCGGCAGGCGGTGTTCAGGAACGACCGCAGGCGCCACGCGCCGCCACACCTTCACGACGAACGCGGCGATCAGGACGGCGAGGATGGCGAAGAGCACGGCGAAGCCGACCCGCCGCGCCCACAGGCGGACGGAGGCCATCGCGCTCTGCACGTCGGCGGTCACGTCGGGCGGCACGGTGGACTTGCCCCGCGCGAGCTCGCCGAGCAGGCGCTGCAGGTCGCGGTCGGGCGCCGGGGGAGGGGCGTCGACCGTGTGCTGCGGGGCGACGTCGAGCACGGTCCAGCCCCAGCCCTCGACGTAGATCTCGGGCCACGCGTGGCCGTTGGCGCCCGAGAGCAGCAGCGCGGAGCCGCCCTGGCGCGCGGACGGGTCCACCGCGTACCCCGTCGCGACGCGCGAGGGGATGCCGAGCGACCGCATCAAGTACACCGCCGCGTGGGCGAAGTGCACGCAGTAGCCGGTCAGGTCGCCGAAGAGGAAGTCCGCCGTCGGGTCGGCCGCGTCGGCGTGGTTGCTCTTGAGGCTGTAGGTCGCGTGCTCGCCGAGCCACATCACGATGGCGAACGCGTGGGCGACGTCGTCGTCGCGCAGGTCGTCCGGCAGCGTCGAGACCATCTTCACGGCGAGGGCGTGGTAGCGCGGGTCCTTGGGGCCCTCGGTGTAGTGGTCCCAGACCTCGCGCGGCCAGGACGGGTCGCCGACCTGCGCGCCGAGCATGTCGTGGTAGTCGTCGGCGAGGACGGCGGAGCGCACCCGGTACATGCGCAGGAAGCGGCGCGGGTCGGGGTTGTCGGCGGGGCCGAGCTCGACCGGCGCCGCGAGCCCGAAGGGGCGGATGTGGTCGGCGAGCAAGGCGACGGTGGTGTCGACGAAGCGGCGGTGGGTGCTCCCGCCCGGCGAGTCGGGGACGTCGGTCGCCTGCGCGGGGAAGGTCTGCGCGATGTCGTCGTCGTAGCGCGCGCCCGAGGTCGAGGTCGTCGCGGCGACCAGGCGCCGTCCGTTGTACTGGCTGAACGCGCCCTCTCGGAAGTAGTACATGCCCGACGGCGGGTCGTAGTCGTCGTGAAAGAGCACGACCGCGACGGGGACCTGGTCGTGCGAGGACGAGTAGTCGTCGCGGAACTCGAGATCGTCCGAGCGCGGCGGGGTCGGCGGCGGCGTGCCTTTGCCGTCCGCGCGCCCGTCCGGTGGCCGCGCAGCGCCGCCCCGCTGCTGGTCGCCGGACGCGTCGCCTCGGTCGCTCGCCTGCGCGTCGCCCCGCAGGCCGAGCCCGGGCGAGCCCTCGGGCGGCTGGGGCATGCCGAAGTCCCGCGCGCCGAAGACCAGGAGCGCGATGACCCCGACCGCGAACGCGACGTGCCACAGCGCGCGGAAGAAGCTGCGCTCGCTGAGCAGCAAGAGCACGACGACGAGCGCGCCGAGCCCGCCGAGCGTCAGGAAGGCCCAGGTCGGGTCCCCCCCGGCGGCGAGGATGGGGTCGGCGACGGTGAAGGGTCGGTTTATCGCGCCACCGCGGTGGGCGGCGGTGAGCTGCACGACGCCAAAGCTGAGGAGCAAGACCTCGACGAGGGCCCACGCGCGCTGCCGCGTCGAGAGCGTGCGGAGCGCGAGGCCGGAGGCGAAGGCGCCCGTCCCGAAGGCCAAGGCGTCGCCCACGCGCAGCGCCGAGGCGGGCCCGAGCGCGGCAGACAGCGAGGGCGAGCCGACCGCGAGGTGGCGCAGGCCCGCCGCGATCGCGAGGCCGACGACGAGCAGCGGCCCGACGGCCCACGAGCGGAGCCGCGTGCGCGCGAGCCACCTCCCGAGCGCCGCGCCGACGACGGCGCCGGCGGCCGCGGCGACCGTCGCCCCGGGCCGGCCGAGAGGATAGGCGAGCAGCGCGCCCGTGAGGGCGTAGACCCCGAGGCGCGCGAGGGTGGTGATCAGCGGCTCGCCGGCCTCCGAGCGACCGGGATCTCGGGACGCGCGGCTCACGCAGCCCTCCCGCCGACACCGGCGGAGCGCCCAGCGTCGTCGCGCGCGCCGTCGCGGGCAGGGACGGTGCGCGGCGGTGCGGTCAGGCGGTCGCTCCGGAGCGCGGCGCGATGCGGGGCGCCGAGCACGCGCCCCGTCGGACGCTCGAGCACGACGACCTCGACGCGCGCCGCGCCCAGCACGGCGCAGACCCGCTCGAGCGCGCCGAGCTCGGTGCCGGCCACCGGCGCGCCGCTCCGCAGCAGCCAGCGCCACCGGCGTCGATCCGCGGCCGACCCGTCGTAGAGCGCGTCGACGCCGATGACGACCCGCGTCGAGGCCACCCGCCGGCGCACCACCGCGAGCGTGCGATCGAGCCAGGCGCCCGGAGCCGGCGGAGCGAAGAGGACGAGCGAGGCGGGCCCCGACCGCTCTGCACGCTCGACGAACGCGGCGAGCCCGGCGGCGCCCTCGTCCCGCGCGCCGGCCGAGTGCACGACGCGCGAGATCGCGTCGGCGACCGTGCTCGTGGCGCCGGGCGTCCCGTCGGCGGCGAACGACCACTCCGCCCCGAGCAGCCCCCGCTCGATCGCCACCCGCGCCGCCGCCGCCGAGGGCTCGTCCCGAGGGCCCGCGACCAGGTACGCGATGGTGCGATGGGCGCGCGTCAGGGCGCGCTCCGGCACCCGCACCATCAGCCGGCGCGTGCGGCCGAAGACCTTCCAGTGGATGAAGCGGGCCGGGTCGCCGGCGACGTAGCGCCGCATGTCGACCCGGTCGCCTTCGGCGAGCCCGAGGGGGTGCGGGAGGTCGCCGCCGCCCGCCGGCGAGGCCAGCGCCGGCAGGTGACCCAGCGCGCCCAGGTTCGGCAGCGCGCGCAGCCCGCGCGCCTCGGGCACCTCCACGGCGACGCGGGCGAGGCCGAAGACGTCGCCCACGAGCAGCCGTCGGACGAGCTCGCGCGTCTCACCGCGCTCGGCGACGCGGACACGCTCCTCGAGGCGCCCGAGGCGTCGCAGCACCTGGGCGTCCGCGCTCGCGGGGGAGCGCCAACGCCAGTCGATGCGGATGAGCGGCACCCACCCGAGGCTGGGCGGCCGGAGCCCGGTCGGCGTCCACGCGTCGGTCTCGACGACGAGCGTCGGCGCCGCGGGGACCTTGCGCAGCCGCCGGCGCAGGCCGAAGGCGGTCGCGGCGACCGTCACGACCGCGACGAGCACCACGCCGAGCGTCCCGTAGCCGAGCACGAGGGCCGTGAGGTCGAGGTCCGCGAACGCGAGCCACCGGAGCGCGGCGAGGGCGAGCGCGACCACGAGCGCGCCGAGCCACGTGAGCGGCCAGAGGTCGACCACCCGGCGCAGGAAGGGCCACGCGCGAGCGAGAAGGGCCCGCAACCGGCTCACCGCCGCCTCCGCGCGAACCGCCGCCGCGCCGAGGCGCGTGCGCACGAAGAAGGCCGAGGCACGCACAGACGGGAGCGGGTGAGGGGTCGACGGAGCAACAACGACATGAACACTCGAGGGTGCCACGCGCGGCCCCACCCTCCAACGACCGGCGGGGCGCAGGCATTTCAGCGAGCGCAACAAAGGGTCGCGCGGCGCGCCGCCATCGCCGGAGTTTGGACAGCGGGCGCGGTTGCGTCCATCCTTCACCGCTATGCCCGCTCGGACGCCGCCGACCGTCCTGGTCGTGGACGACGACCCGCATGTGCTCCGGTTGCTCGGGCGCGTGCTCGAGGCGGCCGACCTCGCGTGCGTACTGACGGCGACGGCGGACGAAGCGCTCGACGCGATGCGGTGGGCCCTCCCGAACATGCTGCTCATCGACTACCTCCTGCCGAAGCGCACCGGCGCCGACCTGTACCGAGAGATCACCGAGATGCTCCACGGGCACCCGCCGGCGGCGGTGCTCGTGACCGGCAACCTCGAGGAGACGCCCCGGGCCGACATCGAGATCTTCGCCGACTGCATCGCCAAGCCCTTCCTCCCGACGGACCTCATCGGTCGCGTGCAGGCGGTGCTCGCGACGGCGCCCGCGCTGCGACCGACCGGCGTCTCGCTGCTGCCGGGTGCCCCGGCGTGGTTTGCGGACGACGCCGCCAGCAGAGACGACCCACGCGCCTAGCAGCGCGCGCTCGGCCCGGGGACCGCGCGCCGCGGGCGGCCGCAACGCGCAGGCCACCCTCCGGAGCGCGCGACGCCGCGAGAGGCCCCGCATCCGCCCGTACCTGTTGGTAGAGTCTGTAGGGATGGACCCACTCGAACAGGCCGTGCTGGCCAGCAACGCTGCCTTCTACCAGGCGTTCGCAGCGCACGACTTCCCGGCGATGTCCGCGCTCTGGGCGACCGAGGCACCCGTCGCCTGCGTGCACCCCGGGATGGGTGTGCTCGTCGGACGCGCGGCGGTCCTGGCGAGCTGGCGGGGCATCCTGGGCCACCCAAACGCGCCCGTGGTGCGCTGCATGAGCGCCGTCGCCCACGTGCTCGGCACGAGCGCGTTCGTCACGTGCCTCGAGGGCCACACGGAGCGCCCCGCGCTCTGCGCCACGAACGTCTTCGTGCTCGAGCGCGGGCGGTGGCGCCTCGTGCACCACCACTCAGGGCCCCTGTCCGCGGGCGCCTCGCAGAGCAGCCCGCCGCCCCCGACGGAGCCGCCCCCGTCGACGCCGCCCCGCTGGAACTGACCGGGCACGGGCGGAATTGGTCGCAGGCACGCGGCGAGGTCGGGTTGTGACGTGCGCGGGCGAAGCGTATCATTTCCGATTGCGACCCCCCGCGTGCGCGGGACGCGCGTGTGGTCGGTCGAGACCTCTTGAGGAGGAGGCTTGAATATGACCAAACGACGTTCGCTCATCAGCGCCGCGCTCATCGGAGCCACTGCGCTGGTCATGAGCGGTTGCGGTTGGGTCCCACCCGTCGGCGGCGGCGGCGGGGGCGGTGACGACGCAGGGGTCGGCACCGACGCGGGGACCGGCGCAGCCTGTTACGACAACGCAGACTGCGGCTCGGATGGAGTCTGCCTGAAGGACTACCGCTGCCTCGGCCCGCCCTGCCAGGAGGGCTCGGACCACTGCGGCTGCCCGGGCATGTGCATCCGCCGACAGGCGTGCACCGAGATCTACCAGCCGGTCTGCGGCACGGACGGCAAGACCTACTCGAACGAGTGCTTCGCCAACCAGGCGGGGGTCGTCGTCGCCCATGACGGCGCCTGCGGCGGCGGTGGCGGTGGCACGGACGCCGGCGTGCCGCCGGACTCCGGGACGGGCGGCGGCTCGTGCACGAGCAACGCCGACTGCTCCGGTTCGGACGTCTGCAACCTCGACTCGCACACCTGCGGGCCGGCCTGCAACATCGCGTGCCTCCGCTACGATCCGGTCTGCGGCGTGGACGGGCAGACCTACGGCTGCGGCGTGGCGGACGCGCACTGCCACGGCGTCGAGGTCGCGTACCCCGGTGAGTGCGGCGGTGGCGGCGGCGCGGCCTGCTACGACAACGCGGACTGCGGCTCGAACGGCGTCTGCCTGAAGGACTTCCGCTGCCTCGGCCCGCCCTGCCAACAGGGCTCGGACCACTGCGGCTGCCCCGGCGTGTGCATCCCGCGGCAGTTCTGCAGCGACATCTACCAGCCCGTCTGCGGCACGGACGGCAAGACCTACCCGAACGCCTGCTTCGCCAACCAGGCCGGAGTGGTCGTCGCCCACGACGGGAAGTGCGGCGTCGGAACGGGCGGGCCCGTCCCGATTACGCGACCGTAATGCAGTGCGGGTGAGCGCCGGCCGTCGCCTCGCGCGGCGGCGGGCGCGCCCGTGCGCCCGCGCCTCCCGGCTGACGACGTCGCGCGCGTCGGTGGGGCGGGCGTGTCGTAGGCCGCGCGGCCCGACACCTCGCCGCGGCAGTGTCCGTCACGGCGCACCCTGCGGCGCGGTCGGGGCGCCGTGCTACTTTCCGCCGCGATGAGCGTCGACGCGTGGCTGACGGTGGGTGTCATCGGGGCGATGGTGCTCGTCATGGCGTTCAACCTCGCCGGGCCCGACCTCGTCCTGATCGGGGGCCTGACGGTGCTGCTCGCCGCGGGCGTCATCGCGCCGAGCCAGGCCTTCGTCGGGTTCTCGAACCCGGCCGTCATCACCATCGCCGTGCTCTTCGTCGTCGCGGCCGGCATCCGCCAGACCGGCGGCCTCGACTACATCGGCCGCGGCGTGCTCGGCAAGCCGCGCACGATCGCCGGCGCCCAGCTCCGCATGATCTTCCCCGTCGCGACGATCAGCGCGTTCCTCAACAACACGCCGGTCGTCGCGATGTTCGTGCCCCTCGTGCAGGACTGGGGCCGCCGCAACCGCATCAGCGACTCGATGCTCCTGATGCCGCTCAGCTACGCCGCCATCCTCGGCGGCACCTGCACGCTGATCGGCACGAGCACCAACCTCGTGGTCGCGGGCATGGCCCTCGAGCACGATCCGGCCATCCACTTTCCGATGTTCGAGATCGCGCTGCTCGGCATTCCCGGCCTGGTGATCGGCACCGCGTTCATCACGCTCGCTTCGCGCTGGCTGCTGAAGGACCGCAAGGGCGCGGTCGAGCAGATGCACAACGTCCGGGAGTACACGATCGTGATGCGCGTGCAGCGCAGCTCGCCGGTCGTCGGCAAGACCATCGAGGAGGCGGGCCTGCGCGCCCTCGACAACGTCTACCTCTACGAGGTCGAGCGTGACGGGCACATCCACGCGGCGGTGAGCCCGAACCTGCGCCTCAAGCACAACGACCGCCTGCACTTCACGGGCGTCATCGACTCGATGATCGACCTGCGCAAGATGCGCCTCGTCCCGGACAACGACCAGGCGGACAAGCTGCGCGGCAACCCGGACCGGCGCTGGGTGGAGGCCGTCATCAGCGCGCAGTCGAGCCTCGAGGGCCGCTCCGTGAAAGAGTCGCGCTTTCGGACGCGCTACAACGCCGCGATCCTCGCCGTGCACCGCCACGGCAGCCGGATCACCCAGCGCAAGATCGGCGACATCGTGTTGCAGGCCGCGGACGTGCTCCTGCTCGAGGCCGCCCCGAGCTTCACCGCGAAGCACCAGAACGACCTCGACTTCGCGCTCGTGAGCGAGGTCGAGGACAGCGCGCCTCCCCGGTACGACCGCGCGGGCATCGCGCTGCTGATCCTCGCCGCGATGGTCGTCGGCAACGTCGCCGGCCTGATCAAGCTCCTGCCGGCCGCGTTGTTGGCCGCCGCCGCGATGCTCGTGACGCGGTGCATCACGGGGAGCCAGGCGCGCAGCGCGATCCAGTGGCAGGTCATCGTCGCGATCGCGGCGGCCTTCGGCCTCAGCGTCGCCCTCGACAAGAGCGGCGCGGCCGGCGTCATCGCGACCCAGCTCGTCGACGTGGCCCTGCCCCTCGGCCGCGTCCCCCTGCTCGCGGCCGTCTACGGCCTGACGGCGCTGCTCGCCGGGGTGGTCAGCACGACCGCCTCGGCGGCGCTCATGTTCCCGATCGCCGCGTCGATCGCCTCCCGCCAGGGGATCCCGCTCGAGGCGATGAGCTACCTCATCATGCTCGCCGCCTCGACCGCGTTCAGCACCCCGATCGGCTACCAGACCAACCTCATGGTGTATGGCCCGGGCGGCTATCGCTACACGGACTTCATCCGCCTCGGGCTCCCGATGCAGGTGCTCATCGGGTGCTCGACGATCGCGCTGATCACCTACGTGTGGTTGTAGGCTGACGGTCCGCCGAACCCATGCCGCACGCACCGGACATCTCGACCACCGCCGCGACCCTCTCGGACCGCGTCTACAGCGACCTCGGCGGTCGGGCGCGCCGCTCGGGCCGTGAGGTCTTCCCGCTGCACGTCGGCGACACCTACCGCGAGCCCATCCCCGCCGCGCGCGCGGAGCGGCAGCGCACGAGCGCGCACCCGCACCTGCACACCTACGCGCCGGTCCACGGCGAACCCGCGCTGCTCGACGCCATCGTCGCCCGGGTGAAGCAGCGCGCAGGCGTCACGCTCGACCGCGAAGACGTCCAGGTGGTCGCCGGCGCGACGAGCGGCCTGGCGATCGCCGCGAGCGTGATGCTCGATCCGGGCGATGAGGTGTTGCTCCCGGCGCCCTTCTGGCCGCTCATCCGCGGCGTGGTGGCCTCGCGCGGCGCGGTCCCGGTGCAGATCCCCTTCTACACGGAGCTGAGCGACCCCGGCTTCGACCCGGAGGCGGTGCTCGAGCGCGCCGTCACCGCGCGCACCGCGGCGATCTACCTAAACACCCCGAACAACCCGACGGGCTGCGTCCTAGCGCCCGAAACGATCGAGGCGGCGCTCCGCGTCGCGAAGCGGCACGACCTGTGGGTGCTGAGCGACGAGGCCTACGAGGCGCTCTGTTTCGCGACGGATCCGCGGCCCGTCTGGACATACGCGGACGCGGCCGGACGGACGCTCGTCGCCCAGACGGTGAGCAAGACCTACGGCCTCGCGGGCGCCCGCGTCGGGTACCTGCACGGGCCGCACACGCTGATGCGCGCCGTCCGAGGCGCCCAGACCTTCGCGACCTACTGCGCAGCGCGGCCCATGCAGGTCGCGGTCTCCCACGCGCTGCGGCAGGGCGACGTGTGGGTCGCCGAGAGCCGCGCGCTGTATGCAGACGCCGCCCGCGCGACCGCGGAGGCGCTCGGCGTCCCGGCGCCCGAGGCGGGGACCTTCGTCTTCGCGGACGTGAGTCGCCTGCTCGACGCCGCCCCGCGCGACGCGAACGACGCGGATGACGCGCGCGACGGCGGGCCGGATCGCCACGAGGACGCGCGAGCGTTTCTCGAACGGTGCGCCGACGCGGGGGTGCTGCTCAGCCCAGGCGGCGCGTTCGGCACCGACTACGCGCGCTGGGTGCGGCTGTGCTTCACCGCCGTCGCGCCCGACGCGCTCGCGCGAGCCCTCGCGGTCCTGCGGCCGCTCTTCCGCGGGTAGCGCATGCCGCCGCGTCCGCCTCGCCGGCCCCCCTCCACCGACCGCTCCCCGGCGCTGCCGCAGGAGGTGAGCGTCGACGTCCCGCTCGATGAGCTCGATGACGACGAGGCGCTGCGCCTGCGCGTCGCGCGGCACCTCGGCGTGCCCGAGACGGAGCTCCCCGCGCTCACGCTGCGCAGGCGCGCCGTCGACGCGCGTGGGCGCAGGGTCCGCTTCCACCTCACGCTCGCCCTCGACGCGCCGCCTCGCACGACGCCGCTCGGCGCGCCGGAGCCGCGGGAGGTGACCGACCCGAGCCGCGTGCTCATCGTCGGCGACGGCCCGGCCGGCCTCTTCTGCGCGTACGAACTCGCGCGCGCCGGCATCGGCTCGACCATCCTCGAGCGCGGCAAGCCGGTGCAACCGAGGCGCCGCGACCTCGCCCTGCTCAACCGCGAGGGGCACGTCGACCCCGACAGCAACTACTGCTTCGGCGAGGGCGGCGCCGGCACCTACAGCGACGGCAAGCTCTACACGCGCGCCGGCAAGCGTGGGTCGGTGCGGGACGTGCTCGAGCTCCTGGTCGCGCACGGCGCGCCGGAGGCGATCCTCACCGAGGCCCGGCCGCACATCGGGAGCAACAAGCTGCCGAAGGTGCTCATCGCGATCCGGGCACACCTCGAGGCCGTAGGCGTCGCGTTCGAGTTTGGCGCCCGCGTCGAGGGGCTGCTCGTCCGCCGGCGCCCGGGCGGCGGTCGGTGTGCGAGCGGGGTGCGCCTCGCGGGCGGACAGGAGCGCGGTGCCGACGCCGTCGTCGTCGCGACCGGACACTCCGCGCGGGACGTCTACCGCCTCCTCGACGCCGCGTCTGTGCGGCTCGAGCCAAAGGCGTTCGCCCTCGGCGTACGCATCGAGCACCCACAGCCGATCATCAACGCGCTCCAGTACGGCGCGGACGCGGGGCACCCCAAGCTGCCCGCCGCGTACTACCGCCTCGCGTCGCAGGTGGACGACCGCGGCGTGTTCTCGTTTTGCATGTGCCCCGGCGGGTTCATCGTGCCCGCGGCGACCGAGCCCGGCGGCCAGGTGGTCAACGGCATGAGCCTGTCGCGCCGCGACTCGCCCTACGCCAACTCCGGCCTGGTCGTCAGCGTCGAGCCAAGCGCGTGGCAAGCGGCCGGGTTCGACGGACCGCTCGGCGGCGTCGCCTTCCAGCAGCGCGTCGAGCGGGCGGCCTTCGAAGCCGGCGGCAGGGCGCTGCGGGCGCCGGCGACGCGCGCGACGGACTTCGTCGCAGGGCGGGGGTCGAGCGACGCACCGGCCAGCAGCTATCGGCCGGGCCTGTGCGCGACCGACCTCACCGCCGTGCTCGACTCGGCCGGGGTGGCGATCTCGGCGCCCTTGCGCGCAGCGCTCGCCGATTTTGGCCGGCGCATGCCGGGCTTCGTCAGCGACGAAGCCGTCCTGGTCGGCGTCGAGTCCCGGACGAGCGCCCCGGTCCGCGTGCCGCGACGGCCCGACACGCTCGAAGCCGTCGACCTCGCGCGCCTGTACCCCGCCGGCGAAGGCGCCGGCTACGCGGGCGGGATCGTCAGCGCCGCCCTCGACGGCATGCGCACCGCACGCGCCCTCGCCGAACACCTCGGCGCCCCCGCCCCGCGCCCCTGACCCCCCACTCGAGCCTGCGCACGGACCTCACCGACCACGACCACCGCAGCCGGGACCGGGATCGGGATCGGGATCGGGATCGGAGTCGGGCGCCGGAGGGGGCGCGTGCCCCCTCCCTGAGCAAAGCGAGGGCATCCACCAACCGCGCTCGGGTTGCGCGGGAGCGGGGGCGCGTGTCACAAGGGGTGCCCGCCAGCGCCCGAGCGCGCATGGACGCGCTTCGCCGGGTCGCTTGAAGCGGGTCACCGGGCGCCAGCCCACTCCTCCCTTTCATCGCACGATCGTTCGACGGCGCGCGCGCCGCTTGCCTCCGGTCGTCACCGCCGCCCGCCTCCGAGCGGTGCGCAAGCGACCGAGACCCCGCGTCATGCCAACGACTGTCCCCAGCGCCGACCCCTTCTCCGCGGCCCCGCCGCAGCTCCGCGCCGCCCTCGCGCGACAGGGCTTCACCTCGCTCACGGCGGTGCAACGCGCCGTCCTCGACGCAGAGTCCGCGGGCCGAGACCTCCGGATCTCGTCGCAGACCGGCTCCGGCAAGACCGTCGCGCTCGGCCTGCTCCTCGCCCCATCCCTCGTGACCGAGGGCGCCGCACGGACCGCCGCGCGCCGACCGGCGGGACCGGCGGCGCTCTTGATCGCGCCCACTCGCGAGCTGGCGGTGCAGGTCGGCGCGGAGCTGCGCTGGCTCTACGCGGACCTGTCGGGCGTCGCCGTCGCCGTCGTCACGGGTGGCACCGACCCCGTCCGCGAGCGCAGCACGCTCGAGCGCGGTCCGGCGTTCGTCGTCGGCACCCCGGGTCGCTTGCTCGACCACATCCGCCGCGGCGCGCTCGATGTCTCTGGCGTCGCCCACGTCGTCCTCGACGAGGCCGACCAGATGCTCGACATGGGCTTCCGGGAGGATCTCGACGCGATCGTCGACCACCTCCCGGCCGAGCGCCGCGCCCACCTCGTCTCGGCGACGTTTCCCCCCGCCGTCCGGGCGCTCGCCGGGCGCTTTCAACCGAACGCGCTGCATGTCGAGGGCACCCGGCTCGGCGCCGCGAACGAAGACATCGCCCACGTCGCGCACCTGGTCCGCCCGACCGATCGCTACGCGACCCTCGTGAACCTCCTGCTCCGCTCGCTCGGCCAGCGCACGCTCGTCTTCGTCCGCCGGCGCGTCGACGCGACCGAGGTCGCCGAGCGCCTCACCGAGGACGGCTTCTCGGCCGCGGCGTTCAGCGGCGAGCTGAGCCAGGTGCAGCGCACGCGCACGCTGCACGCGTTCCGCAACGGGACCCTCCAGGCGCTGATCTCCACCGACGTCGCGGCCCGCGGCATCGACATCCCCGGCATCTCGTCTGTCGTGCACCTCGACCTGCCGACAGACGGCGCGACCTACACGCACCGGAGCGGCCGCACGGGGCGCGCCGGCCAGAAGGGCCTCAGCGTGCTCCTCGTGCCGACGACCGAACACCGGCGCGTCGAGCAGCTCTTCGCGCGTGCGCCGTTCGAGCTGAGCTGGCAGCCGCCGCCGACCGCGGCGGAGGTCCGCAAGGCGCACACGAAGCGAACCCGGCGCCGGCTGCACGGCCTGCTCGACGCCTCCGCGGACCCGCAGCGCGAGGAGAGCGGCGGCGATGTTGTCGAGGCGACGACGCCTGGCTCGGGGGATCCGCCGCTCGACAAGCACCGTGAGTACGCAAAGCGCCTGCTCGAAGAGCGCGACGCGACCGAGGTCGTCGCGGCGCTCCTCGCGCTGAGCGAGCCGCCGCTCCCGCGCGATCCGATCGCCATCGAGGCCGTGCGCGCCTCGGGCCCCCGCGAGCGCGACCGCCGGCCGCCTCGCCACCGCGGGGACGACGGGCGCAGGCGCTCACACCAAAAGCCGCGAGGCGCTCCACGCAAGGGGAAGCGCTTCGACAAGAAGACGCACGCCAGCCGCTCACAGCGGCCGTAGCGCCGCGGCGCGCACGCGTCGTCAGCCGCTCGGTGCGCAGCGCGGCCCTCAGCGCCAGAGCGCGCCGAGCTCGAGCTCGATCGCGTCGAAGGGCTCGGCGCGGACGCGGGCGTCACCATCGTGCGACCCGACGGAGCGATAGCTCTCCCCGTCGAGGCGGTAGATCTCGAGGAGCTTTGCGTCGGGGTCGACCAACCACAGGTGCCCGACGCCTTCGCGCGCGTACACAGGCATCTTGCGCACCCGGTCGTGCGCGCGCGTCCTCGGTGAGAGCACCTCGCAGACCCAATCGGGCGCGAGCGTCAGCGCGGCGTCTCTCGGGAGCTCCGGCATGCGCTCACGGCGCCACCCGGCGAGGTCCGGGACGAGCACGTCTGCGCCAAGGTGAAGCTCGGGCTCGTCGAGGACGACCCATCCACCTGGACCACCGCCGCCGCTATCGAAGGGATCGTAGAGCACGGCGCCGAGCACGCTGCTCGCGCGCGCGTGCGGCACCCCAGGTCGCGGCTGCGTGTACAGCTCCCCGGCTATGATCTCCCCGATGTGGTGCTCGGGGATGTCGTAGAGGTCCTCGTACCTCGCCCGACGACGCTCCGGCTCGGCCATCATCCCATGATGCACCAGCGCGCGGCCCCGGTCACCCGCGCCCGCGGTGCGCGCGGCCCCGGTCACCCGCGCCCGACGCGCGCTCACCGGCTCGCCGGCGCTACAGGCTCAGCACGCGCACGACCTCTTCGACCGGGATCTCCCCGCGGTTCGCGCGCTGCATCGCCTGCACGCCGAGCGGCACCATGCCGCCCTCGATGGCGGCCCGCTCGAGGTCGTGCTTGCTCGTGTCCGCGACGAGCAGCTCACGCAGCTCGTCGTCGATGCGCATCACTTCGAGCAGCGGCACGCGACCGCGGCGACCCTTGCCGCGGCAGCGATCGCACCCCTTCCCCTCGAAGAAGGGGCCCTTCACCTCCTCGACGCCGAGCAAGATGAGCTGCCGGCGGTGCATGTCGCTTATCTCGACCTCCTCGGTGCACTCGCTGCAGTTGCGCACGGCGAGGCGCTGGTTGACCACGGCGATCGACGCGCCCGTGAGCTGATACTTGTCGAGGTTGAGCTGGCTGAGCCGGTAGAACACGCCGACCGTGCTGTCGGCGTGCACGCTGGTGAGGATGAGGTGGCCGGTGAGGCCCGCGCGGATCGCGATCTGCGCCGTCTCCTCGTCGCGGATCTCGCCGAGCATGATCACGTCCGGATCCTGGCGCAGGATGGAACGGAGCCCGCTCGCGAAGTCGAGGCCGACGTGCGGGTTGACCTGCGTCTGCGCCATCCCGCGGAAGTCGACCTCCATCGGGTCCTCGAGCGTGACGAGGTTGAGCTTGTCGCCGAGCTGGTCGCGGATGTACGTCATCGACGCGTACATCGTGGTGGTCTTGCCGCTGCCCGTGGGCCCGGTGAAGTAGATGATCCCGTGCTCGCGGTGGAGCAGTGTCTGATAGACGGCGAGCAGCTCGGGGTCGAAGCCGATGTGCGACAGCTCGTAGCGGCGCTCGTCGTTGACCGCGAGCCGGATGACGACCTTCTCGCCGTGGTTGGTCGGGAGCGTCGACACGCGCGCCTGGTAGCGCTCGCTGTCGAAGGTGAAGCGGCCGTCTTGGGGCTTCGCGTGCACGTGCAGCGAGAGCTGGCTCATCACCTTGACGCGGTTGATCACGCGCTGCCGCTGGCGGGCCGGGACGACGCCGACGTCGTGCAGCACGCCGTCCACACGGAGCGTGCATCGGAGCCCGTCGGACTCCGGCATCAAGTGCACGTCGCTGGCACCGACCGAAAAACCGCCGTTCAGCAGCTCGCGCACGAGCGCCACCGCGTCGATCTTCGCCGTGTGACCGAGCTCGTTGATGACCCGGGTCGTGTGGGCGAGGCGCTCGAGCGGGCTGTTGAGCTCGACGTCGAGGTCCTTGAATTCGAAGCCCTCGACCGCGCGAAGCTCGGCCTCGTCCTCGACGAAGCCCTCCTCGCCCGGGCGCGCCTTGCGCTCCGTCCGTCCGAGGTAGCCGAGGCGTCGCGCCCAGCCGGCGCCCAGCGCGACGGCCCCCACCACGCCCACCATGAGCCCGATGCGAACGACCCACCGGAGCGCCTGCTCTGCCTCGCTCGGGTTGGCGTCCGGGCCGGTGACCAGCAGCGCCGCGAAGAAGCTGACCATCCACACGACGACCAGCACCGTCCACAGCATCAGCGGGTCGCGCGGCCGCCGTTGCGGAGTCGCGGGCGGCGCGTCGACCTCGGTGGTGGTGTCCATCGCGCAGAGGATGACACGAAGCGCCCCGCCCGGAAAATGCGCGACCTCCACGACAGACGCGTGTGCCTCCGCCGACCCGCGCACGGCCCACCCCCCGCAACGCGTCGTGCGCGCTATGATCCCTCGAACCGTGCCCGCCTCCTGCGCCATGCCCCCTGCCCGCGACCTCGCGCCGCCCTCGCGCCGCGCGCCAGCCCGAACCGCCCGAGCGACCTGCTCCCCGCGCGCCCCGCGGCGCGA
>JAGQJE010000331.1 GCA_020430775.1 Myxococcales bacterium
GAACGGCCCAGAGCCGATCCCATCGACGAAACGGCGCGAGACCTCTCGCACGCGCCGCCGATGCGCCCGGCCGCCTCCGCCGTCCGCCGACCCACCAAAAAAACCGCCTTCCTTCCCATGAATCGGGTTCGGGATCGGGCACGGACGCGGACACGGGTGCGGACTCGGTCACGGACTCGGGCTCGGACTCGGGCGCGGGCGCGGGCGCGGGCTGGGGCGCGGGCACGGACACGGGTTCGGACACGGACACGGACACGGGATCGGGCACGGACACGGTCACGGGTTCGGACTCCGGCTCGGTGGTGGATGCCGACTCGGGCGCGAGGTTGAGGCGCGGGCCCGGTCAGGGCCGGGGGTGCAGGAGGCGGTAGGTCATGGCGGCGACGCGGTCCACGAGGATGAGCGCTGGGTCGGCCGCGTCGTGTGAGACGTATCCCCAGGTGCGTGCGACCCGGAGGGCGGCGCGCGTCTCGTAGGTGGAGCCGAGCGCTGACTCGAGGCGCAGCCGGCGGTTGCCTGCGCGGTGGCCAGTGGACTCGGCGAGGTTGAGCGTCACGCTCTGTGCGGCCTGCCGGAGCTGGTCTGAGAGCGAGCGGTCGTGCTGGGCGATGCGGCCGACCAGCGGGGCGATCGCGTCGAGCATGGCGTGAGAGACTTCGAGAGCGCGGAGGGGTTAGTTCGTTCGGGTCATGCCCCCCCAAGGCGCAAGGGGCGTGACAGCCACTGCTGGCGCGACCGTTGCGCCGCTCAGGGCTGACCCGGACGAACCAACCCCGGAGCGCGGGCCGCGGGTGCGGGCACGGGTGCAGGTACGGGTTCGGGTTCGGACTCGGGCACGGGTTCGGACACGGCCTCGGTCACGGACACGGACACGGGCACGGACACGGGTTCGGACACGGGTTCGGACACGGACTCGGGTACGGCCTCGGTCACGGACACGGACACGGGTACGGACTCGGTTGCGGACTCGGACGCGGTCCCGTGAGCCGGCGGGCGGGCGGGACGGGGGGCGGGATGGGTGGTTACAGGAGCGCGAGGTCGGGGCCGGCCCAGACGGGGAAGGGCAGGGCCTCGGCGATGTCGCGGGCGCTGACGCCGCGCGCGACGTGCCGCAGGCGCAGACCGGAGGGGAGCAGCTCGAGCGAGGCGTCCGGGGAGACGACGCGCGCGACGAGGCCGTCGGGGGAGTGGGCGCCGTCGCAGTGGCTGCGAAGGTGTTCCCGCAGCGCGTCGAGCGGCACGTCGAGGACGGCGATGACCCTGCGTGCGCGTGGGACGAGCTCGTCGGCGGCGTAGGCCCCGCGGATCGACACGCAGGCTGCGCGGACGAACGCGAGATCGGTGGGGGCGGCGGCGGACTCCACCCGCCGGACGCCCTCGGTCAGCAGCGCCGACAGCCCCGCCGGCAGCGCCGGACCGATGTACACCGCGTCGCCACCGAGGAGCTCGGGCGCGGCCGCGCAGGCGAGCTGCTCAGCGGTGAGCATGGGGTGGTCACTCAGCGCCGCGGAAGGTGACCACGACGCCGCGGCCCGCGATCGTGACGCCGCGCCGCTCCATGGCGACCTGGCCCTTGCAGTCCATCAGGCGGAAGTCCCACGTGCCCGTCGTGATGCTCCACGTGCGGGTCGTCCCGGGCGCGATGCGCTCGTCCGCGTCGAGGCGGTTCGGCCCCCACGTGGTGCCGTTCGACGGCGAGACGTAGACGGCGCAGAGTGGGAGGTCCGAGGTGTTGGTGACGACGATGGCGGAGGTCGTCGCGGGCGCCGGCTGCTCGCTCGCGCTGGGCGCGGCGCTCTCGGGCCCCGCCGCAGGCGCCTGCTCGCTCTCGGCGGTGTCCGGCTGGTCGGGGCCCTCGGCCTCCGGCGGCAGCTCCCCGGCCTCGCCCTCGTCTGGCGCTTGCTTCGTCGTCGCGGCCTGCGTCGTCTCGGTGGTCGCGGTCGCGGGCGTCGAGGTCGCCGCGGTGGAACCGGTGGTCGTGGCGCAGCCGGCGAACGCGAGGGTGGCGGCGCAGAGGAGCGTCAGGGCGGAGGGGCGGCAGCGGTGGGACATCGGGACCTTCAGTCGATTCAGCTCGCGGCGCTGAGCATCGCGTCCGCGAAGCGCCGGAAGAGGTAGTGGGAGTCGTGCGGTCCGGCCGCCGCCTCGGGATGATACTGGACCGCGAACGCGTCGGCGTCCGGGACGGCGAGCCCCTGGCAGGTGTCGTCGTTCAGATGCAGGTGCGTCACGGTGGCGCGACGGCCGAGGGAGTCCTTGTCGACGACGAAGCCGTGGTTTTGGGTGGTGATCTCGACGCGGCCCGTCGCGAGGTCCTTGACGGGCTGGTTGATGCCGCGGTGCCCGAACTTGAGCTTGTATGTCGAGCAGCCGAGCGCGTGGGCGATGAGCTGCTGGCCGAGGCAGATACCGAAGAGCGGCCGCTTTCCGAGCAGGTCGCGGACGACGGCGATGCCGCGCTCAGTGGCGGCGGGGTCTCCGGGCCCGTTCGACAGGAAGAGCCCGTCCGGATCGAGCGCGAGCGCGTCCTTCGCCGGCGTCGTCGCGGGGACGACCGTGACGCGCAGGCCGAGATCGACGAGCGAGCGCAAGATGTTGCGCTTCACGCCGAAGTCGTAGGCGACGACGTGCAGGCGGCGATCGATCGGGCTCCCGAGCGCCCGCGAGCGAAACGCCCCGGAGCCCTCGGTCCACTCGAAGACGTGGTCGGTGCTGACCGCGCCGGTCAGGTCGCGTCCGGCCATCGGCGGCGCGGCCTTCGCGCGGTCGTGCAGCGTGGCCGGGTCCTCCGTGCCGAGCGCCGCCATCTGCGCGCCGTGCGAGCGGAGGTGGCGCGTGAGCGCGCGCGTGTCGACCTCGGCGAGGCCCACCACGCCGTGGCGCTCGAGGTAGGCGTCGAGCGATTCGGTCGCGCGCCAGTTGCTGACGCGCGGGGACAGCTCGCGCACGACGAAGCCGGCGAGGAACGGGCGCTGTGCCTCGGGGTCGTCGGCGTTGCAGCCCGTGTTGCCGATCTGCGGCGCCGTCATCGTGACGATCTGGTCGCAGTACGATGGGTCGGTGAGGACCTCTTGGTAGCCGGTCATGCCGGTCGTGAAGACCGCCTCGCCGACCGAGGCGCCGCGAGCGCCGATGGCGACGCCTGAAAAGCGCGTGCCGTCGGCGAGGACGAGGTGTGCGGTGTTACGCGTCATTGGGTGCGGAGCTCGTGAGCGACCTCGCCGGCGACGAGGGTCAGGAGCACGCGGCCGGCGACCTCCTGGTCGAGCAGCGGCGTGTTGTGCGAGCGCGAGCGTAGCGCGTCTTTCGTGACCGTCCACCGACGGCCCGGATCGATGAGGGCGAGGTCCGCCGGGGCTCCGACACGCAGGCTGCCTGCGTCCGCGTCCGGAAGGAGCCGCGCCGGGGCGATCGTGAGCGCCTCGACGAGCCGGCTCGCGCTGAGGTGTCCGGCTTCGACGAGCGCGAGCAGGGTGGGGACGGTCGTCTCGAGGCCGTTGATGCCCACCGCGGCCGCCTCGAACTCGCAGTCTTTCTCGAGCGGGCTGTGCGGCGCGTGGTCGGTCGCGATGCAGTCGATGGTGCCGTCCGCGAGGGCCTCGATGAGCGCGCGCCGGTCGGCCTCGGTGCGCAGCGGCGGGTTCACCTTGCAGCAGGTGCGGTAGCCGACGACCGCCTCGTCGGTGAGCGTGAGGTGGTGCGGCGTGACCTCGGCCGAGACGCGCAGCCCCCGAGACTTCGCCTCGCGGAGCAAGCGGACCGAGCCGAGGCTCGACACGTGCGCGACGTGGTAGCGGGCGCCGGTCCGCTCGGCGAGGATGAGGTCGCGCGCGACGATGATGTCCTCTGCCTCGCGCGGCCACCCCCGCAGCCCTAGGCGCGTCGCGACCTCGCCCTCGTGCATCTGCGCGTCGCGGGTGAGGTGGTGGTCCTCGCAGTGCTGGGTGATGAGCAGGTCGAACGTGCGTGCGTACTCCATCGCGCGCCGCATCACCGACGCGTTCATCACGCAGCGCCCGTCATCGCTGACGCCGACGGCGCCCGCCTCGCGCAGATCGGCCATCTCCGTGAGCTCGTCGCCGCGCAGGCCCTTGGTGATGGCGGCGATCGGGCGCAGCCGCGTGCCGCCGTGGGCGGCAGCGCGCGCGACCATCGTCTCGGTGATCGCCCGCGTGTCGTTCACCGGGGCGGTGTTCGCCATCGGGCAGACCGTGGTGAACCCGCCGGCCGCGGCCGCGTCGAGGCCCGAGGCGATGTCCTCTTTGTACTCATGGCCCGGGTCGCGCAGGTGTACGTGCAGGTCTACGAACCCGGGCACGACCCAGAGCCCCGTGGCGTCGACCTCGCGGACGCCTTCTCCGGTGACATCCCGCCCCGCGTCCTTGCCGACGCGCGTGATACGGCCGCGCTCGATGACGACGTCGGCGACCTCGTCGACGCCGCGCGAGGGATCGAGGACGCGGCCTGCGCGCAGGACGGTGGTGTTCATGGCGATGCGCTCCGCCACCGCGACTACGTGAGGTGCGCCCGGTAGTCAACCGCCACAAGCCGGCGCGCGCCGACGAGGCCTGCGCCCGCGCGGCGACGTGGAAACGAGGGCGTGCAAAAAAATCGCAGCGATCGCGAGGGATTGGGCCGAGGCTGCGCACCGGCAGCTCCGGCCGAGGACGATCGCGTGCGCCGACGGCGATCTCGAGCGCACTGTGGACTCACGTGGATTCCTTTTTGATCTCGTGTTGTTTCACGACAAGACCAGAAAGCGTATGGCATTGTGTGGCACTACGTTGCACTTCACGGATTGTCACGTCACGCGGTGCCTGGTAGATCGGCTGCATGCGGATTTCCAACAGCTTCTCGGACGGCGAGGTCCAAGTCCTCGAGTTCATCCTCCAGACCTTGCTCCGTGGGGGCACGCCCACCATGGCGGTGCGCAACAAGGACTTCGTCGGCGTCTACCGAAAGGTGATGTCGATGAAGAAGCGCATCGCCGAAAAGCAAGCGGCCGAGGCGCAGACCTCCTCGGTCGGCACCATCGCGGCTGCCCCTGCCGGCGAGACCGGCGAGGCCGAAGAACGAGCGCGCAAGGCAGGCTGACGCGGCGCCGCCCGCGCGCGAGCACCGCCGAGGCGCGAGCGCGGCCGCGGGACGTCGTGCCCGAGCCGCGCGCGGGCGCCTCGCGTCGAGTCAGCCGCGCGCTTCGGCTGCCGGCAGCTTGGCGCGCGCCCGCGCCTCGCGCGCAGCCGACTCGATCCACTCGGCGACGTCCTCGGGTTTGCCGTTGTCGACCTGCACCACCAGCCGCTCGAAGTGGTCGTGATCGAGGTGGATCGCGATCGACTCGTCGAGCGCGCGGACGTCGTAGAAGATCTCGCGGTCGCCGCGGGTCGTCTCGGTGCCGGCGACGACACGCCCGGGCACGTAGGTCCCGGAGAAGTTCACGAGGTCGACGGCTTCGGGCGCCTTCGGGTGCGGGTCGACCTTGCGGATGTGCGTGAGGTTCACCGTCAGCGAGCCATGCACGGTGAGCACTTTTTCGTACATGCCGAGCCGAATGTGAAGCCAGTCCTGTGCAATCTCGAGATGCGCCATGTCGCCCCCTTTTCGCTCTGCGTTCGCGCCGCGTCGTGGTTGGCGGAGCGTGACGGCCGCGCGATCGAGGGTCTCACCCGGACGCCGGCCCGATGACCTCGTGACCTAGAAGTTGTCCGCCGCGGTGACGCGCACCACCTCGTCGAGGGTCGTGACGCCCTCGGCCGCCTTCGAGAGCCCCGCCATGCGTAGGGTCTTGACGCCCTCGCGGATCATCGCCTCTTTGAGCTCCGCCGAGGAGCAGCCCTGCAAGACCAGCTCCTTCAGCGCGTCCCTGAAGGGCATGACCTCATAGAGCGCGACGCGGCCCTTGTAGCCCGTGTCGCCGCAGGTCTTGCACCCCGCGCCCTTGTACGCCTTGATGCCCTTGGCGATGGCGTCGTCCTTGTAGCCGACGTCGTGCAGGGTCGCCTCGTCGACGGGCATCTCTGTGCGGCAGTCCGCGCAGATCTTCCGCGCGAGACGCTGCGCGAGCACGAGGTTCACCGACGCCGTGACGAGGAAGGGCTCGACGCCCATGTTCAGCAGGCGGGTGACCGTGCTCGGCGCGTCGTTCGTGTGCAGCGTCGAGAGCACGAGGTGGCCGGTGAGCGCGGCCTTGACGGCGATCTCTGCCGTCTCGTAGTCGCGGATCTCGCCGACCATGATGATGTCGGGGTCCTGACGCAGGAAGCTGCGCAGGGCCGCCGCGAAGTTCAGGCCGATGTCGTCGTGCATCTGCACCTGGTTGATGCCCGTGAGGTTGAACTCGACGGGATCCTCGGCGGTGCTGATGTTCGTCTCGACGTTGTTCAGCTCGGAGAGCGCCGAGTAGAGCGTCGTGGTCTTGCCGGAGCCGGTCGGGCCGGTGACGAGGACCATGCCGTAAGGCTGGTAGATGGCGTCCTTGAAGTCCTTGATCATCTCCGGCTCGAACCCGAGCTTCGTCATGTCGAGCTGGAGGTTCGACTTGTCCAAGAGACGCAGGACGATCTTCTCGCCCCACATCGTCGGCAGCGCGGAGACGCGATAGTCCATCTCGCGGCCCTTGCCGAGCTTGAGCTTGATGCGCCCGTCCTGGGGCAGGCGCCGCTCGGCGATGTCGAGGGACGACATGATCTTGAGGCGAGACGCGATGGCGTTCTTCAGCTTGATCGGCGGGGTCATCTCCTCGTGCAGCACGCCGTCGACGCGGTAGCGCACGCGCAGGATGCGCTCGTAGGGCTCGACGTGGATGTCGGACGCGCCCTTCTTGATCGCGTTGAGCAGCATCGCGTTGCACAGGCGGATGACGGGCGCGTCTTCGCTCGCCTTCTCGAGGTCGACGATCTCGCCGCCGTCGCCTTCGCTGTCGACGGCGATGTCGGCCTCGTCGAACTCCCCCATGATGTCGTCGTAGTTGATCTCCGGGGCCGCGTACGCCTTCTCGATGGCGCCCAGGATCGCGCTCTCCGACGCCACGACCGGCTCCACGCTGTAGCCGGTGAGGAACTTGATGTCGTCGATCGCGTGCAGGTTCGACGGGTCGCTCATCGCCACGACGAGGACCGAGCCGGAGCGCGACACGGGGATGATGCGGTGCCGCTCGCACACATCCATGCTGATCAGCTTGAGCAGCGACCGGTCGAACTCGACGTTGCTGAGGTCGATCGCCTGGACGCGGTACTGCTTGCTGAGGAAGTCGGTGATCTCCTCGTCGGAGATGTAGCCCATCTTCGCGAGGGCGTACCCGAGGGTGATGTTGTCGTTGCGCTGCGTCTCCTGCGCGTCGCGGAGTTGCTCGAGGCTGATGCGCTTTTCTCGGACCAGCAGCTCGCCCAAACGGTTGCTCATGCGGTGCTCCATCGTGGCGGCGCGGGCGTCTCCCGCCCGGCAGGGAGAGACTATACCGCAGGTGTAGGGGGCAGGACTACCCCACGCCCCGTTCGCGCGGGCGTATCAGGGCGGCGCTCCGGCGGCGTGCGTCGGGGGCGGCCGCGGGGTAGGCACCGCACGGCATGGACGCCCTCGGCAGACCGGCGTGCGGCCGCGCCGGTCGCGTCGTCGTGGTGGACGCGCTCCGGCTGCTCGCCACGGTGCAGATGGTCGAGGGCCACACGCTCGACGCGGTGCTCGCGCTCGACCTGCGCTCGGGCGCGGCGTTCGAGCTATGGCGATGGGCCCGCGGGCTGACCTCGGTCGCCTTCCTGTTTGCCGCTGGGCTGTCGTTCTACCTCGCGACGGTCCGCCGGCTCGACGCACACCTCGCGAGCCGCGCGGAGCGTCGCCGCCGGTTCACCCGCGGCGCCACGCTGATCGGCGTCGGCTACGCGCTGCGGGCGCCGCTCGGGGCGCTCGCCGGCGGCGGGGCGAGCGACGCGGCCTGGACGGCGTTCCTCGCGGTCGACGTCCTGCACTGCATCGGCGCGACGCTCCTCGCGCTCGAGCTCGTCGTCGTCGTCACGCGGCGGCGCAGCGCGTCCGTCGTCGCCGCAGGGGTGCTCGGGCTCGTGGGGCTCTGGCTCACGCCGACCGCGCACGCGCTCACCGCGGCGGGCTGGAGCCGCGCGTGGGCCGGGTGGCTCACGCCCTCGACCGGCTCGCTCTTCCCGCTCGTGCCGTGGGGCGCGTACATGTGCCTCGGCGTGGTCGCCGGTGCGCTCGCCTTCCCCGCGGCACGCGCCCCCGCCGCCGGTCGCGGCGCCGCCGGGCTCGCGGTCTTCGCCGCCGCCGCCTGGGCGCTCGCGTCGCGCCTCCCGCCGGGTCCGGCCGCAGACGGCGTCCTCAAGCTCGCGGTCGTCTCCGCCGGGAGCGGCGCGCTCGGCCTGTGCCTCGGTGGCGTGCGGCGGCTGCCCCGCGCGCTCGAGCGCCTCGCCGGCGAGACGCTCGTCGTGTACGGCGCCCACGTCTTGCTGCTCTACGGCGCGCACGTCGGTCTGCGCGCGCGGATCGGTCCGCGGCTAGACCTCGTCTCCGCGCTCGCGCTCGCGGCGGTCATCCTCGCCGCGTCGAGCGCGCTCGGGCTCGGGTGGCGCCGCCTCGGGCCGTGGCTCCGTGGGAGGTTGCGCGGCACCGCGACGCCCGCGCGAGGGTTGGACATGGCGCCGGATGCGGGTTAGCCCCGAGCCGTGGCCAAGAAGAAGAAGCCCGCCGCGGCGGAGCGGCCGGACCCCGCCGAGCAGCTCGCGAAGATGGAGCGCCCCCACATCAAGTGGCGGGTCATCGCCCAGATCGCGCTCGGCTTCGCGGTCGTGTGGATCGTCGCGTTCATGGCGGTCCCGTACGTGTCGTACTGGGGCGTCGGGGTGGCCGCCGTGCTCACGCTCGTGGCGCTCGGCTTCGGCGTGTACGTCTGGCGCCTGACCCGCAAGTCCGCCGCCATCGTCGACATCTTGAAGACGGCCACCGACGACGAAGGGCGCGCCGCGGCGCTCGCGAAGCTCGAGGCGCAGGGCGCGAAGAGCAAGAACCGGGACGCGCTCAACGCGCTCGCGCGGGCGCAGCTCGTCGCGCAGAAGGACCCCGGTGAGGCGCTCCGGATCCTCGAGTCGATCGATCTCGACAAGGCGCCCGCGCTCGTCCAGGACGACGTGCGCGCGAACCTCGGGATGGTGTACCTCACCCAGGGGCGCGCCCGCGAGGCGCGCGAGATCGCCGACGCGATCAAGCTCGACCGGCAACCGCAGGCCAGCTCGCGCGCCATGTACGCGGCCGTGATCGCGGAGAGCCACGCGCGCACCGGCGACGCAGAGCGTGGGCTCGAGCTGATGGGGACCTACGACCCGAGCGATCCCGACTACGCAGACATGCGCGCGATGCTGCTGCGCGCGCGGGCGTACGTGTACTTCGCCGCGAAAAAGCGCGGCCTCGTCGCGAAGAGCCTCGACCAGCTCGCGCAGGCCAACCCGAACATGCTCGCGTCGATCGCCCAGAAGGGGAACCCGCAGCTCGTGCGGATGGCGCGCGAGGCGCTGGACAGGGCGGGGCTGCTCCCGAGGCAGAAGATGCGCGCGCGTCCGCGCTGAGCGGGGCGGCTCGTGCCGCGGGCCGGCGCGCTACGGCGTGTAGAGCACGTAGACGAGGCCGGCGACGCTCGCCGCGAGGATGAGGGCCGCGACCCCGTAGATGAGCAGGTCTGTGAGGTGGCGTCTTCGCGGAGCGTCCGGCACGACGCGGTGCTCGGGCTGGCTCCATCCCGCTCCCGGCGGGCCGGAACGCGTCGTCGCGCCGAGCGGCGGCGCGCGCCGGCTCGGCGCGGCCTCGAGGTCCCCGGCTGCGCTCGTCTCGAGCGGCGGCAACGCCTCGGGCTCCGGCGCATCGTCGAGGCGCTCGAGGCTCGGCAGCGCCATCTCCCGGTCCTCTTCGTCGGCGCAGGCCCGAAGCGCGGCCTCGGCGGGATCCTCGAACACGAGGACGGTCTGCCCGAGGCGGACCTCGTCTCGGTCGCGGAGGTGGCGCTTGTCGCAGCGCTTGCCGTTGACCTCGACCCCGTTCTTGCTGCCCACGTCGTGCAAGACCACGCCGTCGAGGTCGCGCTCGACCCGGGCGTGCTGCCGCGAGACGTCGCCGTCGGTCAGCGTGAGCGTCGACGTGCGGTCTCGGCCGATCGACACGACCGACGGGACCGCGTCGAGCGTGACGCGGAGCCCGAGGTCCGGCCCGGCGGTCACGGACAGGCTCGGTGGTTCGAGCGGCGATGCGTCGTCATAGATCGCTCGAAGCATGCGCCGCGCGAAGCTCGCCGTGCGCCCGTCGGAGGTCGCGGCGGACACGGCAACGCCCACCTCGACGTCGAGGACGAACCCGCCGATCTCGATCCGGTCGCCGGAGCGCAGCGGGCTCCGCCGTCCGGGCACGAGCGGGCGTCCGTTCAACCGCGTCCCGTTGGTCGACCCCTCGTCGATGAGCGAATACCCGAGGCCGTCCGCGCGCAGGCTCGCGTGCAGCGCGCTCACGGCCGGGTGGGGCAGGCGGACGTCGGCGCCCGCCGAGCGACCCACGGAGATCCGCGCTTGATCGAGCTCGTAGATGAGCGGCTCGGTGTCCCGGCGCGCGGTCCAGGCCGAGCGAACACAGAGGCGGGCTCCCATCGACGGGGTCGAGCGTGTGTCGGCGGCAGCGCGCGGTCAACAGGCCATCGCGCGGCCACGGTCACCGAGCAGCGGGCGTCGAGCGAACGAGGCGGCGGCCCACGCCGCCGTCGAGCGACGCGCGCCTGTCGAAAAGTGGACCGGCGGCCGCGCTTTTGGGACGAGTCGAAGTGACGAGGCGAGGCGTAATGGAAGGCATCAGGGAGCGCTATCTGCAGCGGCCGACGCGGGTCCCGGTAGACGACGGGGTCGTCCTGTGGCGACCCGAAGGCGAGGGCGCGCACTTCGAGGCGGATCTCCTCGACGCCGGGCTCGGTGGAGTGAAGGTGCGCGCGCCGGTGTTGCCTGACGTCGGGGCGCGGCTCGCCTGCGAGGTCGAGCTGCCCAACACCGGCGACGCCTTCACGGCGGGCGCCGAGGTCGTCTGGGTGCAGGATCGCGGGCCCAACCTCGGCGAGCTCGGGCTCCGCTTCACCGACCTCGACACGTCAGGCGAGCTGCGGCTCCGCGCCCTCGTCGACGCGTTCGAGCGGCGGACGGCCGAGTCGCCGACCGCGCCGGCGGTGCAGCGCCCGACGCGCGCGCAGCGCCAGCTCGAGCTGATCGCGCTCGCGCCGGAGCCCGCGGCGCGTCCGAACGGCGCCCACCTCGAGAGTCCGACGGTGAAGCTGCCCGGGGTCGAGCGCCCCGCGACGCAGCAGGTCGCGCCCCCGGCCGCGACGACGGGCGGGTACGTCGCCGCGCCCCGCACGGGCGCGCCGGACGCGCCTTCAGACCGCGCCGCGTCGGCGGCGGAGGGCTCGGCTTCCTCGGCGGAGTCGGCCGCCGCCCGAGCGACCCCTCAGCCCTCCGCCGAGGCGGACGCGCCCGCGGCGCACGAGGCCGAAGCGGCGGTCGAGGCCGAGCGGGTGCGCTCGGTCGCCGAGCTTCAGCTCGAGGGCGTCGCGACTCCGCTCGTGGCGGAGGTCGTCTACGAGACCGAGCACGCGCTCGTGGTCGAGCAGGCCTTACCCTTCTTGCGGCTCGGGACGAGCGTCGCCGAGCGCGGCTCCGGGCGGCAGGGCGCCCTCGCCACGGTGGACCTCCGGATCGAGGGCGACACGCCGCGGCTCGTGCTGCGCATCACCGAGGCGCCGCCCGAAGGCGCGGTCACGCACGACAGAGAGCCCGAGGCGCTCGCGGTGGCCGTCGCCGTGACGAACGCGCAGCGCGCGATGCGGCGGACGCCCGGCGCGGACGTCGCGGCGAAGTCGCTCGCCGAGGACAGCGGCGCGCGCCCGCTGCCCATCCCGCTCTCCGACGCCGACCCAACGCCCGTGTGCACTCCGGCGCCGACGGCAGCCCACGCGACCGAAGCGGGCGCCGGCAGCGAGGCCGGGGTGGCCGCGCCGTCGGACGCCGTCGTCGCCGAGGGCGATCCGGCCGTCGCCGTGGTCGACGCTCGGAGCGGTAGCGAGCAGCCGCCCGCGGAGACCTACAGCGCGTCGGTGGAGCAGTCGGTGCTGCGCATCGAGGACATCGACCACGACGTCTGGGGGCCGCCGACGCTCGGCGAGCGCGCGGCCGACGTGGCGAGCCGGGTGCGCGCGTGGTCCGTGGCGGCCGTCGGGATCGCCGGCGCGTGGCTCGCCGCGGCGTGGGCCC
>JAGQJE010000332.1 GCA_020430775.1 Myxococcales bacterium
ACCCCGCTCCCGTGCCCGCTCCCGTGCCCGCTCCCGCTCCCGTCCCCGACCCCGCCCTCGCACGCGACCCCGCTCCCGCACCCGCTCCCGTGCCCGCTCCCGTGCCCGCTCCCGCTCCCGCTCCCGCCCCCGCCCCACGACGCAGCGGGTTCCGCGCCCGGCTGCTAAGCTGGTGGCGTCGCCGGCGCCACGCCGGGACGCGCGCGAGGAGTCGTACGAGTGCCGGAGCTGGACCGCCCGCCGTTCGAGGCGCTCGTCGCGCCGCAAGGGGGCGGCGTCGCGTTCTCGACCGAGCGCCTGCGGTGGTTGGTGCAGCTCCGGTGGGTCGCCATGGTCGGCGTCGCCCTCGCGTCGGTGCTCGCCGCGGTCGGCTTCTACCCGGGCGCGGCGTGGCCGCTCATGGCCGGGACGGCGGCCGTCGGCTCGCTCTACAACTGGCGACTCACGCGGCGGAGCGCCCGCGGCGAGCTCGGGCGAGGCCGCCGGGCGGGGGTCTCGCAGATCTTCGTCGACCTCGCGCTGCTCACGGTCGTGCTCTGGGCGAACGGCGGGGTGCGCTGTCCCTTCGTGGCGCTCTACGTCTTGCACGTCGCCATCTCGGCGATGCTCGGCGGTCCGGCCGTCACGGTCCTCGCGACGGCGGCCGCGTTCCTCGGCGTCGGGCTGCTCGGCCTGACGGACGTCTTCCCGGTGCTCGCCATTGGCGCGTGGGGCCCGCATCGGCCCTGGGACGTCGTGGCCGAGGTGGCGGCCTTCGCCCTGACGCTCGGCTCGGTCGCGTACGTCGTGAACCACGCGGCGTCCGAGCTCCGCGACCGCGAGCGTGAGCTGCGCGTCGCGCGCGAGCGGGCCGTCACGGAGTACCGCTTCTTCGAGAGCACGCTCGAGGAGCTCGCCGCCGGGCTCGAGGTCCTCGCCGTCGGCGACGACGGCTGCGCGGTGCAGTGGCGAAACCGCCTCGTCGAGCAGCTCACGGAGCCGGAGCGTGGGCTCCTGTGGCGCTGCCCTGCGGGCCGGTGCGAGCGCGACGAGTCGGGCGAGTGTCCGGTCGAGCGCGCGCGCCGCGGCGTCGGCGGCGGGCGCTGTCGCTTCGCGGCGACGGTCGGCGGCGAGGACCGCGTCTACGAGGTGCTCTCCTTCCCGCTCGGGGCCTCCGGGAGCCGCCCGCCCGCCGGCACGGACCGCCTGGTGAACATCTACGTCGATCGCACGCAGGCGACGCTGGCGGAGCGACGCCTCTTGCTCGCGGAGCGCCTCGCGAGCCTCGGCCGCATCGCCCAGGGTGTCGCGCACGAGCTCAACACCCCGCTCGCGACGATCCGCACGCTCGCGACCGACATGCGCGACGTGCTCGAGGAGCTCGACCACGCGCCGCCCGACAGGCGCGAGGGGCTGCTCGCCGACGTCGCGGAGTCGGCACACATCATCCGCGACGAGACGCACAGGCTCGGCCGCATCACCCAGGCGCTGCTGGCCGGCGGCGACCTCAGCCGCGCCCGCGCCCGCGACCACGTGGCTCTTCGCGAGGTCGTCGAGCGCGCGACGGCGCTCGTCTTCGCGGGCATCCGCGGCGGCGCCATCACCGCTCACCTCGACCCGAGCCTCGACGACTGCTTCGTGCGCGCGGACCCCGACCGGCTGATGCAGGTGCTCGTGAACCTCCTGCAGAACGCGGTCGACGCGCTACGCACGGACGGCGGCTCGCGCGTGACCGTGAGCGCGGCCACGGACGGCGGGCGCGTGGCGCTCGTCGTCGACGACGACGGGGTGGGGCTCGCGCCCGAGGTGGCCGGCCGCTTGTTCGAGCCATTCGCCACCACGAAGCCGCCCGGTGAAGGCACGGGGCTCGGGTTGTACACCTCGTACATGCTGGTGCAGGCGATGGGTGGCGACCTCACCATCGAGCCCGGGCCGACGGGCGGCGTGCGTGCGTCGGTCCGGCTCGTCGCGTCCGCACCGGGCGCCCCGTCGGCGGGCTGGAGCGGCGGCGAAGCGGGCGCCGGGCCCGGCGCGCACAGGTCACGGGGGGCGGTCGGATGACGAGCGGGCGAGTCCTCGTCATCGACGACGATCGCGCGTTTCGCTTCGCGCTCGGCAAGGCGCTGCGCCGTCAGGGCTACGAGACGCTCGAGGCGTCGAGCGGGGAGGAGGCGCTCGAGGTCCTGAAGGCCGACCCCGCCCCGGACGCGGCGCTGCTCGACCTGCGCATGAAGGGCATCGACGGCCTCGAGGTGCTCCGCCGGCGCGGGGGCGTGCGCACGCAGGTGATCGTGCTGACTGGGCACGGGACGGTGCAGGCCGCGGTCGAGGCGATGCGGCTCGGGGCGTTCTCGTTCCTCGAGAAGCCGGTCGACGCGGACGAGCTGCGGCCGCTCTTGCACCAGGCCGTCATCGACAGCCGCCGCCGGCAGACGCGCGCCTCGGGCAAGCCGGACCGCAGCCTCGCGCCGCCGCTCGTCGGCGTCAGCGCCGCGATGGACCAGGTCCGCGCGTTCGTCCGCACCGTCGGCCCGACCGCCGAGACCGTGATGATCCTCGGGGACACCGGGACCGGCAAGGAGGTGGTCGCCCGCCACCTCCACATGGCGAGCCCCCGCGCCGGCGGCCCCTTCGTCGCGATGAACGCGGCGTGTGTCCCGCGCGCCCTCTTCGAGAGCGAGCTGTTCGGACACAGGCGCGGCGCCTTCACCGGCGCGACCGCCGATCGCCTCGGCCTCTTTCGCGAGGCGGACCGGGGCACCCTCTTCATCGACGAGGTCGGCGAGCTGCCGCTCGACAGCCAGGCGAAGATCCTCCGCGCGATCGAGGCGAGGGCCGTCCGCCCGGTCGGCGGGTCGACCGAGCAGCCGGTCGACGTGCGCATCGTCGTCGCGACCAACCGTGACCTCTGGTCCGAGGTGAACGCCGGCCGCTTCCGGGAGGACCTCTACTTCCGGCTACAGGTGTTCCCGCTGCACCTCCCGCCGCTCCGCAGCCGCCCGGAGGACATCGGGCCCCTCGCCGAGCACCTGCTCGGTCGGCTGCGCGACGAGCCGCTCGAGCTGCAGCCGGAGGCGCGCGCCGCGCTCGCCGACTACGACTGGCCCGGCAACGTGCGCGAGCTGCTGAACGTGCTGCGCAGGGCGAGCCTCTTCGCCGAGCGGCGCCAGATCGACGGCGACCTCGTGCGGCGCATGCTGGCCTCGAGCGTCTTCGGCCAGGCGCGCGCAGGGGTCGGCGCGGGGGCGCACCCGCCCGCCGGCGAGCGTCCCCCCCAGCTCGCGCCGGCGGGCGGTGATGCGCCCGCGAGCCTGGCCGAGTTCGAGCGGGCACATATCGAGCGGGTCCTCGCGCAACTCGACGGCAACGTCACGCAGGCCGCGATCGCGCTCGGCATCGATCGCCGCACGCTCCAGCGCAAGCTCCGGCAATACGGGCTCAGCAAGTAGCGTCCCGCCCGCCAGCCGGACTCAGCGGGTGATGGACACGCGGCGGACGAGCCAGTCCTCGCCGCTTTTGGTGAGATCGAAGTCGACCTCCGCCATCCCCTGGCCCGAGAAGAGGCGGAGCCCCACGTGGGCGTCCGCGCCCTCGACCTTCACCCGCTGCTGCAGGATGCGCAGCGTCGTCCCGAAATACGGGCGGAGGCCTCGCATCGCGTCCGCGCGCAGGGCGTCCGCGTCCCCGGGGCCGTAGCTGCGCTGCCGAATCATCGCGTTCACCGACAGCGGCACGCGGCTGAGGTCGACGTACTTCGCGAGCCCCGCCTCGACCCCCTCCGCGCTGAGCGTGCCGGTGACCGCGTCGATGAAGGCGTCGATGCGATCGCGATCGCTCGGCTTCCCCGCTGGCAGGAGCGCCCACACGACGATGACGACCGCCGCGAGCGCGACCGCTACCGCTATCGACGTTCGACGCGACACATCGCTGACCTTGCCCGCGGCCCCGGCGCCAGGTCAACTCGACCACGCCGGCCGAGGTCAGCGCGGCGCCGGCGCGTTCGTCGGCGCGTTCGTCGCCGCGCCCGCGAGGGGCTGCCACCGCAGGGTGCGGATGGTGGAGCGATAGCCGAACCAGCCGTTGTCGAAGGTCACCTCGGCCGGCGGGGGCGCGCTGTCCGGGGCGCCGGGCGCGAGCCCTCCTTCGTAGCGCACCACGATGGCGCCCGGCCGCTCGCCGTCGAGCCGGACGAAGCGCCGCTCGACGATGGCGCCGGCGTCGTCGACGATCGTCGTGACCCGCTCGCCATCGCGCTCGATGGTCCCGGGGGGCGCGCGGTAGAACCACGTGCGGAACACGTCGTACAGGATGAACCGTGGAGGGAAGGGCAGCCGCTCGGGCACGAAGCGCTGAAAGTGGACCTCGACGCCCTTCTGGGTGAGCGCGAACCCGCGCCCTCCGTGCGGGGCGAGGCCGAGGACGACGAGGCGGTCGCCCGTCTTCTGGATGACCGCCTCGAAGCTGCGCTGCTGCCCGGAGTACGCGATGGACACCTGCTGCTGCAGGACGAAGTCGGGGCCGAAGGTGTGAGGCGGTTGCAAGGTGGTGGGATAGACGCCCGACCAGTCCGTCGGCTGCGGCGTCGCGGTGTTCGCGCGCTCACGGTGCGCGCACGCGCTCGCGCCGAGCGCCAGCGCGGCGACGCCCACGAGGGCAACGGCTCGACGCGCCGCTGGTCTCACGCGAAGCGTCGGCCGGCGGTCGGTGGCACGGCGTCTCACGCGAAGGGCCCCCTGCATCGCTCGCAACCTAGCACCGCGCGCCCGCCGCGGCCTCGTTTCGGGCTGACAGGCGCGTGCGAGGCGACGTAGGATCAGCTCCGATGCAGGGCACCGACTTCTCCATCGAGTGTATCGAGCGCGGCGCCGACTCTGCCCGGTGGCGCGCGTACGTGCCGCCGGACCTCGCGTACCTCGAGGGGCATTTCCCGGGAGCGCCCATCGTCCCCGGGGTCGCGCAGATCGTGGCGCTCGCGGAGGCCCGCGCCCGCGCGTCTTGGCCCGACCTCGGCGCGCCGGCGGGGCTCCGGCGGGTGAAGTTCACGGCGGCGCTGCGACCGCGGGATTCGCTCACGGTCACCCTCGAGCGCAGCGGAGAGCGCGTCCGCTTCAGCATCGAGCGCGGAGACGAGCCCTGCAGCCGCGGGACGCTGCTCTTCAGCCCTCCGCCGTGACGGGCTCGACGAGGGCGCGGGCGCTCCGGCGCATGTCCTCCGGCGCGCGCGGCGGCTCGAGCGTGCCGACGTGCTCGAATCCGTAGCGCACGCGCCGCGCCGGCACCTTCCAGAACGGGACGCCCTTGCGCAGGAAGGGCTGATCGACCGACACGCGCACGACGACGACCGGCACCCCCGCGCGCGCGGCGGCCTCGAAGGGGCCCCGGTGAAAGCGGCGGAGCGTCGTCGGTGCCGGCGAGCGGGTGCCCTCCGGGAACACGAGGAGCGGGTGTCCGGCGCCGAGGTGCGCGACCATCCGGTCGAGAGCGGGCGTCGGCGAGTCGCGGAGGTCCTCGTCGGCGCCGGGGCCAGGGAGGTAGTTCGTCGAGCGCAGGAGCAGCCCGAGCAGCGGCGAGCGGTACCAGGCGGCCTTCACGACGCAGGTGAGCCCGGGCATGTAGTGCAGGAAGAAGAGCACGTCGATGAGCGAGGGGTGGTTCGCGACCACGACGTAGGGCCGGCCTTCGAGGCCCTGTGGCGGCTCGAAGGGCGCGTAGTCGACCAGCCCGGCGACCTTCATCCAGAAGAGGAAGGTCACGTACGCGGCGCCGAGCGTCCGCGTACACCAGCGGCGGTATCGGCGGAGGTCGAAGCCCGCGAGCGGCAGCATGAGCGGGAGCCCCACCACGCCGATGAGCAAGCTCCCGACGAAGAACATCGCGAACGACAGGCCGGTCAGCGCGGCACGTACGGGTCGCGGCATCCTCGACGACGGCGCGGTCAGCGCGCCGGCCTCACTCTCGGGCGCTGCGTGGCCCGTGGGCGCGTCATCAGTCATTACGGATGAACAAGGCGGCTGCACTGGCATCGAAATGCAGCACAGCGGCCACGGAGTCAAGACCGGTGGTGGTCGTGGCGCTCGCGCAGTCCCCCGCGAGCGCCGGCCTCGGACGCAGCGGGTTCGCGCCGGACGCGGCCGCTACACGAGGCGGATGATGACGACCGTGATGTTGTCGTCGCCGCCGTTCGCGTTGGCGTGCTGCACCAGGTCGCGCGCGATCGATTCGAGGCTCGCGCTCGGCCGGTCGACCAGCGAGAGGATCTCCGCGTCCGAGACCATGGCGTTGAGCCCGTCGGAGCAGAGCAGGTACGTGTCGCCCGCGCTCGGCGTGACCTCGACCATGTCGATCTCGACGGCGTCCTGCATGCCGAGGGCGCGGGTGATGACGTTGGTGGGGAGCTCCGCCCGCTGCGCCTCGCTCATGTCGGGCATGACGAGCAGGTAGTCGTTCACGAGGGAGTGGTCGCGCGTGAGCTGCTCGATCTGGCCGCCGCGGATGCGGTAGGCGCGGCTGTCGCCGACGTGCGCGACGTAGACCCGCCCGTCCGTCCGCGAGTAGAGCGCCCCAACGATCGTCGTGCCCATCCCGTGGACGTCGCGGTGCGTCGTCGACGCCTCGAAGATGCGCCGGTTCGCGAGCTGGATGCTGGTCAGCAGGCGGTTTTGGTCGAACGAGAGGTTCGGGTCGAAGGTGAAGGGCCAGGTGACGTCCGCGCTCGTGGTCGCCGCGAAGAACGACGAGATGGCCTGCGTCGCCATGCGGCTCGCCACGTCGCCGGCGCGGTGCCCGCCCATGCCGTCGGCGACGACGAAGAGGCGGTGCTCCGGCAGGATGCAGAGCGCGTCCTCGTTGTGGTCGCGCTGCAGGCCGACATCCGAGAAGCCAGCCGCGACATAGTCCACTTCAGCGTGGGGGATCGAGGCCTCGGTCAGCATGTGCAACCACGGTTCCTTCTGAGGCGGCGGGTGTCAAGAAGGGCCCGCGTTTTTTCCCTCGAGGCGCTTTCAATTATACCCGCATTGTAAGCGAGATCGCAACGGGGAGCGGCGGCGCTCAGACGATCCGGCGATCCCGTCACGCGGTGGGCTGCTATCGTTCGACCGCGTGAGCGACCGGAAGCAGATCGCCCTCATCGGCGGGGATGGCGTCGGTCGAGAGGTCGTCGCGGTCGGTCGTCGCGTGCTCGAGGCGCTCGCGCGCGCCCGAGGGCTCCCCATCGAACTCACCGACTACGACCTCGGCGCCGACCGCTTCCTGAGGGACGGCGTGTCCTTCCCGGAGGACGTCGCTCGGGCGCTCCGAGAGCGGACCGACGCCGTGCTGCTCGGCGCCCTCGGCGACCCGCGCGTGCCCGACATGCGCCACGCCCGGGACATCCTCTTCGGTCTGCGCTTCGGGCTCGACCTCTTCGCGAACGTCCGGCCCGTCGTCTGCCTGCACGACCGGCTGATGCCGCTCGCCGGCCGCACCGCTCGCGACTGCCGCTTCGTCGTCTTCCGAGAGAACACCGAGGGCGCGTACGTAGGGGCCGGAGGCCGCATCCGGCAGGGGACCCCCGACGAGATCGCCATCACGGAGATCGTGCAGACCCGCCGCGGCGTCGAGCGGATCGTGCGCGCCGCCTTCGACTACGCCCGCGCCCGCGGGCTGCGGCGCGTGCACCTCGCGGACAAGCACAACGCCATGCCGCACGCGCACGGGCTGTGGCGCGACACGTTCGCCGAGGTCGCCCGGGACTACCCCGACGTCGGCGCCGAGCACATGTTCATGGACGCGCTCATGTGCCGCGTCGTCCTCGATCCGGGAGCGTTCGAGGTCATCGTGACGAGCAACCTGCTCGGCGATCTGCTCACCGACCTCGGCGCCGCGCTGCAGGGCGGGATGGGGATGGCGGCGAGCGCGAACCTGCACCCCGGGCGCGTGTCGATGTTCGAGCCGGTCCACGGGAGCGCCCCGGACCTCGCCGGGCGTGACCTCGCCAACCCCTTCGCGACGGTGCTCTCGGTCGGGATGATGCTCACGTACCTCGGGTGGCCGGACGAGGAGGCCCGCCTCGTCGGGCTGGTGCGCGAGGGGATCGAGCTCGGGCGGTGCACCCCGGACGTCGGCGGCTCGCTCGGCACCCGGGCGGTCGGTGACTGGCTGGTCGAGCAGCTCGCCTGCGCTTGACGCGCGTTGCGGCCGCTCGCGAACGGGTGCCCTCGGAGCGCGGCGCGCGTCGGGCCGGCCCTCGGCTCGCAGGGCGGCGCCAACGCACTACCGTA
>JAGQJE010000333.1 GCA_020430775.1 Myxococcales bacterium
CCCCCGCCGAAGCCGGCGCCCGCCGAGCCAAAGCCCGCGCCCGCGGCGCAGGCCCCCGCGCCGGCGCAACCGACCGAGGCGCCCGCCGCGCCGGGTGCGAACCCCCCCGTGCTGCCCTCGAACCCATTCGACTGAGCGGCGAGCCGCCGCGGCGGCGCGGGCACATCACCGGAGCGGCAGGTCCGGCGGCCAAGCCTGACGGCGGATGAAGTGCGCGCGTCGCTTGCGAAGCGACGCGACGAAGATCCACCCGATGAGCAGCCCGGACATGAACCCGCCGACGTGCGCGAAGAACGCCACGCCGCCGGCGCCCGCCGACTGCCGGAGGGAGAGCGCGCCCTCGAGGAGCTGAAAGCCGAACCAGATGAAGATGAAGAGGAACGCCGGCAGCTCGATGAACTGAATGAAGATGAAGATCGGGACGAGCGTGAGGATGCGCGCGCGGGGGTGGATCAACACGTAGGCCGCGAGCACCCCGCTGATCGCGCCCGAGGCGCCGACCATCGGCACGGCGCTCGACGGGTCGACCGCGGCCTGCGCGAAGACGGCGGCGAAGCCGGCGGCGAAGTAGAGCGCCAGGTAGCGCGCCTTGCCGAGCTCGTCCTCGACGTTGTCGCCGAAGATGTGCAAAAACCACATGTTGCCGATGAGGTGGAGCCACCCTCCGTGCAGGAAGAGGCTGGTGAGCGGCGTCACCCACGCGCCCTGCGCCCCCCCGGCGGCGCGCGGCAACGACCACTGCCCCTCGACGAGCACGCTCGGCACGACGCCGAAGCGCCGGACGATGGCCTCCATCCCGGCGTCACCGGCGCTCCACTCGATGAGGAAGACGAGCACGTTCAACGCGATGAGCGTCCAGGTCACGACCGGCTTGTGCCGCGTCGGCCGGTTGTCGCGGATGGGGATCATGGCCCGGCCGAGTCTGACGGATGCGGCGTGGCGAGCGCCACGAGCTCGACTACCTCCAGAAAGCGCGAGAGCCCCCCGGCCATGACGCGCGCGTCGAAGCGCAGGTCGCCGCGCGCGTCTCGGGCGAGCGTCACGAGGGTGGGCGCCGCGTCCTGGTAATAGCGAGCGGCGCGACCGAGCTTCGCGCTGAGCCCGGGGACGGCGAGCGCGAGCGCCGGGACGAGCCGCGACGGCGCGACGGCCACGAGGGCGAGCGCGGGGCGCGGAAGGTCCGGGACGACCCGCGCGACGTCCGGGAGCGCGCCGAGGCCACCCGGGGCCGGCGTGCCCAACGTGGGGGCCGGCGGCGCACCGCCGGGAGGCTGCGAGGCGCCGCGGAGGAGCGCGAGCGTCCACGAGGTCCCCGCCTCGGTCGCCCCCAACGACAGCGCCGGCGAGGTCGCGCCTTTGCAGAGCGCGAGCGTCGCCGGAGGTGACGTCGCGTCCGCCGCGGGGTCGCTCGCCGCACCCGGCGACGCGCCCGTCGGCCCTCGGCGGGACGCCGGAGCGGCCACCCAACCGCCGCGCGCGGCCGCGTCGCACCCGAAGATGGCCTCGACCACGGACGCCGCGAAGTCGGTGCGCGTCGCGGCCTTCAGCGCGTCGCGGGACGGAGCCGCCGTGGTCTGCGCGTCGCCGAGCGCGAGCCACGCTCCGCGCGAGTCCCCGCCGAGCGCGAGCGTCATGGGCCCGCGCGACGCCTGTCGGACCGACGCGAGCGCGCGCTCGATGACCACCGCGTCCGCCTGGGACAGGCGCGACCCCGCGAGCCGCCGGAGCGCCTCGACCCGATCGCTCGCGTCCGCGTCATCCCCGGTCGCGGGCGCGTTCGCCGGCCACAGGAGCGCCGCCGCGACGTCGCCGGGCAGCGCGTCGACCCCGAGCGACGCGGATTCGGGCGCAGCGAGGACGCGGGCCGCGAGCGGCGACCCCGGCGTCACGTGCACCGAGCCCCACACGCGCCAGCCGCTCGCGTCGGGCGCCACGTGCAGGCGCGCGCCGGCTAGATCGGGGACGAACGCCAGCGCGCGCTGGGCGGCATCGTCGAGCGCGTCGACGAGCCGCGCGGGATCGACGATGGGAGCGCGGCTGTGGCGTGCGCGCTCTGCGCTGATGGACGCACGCGCGCGGCCGGCCGCCTGCCGCACGGCCTCGGCGAGCGGCGCGCGGACCGAGGGCCCGACGACGGCCTCCGGCCAGGTCACCGTGAGCTGCGGGGCGACGCTGCCAGGGCTCCCGGGGGATGCAGCCTCGGCCGCTCGCGCGAGCAGGTACGACAGCGACGCGTCGAGCGCGCGAACATCGCTCGCCACGACGACGACCCCGCCCCGAAACGCGACCGGCGGGGCGGCGGGCGCGGCCGTGACCCCCCCCGTGGCGCCGGACGCCGGGAGCACACGCCGGACGCCGGCCGCATCCGGCGCGCTCACGGGCACCCCGACGCCGAGCGGGTAGTCGTCGCTCGCCTCGGCTTCGAGACCGGTCGCGCACGCCCAGCCAGGCGACGCCGGACGGTCGAGCCACACCGCCTCGAGCCGCCCTCGCAGCCTCGACGCGACGGCGTCCGGCACGGGCCCGCAGAGGCGATCGACGAGGTCCGAGAGGTCGCGCGGCACCAGGGCGGCGAAGCGCCCGGCGCCCACGCTCGAGCGCAGCGCCCCGAGCCACGCCCCCGGCGCGTCTAGCCGCAGGTCCGCCCGGAGGCCCTCAGGTGGCGGCGCGGGGCTCGCCGGCTTCACCGAGGCCGAACGCGGCTCGCTGCCCGACGCGCGCGCGCCGTCGTCGCTGCCGTGACAGCCGAGCACGCCGAGCGCGATGGGCGCGATGAGCGACGCGGCGATCCACACCGAGACCCACCGGTCCCCGACGCGCCTGCTGCGGTTCGAATGAGGCACCGCGGAGGTGTACCAGAGCCCCGCCGACCGTGGTATCGCATGCGAGGCCGCGAGCTGGCGCCGGCCGAGACGGCGCTCGGAGGGTTCGAGACGATGCAAGAGCAAACCGCAGCGCAGACGACGATGAAGGTCGGAGCCGTCGCCAACCCGGAGGCTGCGCACACGATCCCGGCGACGCCGGCACCCGCGATAGACGAGGCGCTGCAGGTGCTCGCGGCGCACAAGGACGCGTGGGTCGCGCTCGCGCTCGACGAGCGCATCGCGTTGCTCGAGCGGCTGACGGACGCGACCGTCGGCATCGCCGACCGCTGGGTGGACGCCGCGCTCGCGGCGAAGGGCATCGCGCGGGGCACCCCGTCCGAGGGCGAGGAGTGGACGGCCGGGCCGATGGTCACCGTCCGCAACCTCGCGCTGCTCACGCGCAGCCTCCGCGAGATCCGCGACCACGGCAGCCCCCAGCTCCCCGGGCCGCTCCGCACGCGCGACAACGGACAGGTCGTCGCGCCGGTCTTGCCGACCGACGGCTGGGACAAGCTGCTGCTGACCGGCTTCGAGGCCGAGGTGTGGCTCGAGCCGGGCGTCACGGTGGAGCAGTGCGAGGCGAGCCAGGCGTCGTTCTACCGCAACCCGCCGACGTCCGGCGCCGTCGCGCTGGTGCTCGGCGCGGGCAACGTCTCGTCCATCCCCCCGATGGACACGCTCTACAAGCTCTTCGCCGAGGGGCAGGTCGTCGCGCTCAAGATGAACCCGGTGAACGAGTACCTCGGGCCCATCTTCGAAGAGGCGTTCGGAGAGCTCGTCGAGCGCGGCTTCCTGCGCGTCATCTACGGCGGCGCGAAGGAGGGGGCGTACCTCACCGACCACACGCTCGTCGACACCATCCACATCACCGGCTCCGACAAGACGCACGACGCGATCGTCTACGGGGTCGGCGACGCGGGCGAGCGCCGCAAGGCGGCCGACGACCGCCGCATCCACAAGCCCATCACGAGCGAGCTCGGCAACGTGAGCCCCATCATCGTCGTGCCGGGGCCATGGACGCCGAAAGACCTCGAGTACCAGGGCGTGAACCTCAGCTCCTCGCTGACGAACAACGCCGGGTTCAACTGCAACGCGACGCGCGTCATCATCCAGCACACCGACTGGAACCTCCGGCAGGACCTCATCCACTCGATCCGCCGCGCCTTCGCGGCCGCCGAGCCGCGCCAGCCGTACTACCCGGGCGCGGAGGCGCGCCACGCGGCCTTCGTCGCGGCGCACCCCGACGCCGAGCAGTTCGGCCCCGCGAGCGAGGGGCACGTGCCCTGGACGTTCATCTCGGGCCTCGACCCGCAGAAACCGAACGACATCTGCTTCACGACCGAGGCCTGGTGCGGCGTGACCAGCGAGGTCGCGCTGCCCGCCGACTCCGTCGCCGACTACATCGATCGCGCGGTCCACTTCGCCAACGACACGTGCTGGGGGACGCTCAGCGCCGCGATCATCGTCCACCCGGCCTCGCTCGAGGACCCAGAGGTCGCCGCCGCCGTCGACCGAGCGGTCGCCGACCTGCGCTTCGGCTCCGTCGTCGTCAACCACTGGCCCGGCATCGCCTACGGCTTCGCGTCGACGACGTGGGGCGCCTTCCCGGGGCACACGATGCAGTCGGTGGGCTCGGGCATCGGCGTCGTCCACAACACCTACCTGCTCGAGCAGGTCCAGAAGTCGGTCGTCCGCGGGCCGTTCCGGGTCTACCCGAAGCCCGTGTGGTTCAACGATCACCGCACCGCCGCGCAGCTCGGCCGACGCATGGTGCACTTCTCCGCGGCGCCGTCCGTGCTGAAGCTGCCCGGCGTGCTATGGGCTGCGCTCCGAGGGTGAGACGCGCGCCCCGCCGGCGCCGCGCCTCCCGAGGGTGCCCGCCGCGGGTCAGCGGCGCTCGGTGACCTCGCGGTCGCGGGGCGCCGCCACGGCGCCGTCCGCCTCTCCGGTCTGAAGCGCGCGGCTGTGCGCGCGCTCGGCGCCGTCGATCGAGCCGGCGAGCCGCGCGAGCGAGCCGCCCTCCGCGTTCCACGGCGTGACGCCTTCGAGCAGGCGGTTCAGGTCGAGGCGGGTGCGCACCCCGAGCGCGAGGTACGCGCGCTTCAGGTGGTGACGCACGGTGTGCTCGCTCAGGCCGAGCGCGGCCCCGATGGCGCGAGCCGTAGACCCCTCCGCGGCCAAGGAGGCCACCTGGAGCTGGCGCTTCGTGAGAGAGCGCATCAGCCAGGCGGGCGGCCGGAGGGAGGGCGCCCGCCAGAAGAGCAGCAGGTAGTGCTCCGGCCTGCCGGGCAGGGCCGTCGCATAGAGGCTCCAATCGCCGAGCTCGAGCCGCGCCTCGGTCGCCTCCCGGACGCCGAGCCGCTGGACGATCTCCCTCACCGTGTGGCGGGCCGGCGCGTCGAGCGCCGTGTCGGCGCGGACGCCGACGGACAGGATCTCGCCCGTCGTCGCCGCCCAGACACCGGCGGAGACGATCGGCCCGGTCGGCGTCGACTGGGGCGTCCCGTCCGCCGCGACCGGTTCCGAGCGGGCGGGCGGAGGCGTGCGCACGCCGAGCCGCCCCGTCGCGTCGCGCTCGCGCGCCATCGCGTGCATCAGCTCGAGCCGGCTCGACACGCCGAGGCACTGGTAGGCCTTCTTCAGGTGTTGGCGGACCGTGCTGGCGCTCACGCCGACGTGGCCCGCGATCTCCGGTACGGTCGCGCCGGCGGCCGCGTAGCACGCGACCTCGTACTGGCGCGGGCTCATGAGGTCTGAGGGAGAGTCACCCGGACGCGCGCGCGGCAGCACCGCGAGGTAGCGCTGCCAGACTCCGCGCAGCGAGTGCAGCTCCCCGACACGCCCGCCGAGCTCGAGCGGGAAGCGGTCGAGGCCGCTCTCGTCCAGCGCGCTCGCGGCCCGGTGCAGCGCCGGGTCGGTCCGGTAGACGGCCGGATCGTGCGGGGCGCCGAGGCATAGCTCGACTCGGCCACGCGCGTCGAAGAGCAGCACGGTGATCCGCTGCGCGTTCAGCGCGTCGAAGGTCGGCCGCCCATCCATGAATTGGGCACAAAGCAAGCACCATGCCGACGTCCGCGGGCCGGGATACGAGTCACGATTTTCCCGACGAAAACAACGCCTTTGGCCCCCCTATGTCCTCCGCACAGGACACGTCGGTTTGGGGGATGTCCTGTACAAAGGACAGTCGGCCGAGCGTCTCGGGGCGACGGGGGCGAGCCTCTGGTCTGCGGCAACGGGACATATCCGAGCGGGCCACGGGAACTTGCTACGAAAAAGACGGATCGGGGGTACGCTGTGGGTGATGAGCGACCGACGCGGCAAGCCCGAACCGACCGAGCGCGAGCGCGCGTTCCTGCTCGCGCTGCTGCGCCTGCACGCGACGGAGCGCCCGGGCGATGAGCTTGGCCGCTCACTCGACGCGCTGTCGGAGGCGGTCGGTGCGCGCATCGGCTACGTCGAACTCCGGGACGAATCCGGCGACGGCGAGTCGCTCTGCTGGGAGAGCGCGCGCGGCGCGTCCGACGAAGAACTCTCCCACATCCGCTCGCGCATCTCGAGCGGTATCATCGCGGAGGCCATCGCGACCGGCACGACGCTGCACACGGCCTCGGCGCTCGACGACCCCCGCTTCGAAGGCTTCGAGAGCGTGCGCGCGCAGGCCATCGAGGCGGTGCTCTGCGCGCCGGTCGGCCGCGACGCGCCCCGCGGCATCGTGTACATGCAGGGCACGCGTCGGCCGGGCCCCTTCGAGCCGGACGACGAGCGGCTCGTCACGCTCTTCGCGGACCACCTCGACCGGGCCGCCAGCCGGCTGCTCGGCGAGCGAATCCGCCGCCGCGCGGAGCAGGACGGGCGCCCGCTGCTGGCCGTGCCGGGCGTGCCGGCCGTCAGCCGCACCATGCGCGACGTCCTCGCGAAACTCGCGCTCGCGGCGACCCTCGATCTGCACATCCTCTTCGTGGGTGCGTCCGGCACCGGCAAGTCGCTGCTGGCGCGCAGCGTGCACGACCACAGCGCCGTGGCCTCGGGGCCCTTCGTCGAGATCAACTGCGCGACCGTCCCCGACAACCTCTTCGAGAACGAGCTCTTCGGCGCGGCGCCTGGGGCACACTCTGCGGCGCTGCGCGGCGGGAGCGAGGGCAAGGTGGCGGCCGCGGCCGGCGGGACCCTCTTCCTCGACGAGATCGGCGAGCTGAGCGCCTCCGCGCAGGCGAAGCTGCTCCAGCTCCTGCAGTCGAAGTCATACTACCGCCTCGGCGAGACGAAGCTCCGCCATTCGACCGCCCGCATCCTCGCGGCCACCAACATCGACCTCGACGAGGCGGTCGCCGCCCGCCGCTTTCGCGAGGATCTGCTCTACCGCCTGCGCGTGCTCGAGGTGAAGGTCCCTTCGCTGCATGACCGGCAGGAGGACATCGTGCCGCTCGCCCATCAGTGCGCGAGCGAGGTGTGCAGACGCCACGGGTTCGGTGAGATCCCGCTCGCGCCGAGCGCGCTCGCCGCGCTCCAGACCGCCGAGTGGCCCGGGAACGTGCGACAGCTCCGCCACGCGATCGAGTCCGCCGCGGTGAACGCGCGGATGAGCGGGGCGAGCGCGATCGAGGCGACCCACCTCTTTCCCTCGGAGCCGCCGCCAGGCGCCGCAGCGGACGGCGACGCGTCGCTCCAGGAGCGCCTGCACGTCGCGCGCGGGCAGATCGTGGCGGAGGTCCTCGCCGAGACCGACTGGAACGTGAGCGAGGCGGCGAGGCGTCTCGATGTCGCGCGCTCCTACCTCTACAAGCTGATCCAGGCCCACGGGCTGCGCAGAGAGCACAAGGGCCCCTCCGCCTGAGCCGCGCCGCTCTCTCAGCCCGCACCCGAGCTTCGCGACATGCGCTACGTCCCGACCCCGACACCCACCGAGCCACCCCTGCGGATGCTCGGGCACTACCTCCTCGAGGCACCGCTCGGCGCCGGGGGGCAGGGGCAGGTGTTCCGAGGCGTGCACCGTCCGACGGGGCTGCCCGTCGCCCTCAAACGCGTCGCGGAGCCGAGCCCGCGCGAGCGCTATCGCCTCAAGCACGAGTTCCGCGTCTGCGCGGAGCTGCGGCATCCGAACCTCGTCGCCATGTACGAGCTCGTCGAGGAGGGACCGGAGTGCTACTTCGCGATGGAGCTGGTCGAGGGCGCCCCGCTCTACGAGCACGTCCGGCGCTCGTTGCCGCACGGCGTCCCGCTCGACGAAGGCGGCTACGCGCGGCTCGCCACCTCGCTCGCGCAGCTCCTCGATTGCCTCGCCTTCTTGCACGAGTCCGGCCACGTGCACGGCGACGTGAAGCCCACGAACGTGGTCGTGCGCCCCGACGGGCGCCTCGCGCTGCTCGACTTCGGGCTCGCGCTGGGGCTGTCGGACCGGTACGCGACGCGCGTCGAGGACCCGGTCCGGGGCACGCTCGCCTACATGGCGCCTGAGCTCCCCTGGGGCGCGCCGCTGCGTCCGGCGTGCGACGTCTACTCGGCCGGCGCGCTCGCGCTCGAGCTCGCACGCGGCGCCCCGCCCTTCTCCGGCTCCATCGTCGCCATGACGCGCGACAAGCGCGCCTTCGACGTCGAGGGCGAGCGCTCGCTCGCCGGGGCGCCCGGGTGGGCGCGCGCCTTCATCGCCGGCGCGCTCGAGCCGGAGCCGGCGGTTCGCCGGAGCGCCCGCCAGCTCTGGCGCGATCTGCCCGAACGCGCGCGGGCCGGCGTCGTCCAGCGCCGCGGCGGCGGCCTGTCCGTGCTCTCGGGCCGTGAGTCCGAGGTCGCGACGCTCGAGGGCCTGCTCGCGCGCACGCTGGCCGGAGGATCGGCCTACGGCCTCGTGCTCGGTCCGTCGGGCGCCGGCAAGACAGCGCTCCTCACCAACGTGTGCGCGGCGCTCGCCGGCACGGGTCGCGCCTGGATCCTCCGCTCGCTTTGTCGGCCGCACGCGACGGTCCTCTTTCCCTGTCTCGACGAGCTCGTCGACGGGCTCAGCCTGCTGCTGCCGAGCGCGCGCGCGGCGGGCATGACCCTCGAGCTCGAGCCGAACGCGGTCGCGTCGCTCTTGCAAGTGTTCCCGGTGCTCGCTGCGGACGCCGGGCTCGGCGAGCTCGGCGCCGAGGGCGAACTCCCCGTGGCGCCGAACGAGCTGCGCCGAAGCGCGGTGCACTGCCTGCGCCGCATCCTGCGCGCCGTCGCCGCGACCAAACCGCTGGTCATCCTGCTCGACGACCTCCATTGGGCGGACAGCGACGGCGCCCGGATGCTGCGTGACTTGCTTGCGGACCCGGAGAGCCACCACGTGTGTGTGCTCGCCGCCGCGCGCGGCGCTGCGCTGGCGGCCCGCGCAGACCTTCGCACCGCGCTCACCGGCGTCCAGTCGCCCGAGGTGACGAACCTTCGGGTGAAGCTGGCGCCCCTGCCCCCGAGCGCGATTCGCGCCATCGCGACCTCGTGCAGCGGCATCACGGACGACGCCGTGCTGGACGCGATCGCGGCCGAAGCGCAGGGCAACCCCTACGTCGCGGTCCAGCTCGCGCACCTCGCGTGCCTCCGCCCTGAGGCACTGCACCGCGCGGGCCCGGTCTCGGCGGACGCGGAGCTCGCCGCGGCCCGCGAGCCCATCACCGACGCCGCGCGATCCGGCGCCGAGGCGCCCAGCTCCGCGGCGACGCCGACGCTCGATCCGGCCATGCTCATCCGCGCGCGTCTCGGGCTGCTGAGCGAAGACGCCCAGCGCTTGCTGGCGGTCGCGTCCGCCGCGTTCGGACCGCTGCCGCTCCCCGTGCTCAGCCACGCGGCCGGGCTCACCCGACCGATCGAGGCGGTCCGCGCGCTGATGAACGCACGGCACCTCGTCGCCGAGGTCCGGCTCGAGCCGTCCATGGTCCTTCAGCCGCATCACGCGCGCGTCGCCGACGCCGTGCTGGCCGGTGTCGATGACGACGGACGCCGCCGGCTGCACGTGCAGATCGCCGACGCCATCGTCGCGGAGGGCATCGACGCACCCGTGACGCTCGTTCGCCACCTGCGCGCGGCTGGACGGCTGCGAGAGGCGTCCGCGCGTGCGCTGTCCGCGGCGCAGCAAGCGATGGCTCGTGCGGACCCGGACCGCGCCGCTGAGCTCTTCGAGCTCGCGCTCCGGTTCCCGCTCGACGGCGTCGACCCGTCCACCGTCGAGGCGCAGTACGCCGAGGCGTTGCTCGAGAGCGGAGACGGGCTGAGGGCGGGAGAGGCGTTCGAACGCGCGATCGAAGCGCTCCCGCCGGGCGATCGGTCGGGGACTCGAGGCGTCGCGTTGAGCTGCCAGGCGGCCGACGCCTACCTCCGCATCGGCCGGTTCGAGCGGGGCATCGCGCATCTGGAGGCTACCCTCCGCGCGGTCGGCGTCCCACCCGCCGGAGGCGGTCGCCGGGCCGCGGTCGTCCGCACCGGTTACCAGCTCAAGGCCTGGGCCCTGCGGCCGCTGCGCCGCGAGCCGAGCCCGCACGACGCCATCTCGAACGCCCAGCGCCTCCGGCTCGACGCGCTCCTCACGGCCGGCCTCGGGCTCGGGTGGCCGGCGACCGTGCTGTCGAGCGTCTACCTCGCGCAGCACCTCTACGAGAGCGTCGAGGTCGGCGACGCGACGCACCTCGCCGCCGCGCTCGCGGCCGAGGGCGCGATGCTCTCCTTCCCGGGAAACCCGGCGCTGCGCGCCATCGGCCGGCGCTGCATCGAGCGGGCGCGCCAGCTCGCCCGAGAGCTGGACGACCCCGCGCTCCGCGCGTTCGCCGCGCAGAACGAGGGCGCCATCGAATACACCGCGGGCCGGTGGGGCGCGGCGGTCGAGGTGCTCGAGGAGGCCCTCGGGATCTACCGGCAGCACTGCCGCGGGCCCTCGTGGGAGCTCAGCTCTGCACGGTACATGTGCGCCTGGTCGCACGCGATGCTCGGCGACCTCGACGCGGTCGAGCAAGGGCGCGCGGAGCTGATCGAGGACGCCTCCATGCGAGGCGACGTGCTGAGCACCGCGCCGCTGCGCGTCGGCCCACAGAACATGAGCTGGCTCGTTCGGGCCGACCCGCGGCGCGCGCGCGAGGAGGCGCGCCGCGCCGTGGTCGAGTGGCCCGACCAGGGGTACTCCACGGTGCACTTTCAGGCGATGATGGCGCAGGTCCAGGTCTCGCTCTACCTCGGCGAGCCGACCGACGCGCAGGCGCGGCTCGACGCGGCGCGCGACGACGTGCGGCGATCCGGGTTGCGCATCGTCCAGCCCTTACGCGTGTTCCACGATCACCTGCTCGGCTCCACGGCCGTCGCGAAGGCGATCCACGCCCCGCCGGCGCGCGTACGGAGACGCGCCCTCGCGCGCGCCCGCACGGTCGCTCGCCGGCTCGAGCGCGAAGGGCTCGCGTGGGCGAGCGCGCTCGCCGCGTCGATGCGCGCCGGCGTCGCATCGGTCGAGGGCGACTGGCCGGCGACCGCGCGCGCGCTGCGCGAGGCCGAGCGGTGCTTCACGGTCGCCGAGATGCGCGTCTACGCGGCGGCCGCACGCAGCCGCCTCGACGCGCTCGGGTCGCAGAGCACGCCCGGCCCTCGCCTCGACGCCTACGCGGCGGACACACCCGCCATGGCGCGCTGCTTGCTGCCGATGCGCGCTCCGGCGTAAACCGCGCGTACACTGGCGGCTTGGGTGTCGTAGCCACATGTTCGACCGTGGCCGACGTGCAAGGACTCCGCATGAAGCTTCGGGACTCGATCGGCGCGTACGGGCACCCTTGGCGCGGTGGCCTGGCCGTAGCGGCGCTGCTCTCGCTCGGCCTCGTCTGCGCGGGCTGCGCGCACGAAGCGGCGCGCACGCTGCCGCCCCCGCCCGTCGAGGGTTCGTGGTCTGTCGACCCGCCCGGGACGCTCTCGCGCGCAGCGCTCGACCGCGACCTGCGCAGCCTGACCGAGCAATGCGATCGGGCCCGCGACGCGCTCGAGGGGCGGGTGAAGCGCGCCCAGCGCAGGCGCGTCGGCGAGGCGGGCGCCGCCGCGGTGGCGTACATCGTCGGCCAGGTCGCCGACCAGAGCGGCCACCCGGACCCGAGCGCCCCCGGCGGCCCGAACGAGTGCCGTGACACCGCGCTGAGCACGCCGGCGATGTGCTACTCGACGCAGATCCCGAACCTCAACGCGGACTCGGAGAGCGCGGCAGAGCAGAAGGTCCGGACGACCAAGGCCAAGGCGTCGCGCTCGCTCGCGCAGATCGACGGCGCTGTCGACGCGATGGACGCGTTCCTGTTTCAGAGCCCGAACCCCACGCTCTGGCGCCCCGAGGAGCACGCGCGCTGGCGCGAGGTGCGCGCCGGCGTGGTCGAAGCGTGCAGCGACTGAGTCGTTCGCCGGCGCGGCGCGCGCTCACGGACCGCGGTGCAGAGGGCCCGTGAGCGCGCGGTCGCGTCAGCGCGACTGCTCGAGCGCGCCGGGGTCACACCCGAGCTTGCCCGGACCGTCGGCGTCGCCCGTGCGTATCACGCCCGCCTGGTCGCGGTTCGGGCAGACCGTCGAGCCGGCGTCGAAGATCTTGCCCGAGTCATACCCGTCGAGGATCTCGATGGTGTCGGTCGTGCCGCCGTTGTTCTGCAGCGCACCCACCGAGAAGCGCACGACGTTGGGCTTGTAGCCGGTGCCGAACTTGCACGCGCCGACGTAGTCCCAGTCCTCGTAGAAGCCGCCGACGAACGTGGTCGAGTTCAGGGCGAGGGTGCCAGTGCAGAGAGAGGCCCCCTCGACGTCCATGTGCACGACGCTGCTCTCGAGGTGCATCGTGCCCGCGTCGAAGTCGCCGACGGTCGAGTTGACGAGGACGGGAAGGTCCGTGCTGGACGCGAAGGTCGCGTGGCGAATGGTGACGTCGCCGTCGCCGGCGTTGTAGACGTCGCTCACCCACCCGCTCGAGCGGTTGTCGGCGAACGTGCTGTTCAGCACGCGGACCGTCCCCTGCCAGTTGTGCAGCGCGCCGATGAAGCGAGCGCTGTCGTTCGCGACGGTCGACGTTTCGACGAAGAGGCGCGCGCTCGGGCCGAAGTTCGAGATGCCGCCGCCCTGCCCCGAGTCGTCACAGCCGGACGAACCGCAGGTGCTGTTGTCCTGAATCGTGACCCTGCGCAAGAGCAGGCGGCCCTTGTTGAAGACGGCGCCGCCCCGGTTGCACACCTCGAGGCTGACGCTCGCAGCGCAGGTGCTCGTGCCTGGGTTGAGGTGGTTGTCGAGCAACTTCACGCCCTCGATCCTGGTGTTCGACGCGTTGTGCACCGCGCCGCCCGGCTCGCCGCTCTCGTAGCCGTTGCGCAGCGTAAAGCCCGTGACGTTGACGAAGTCGTAGCTGCCGGCTGCCACCTGCAGCAGCCTCGACTGGTGATCTCCGTCGAGGATGACGGTGCTCGAGCTCTGCCCGACCAGGTCGAGGCCGTCGAGGATGTCGAGGTCGTCGATGGCGTCGTTCGGCTCGTCGAGCGACTCGCTGCCGAAGAGGCGCAGCACGTACTCGCCCGGCGGCACCGAGATCCGGTCGTGCCCGGCGCGGGCGTTCGTCTCCATGATGGCTGCCCGCAGTGAGCACGCGCCGTTCGACGCGGCGCAGACGCCGTCGCCAGGGTTCGCGTCCGTGAGATCGGCGGTCGTGTCGACCACGAGATCGAGCCCCTCGACGAGGCGACAGTCCTGGGGCGGGGTGCCCGAGCGGCGCAGAAGGAACGACCCCGCCGGCGGCTCGCGCTCGCTCAGCAAGCCGGACGCGGCGCCGGGCAGGTTCGATGCGTACCGGACGTCGTAGTAGTACGGGACGAAGCGGTGGCAGGCGGAGGGGCTGAAGTCGCGCGTGTAGTGGTCGGGTGACCCGGGCACGACGTTCATCGCGAGCACGGCGAGCTCCGGCACCACACGCACCTCGTCGAGCGTGTTGCCGTTCGGGGTGAGCGTCATCGAGAAGGTCGCCGACGCCGCGCCGAAGGGCGCGTTGACGAAGGACGGCGCCGTGACCTCTGGCGGCCCACACGCGGCGACGAAGAAGGCGCTGCAGACGAGGCCGAGCCCGGCCGGTGTGATGGTTCTGAACATGGTGTCCCCCTCTGGGCCGCACGCGACGCGGCACGGTGTGCATCGGCACTGCAACCGCCGTTCCACCAGCGTCGAGCGACGCGATCCGACGACGTCGCAGGCGGAAACGTGCTCGCTGCGAGGGCGAGGTGTTACCCGCGCGCCGCGCTCAGGCGCGAGCGTGACGGGGACACGTAACGCCGCCGCGCCACCCCGGAGGCGGCCGCGCCGAGCGCGGAGGCCGCTACGCCGCGTGCGGCTCAGCCGTAGCGGGCCATCAGGTCGGCCATGCCCGCCATGTCCGCCTCGAAGAGCGCGAACGTCGCGCCGCCTGGGTCCGCGCAGACCGCCGAGCGGCCGATGGCGCCGACGGCGAAGGGGGCGACGTGGACCACTCCGCCGAGCGCCTTCACGCGGCCGACCGCGTCGTCGCAGTCGGCGACGGCGATGCTCACGCCCCAGTGAGGCGGCGCCGGACTGCCGGCAGGCGGCGTCGACACGCCCGCGAACGGCCCACCGCCAGCCTTGAAGATGCTCGCCCGCTCACCGGCGCCGATGTCCGGCGCCTCCGTCTCCCAGCCGAAGAGGCCGCTGTAGAAGCGCTGCGCCGCGCGCGGATCGGGCGTCGACAGCTCGTACCAGCAGAATTGCCCAGCTCGTGGCGGCTCGCTCGGCGCGGCGTCGGACGGCGGCCCGTCGGGCCGCAGCACCATGAACACCGCCCCCTGCGGGTCCGCGAACACGGCCAGGCGACCGACGGTGGGGATGTCCCACGGCGCCTGCGCGACGTGGCCCCCGAGCTGCCGGACGCGCTCGGCGGTCTGGTCAGTGTCCTCGACCTCGACATAGATACCCCACGACGCGGGCATCTCGTCGGGGTGCGGGTTCTTCATGATGCCGCCGGTCTGCTGCGAGCCGTCGTGGATGACCCAGTAGGGGTCCTCGGTGGCCTCGAACGCCGCGTACGTCCATCCGAAGAGCGCCGCATAGAACGCCTTCGCGCGCTCGACATCGGTCGCGTACAGCTCGTGCCAGGAAATCGCGTTGCGCATCGGGTCCCCCAGAGAATGTCCAGTGATCGTGCCAGGACACGGCCCGCTCGACAACGAGGGTCAAGCTCCGCTCGCGCGCTTCACCCGCCCGAAGCCCAAGCGGACGGCGTGTGTGTTACGGTCACCACCTGCGGAGACCACCGCGCGAGCGCGGGGCCATCTTCAGACAGGGGGTGGGACATGCATCGCGAACGATCGGCAGCGCTCACGAGCGCGTGTGTGACCGTGGCGTGCGCGGCCGGGCTGCTCGCCTTGCCCGGGTGCGACGCGGCGACGCTGCGCGAGGTTGATATTCCGGACGCCGGGGAGGCGGACGGCGGCCGCATGAAGCCGGACGCAGGGGCGCCGGACGGTGGCCGCATGAAGCCGGACGCGGGCCCGAACGGGGCGCCGCGTGTCGCGCCCATCACCCAGCTCGATTCGGACGTCGGGCGCTATTCCGCTGCGATCGCGGTGCTGCCCAGCGGGCGTGTCCTCGTCGCCGGAGGCCTGATCGTACGCATGTCCTTCGGCACGGGCCAGGAGGCCGCGGAGGAGTACGATCTCACCTCGCACACCATCACCGCGGTCGGAGACCTGCGGGAGGGTCGCTCCGGGGCCGCCGCCACGGCGCTGCCCGACGGGAAGGTCCTCATCACCGGCGGCGCAGGCGGCCCCGCAGGCGAGCAGGGCCTCCGGCGCGACACCGCGGAGCTGTACGACCCGAGCACCCGCACGTTCACGCTGCTGAGCGCCCGGTTGGTCGAGGCGCGCGCGGGACATGGCGCCCACCTGATCGAGGCCGGCCCGCACGCGGGCAAGGTGCTCTTGGTAGGAGGCGACGAGCCGCCGCTCTCGGCGGAGCTGTACGACCCGGGGACTCAGACCTTCTCGGCGCTGCCGAACGATGGCGCACCCGCCGGCCGCGAGAGCCGGCACACCCTCCTCGCGGACGGGCGGGTCTTCGTCAGCGGCGTGCGGGACTCGCAAGACGCGGCGATCGACAACTACGTGTACGACCCCGTCGCGGGCACGTGGCGCAAGACGGCGAACTTCGCGACGGCCCGCCTCCACCACGCCGCGGCGCGTCTGCCCGACGGCAGAGTCCTCGTCACGGGCGGCGCGCCCGACGGGTCCAGCGCGCCGCTCGCGTCCGCGGTCGTCTGGGACCCGAACACTGACAGCTTCACCGACGTGGGACCGATGGCGTCTGCACGGCGCTTCCACGGCATGGCCGCGCTCGGCAGCGGCCGCGTCGCGGTCGCCGGAGGGCAAGACGGGAGCGCTCATCTGGCGTCGGTGGAGATCTACGACCCCGACACGGAGCGATTCACCCCCGCCGAGGGCATGCTCGGGCTCGGACGGAGCGCACCGTCCGTGTTCTCGCTGCCGGATGGCCGGGTCGTCGTGCTCGGCGGACAGGGCGGCAGGCTGTCGCTCATCGTCGCGACCGTGGACATCGTCACGGAGTAGAGCGCCGGGCGCGCTCCCGACCCACGGCCGGCCCCGGAGCGCGCTAGCCGAGCGTCGCGTTGATGAGAGCGATGCCCGCGAGCAGCAGGCCGACGCAGATGACGACGAAGCCCGCGGCGCCCGCGTAGCAGTAGAAGAGCACGCGGCCGCGCTCCTCCGGCGCGAGGCGCGCGTTCAGCCGAATCGGTGACCAGTACCATCCCCGCGGCAGCGCTCCCCGCGGTGCGAGCGCACGGTAGAGCGCGACGTGGTACGCGACGCCGAGCGGCACACCGGTCGCGAACCCGACCGCGGTGGTCCACACGCCGACGCGCAGCAGCCCGTCCCAGGGGACGAAGAGCAGGCCGCTCGCGGCGGCGAGCAGGGCGACGATCCCGAGGACGAGGGCCGCCTCGCGCAACCCTCAGTCCACCGCGAAGTTCCAGCGCTTCGAGACCACGGCACGCTCGGCCATGTACGCGACGAACGCCTGGTGCGCCGCGTCGGTCCGGTAGGGCTCGAGGTCGTCGAGCGTGTCGAAGCGGAGCACGAGTGAGAGGTCCCAGCTCTTCGCGGAGGCCTCGTCCGCCGGCACGCCGACCCGCAGGTCGCGGACGCCCGGGAGGCTCCGCAGCGCCACGCGGGCGTGGGCGGCGATCTCCGCGCGCGCCTCGTCGGTCGTGAGCTCATCCCGCAGCTTGTAGAGGACCACTCGGTCGATCATGCGTACTCCTTCCGGATTCGCGCCGGCGCTCAGCGCTCCTTGCGCGCGTGCTCGCTCGCCGCGCCGTACCCTCGCTTCGGCCGGACGACGGCGGGGACGCCGACGGCGACGCTGTTGTCCGGCACGTCACGGACGACCAGCGAGTTCGCGCCGATGGTCACGTTGTTGCCGATGCGGATGTGTCCGGCGATGACCGCGCCCGCGCCGATGAACACGTCGTCGCCGATCGTAGGCACGCCGTCCTCGCGCTGGTCGGAGCCAATCGTCACGTTGTGCATGATGCCGACCCGGTCACCGAGCACGCAGTCGGGGTGGATGGTGATCTGACCGCGCGCGTGGACGAGGTGCAGCCCCTCGCCGATGCGGGTGCAGCGGTCCATGTAGACGCCCGTGAACCACGACGAGAGCGGCGCGACCACGCCGTAGACCTTCGACGTGAGCCTTCGAGCGACGCGCGATCGGCGCGACAGCGACCAGTTGCCGAAGCGATACACGGCCATGTGCCACAGGGCGAGGTTGCGCCAGTCGTGGCCGTGCACGTCGAGATCCTTGCGGAACGCGCGGAGCGACCCCTCGGCCCCCGGCTGCCATTCGCCCGGCGCGTCGAAGTCGGGCAGCGTGTCGCGGCGATCCGGCGGCGTCGTCACCCCGTCACCTTATCACACGAGCGGCGCGCAGCCGCCCGCGTGCCGCGGATCGCGGGGCGCTCACGGGACCTCGACGGCGCCCGCCGTGCACGGCGCGCCACGGGGCTCGCCGCGCTGATCGATCGACGGGCACTCGGACCCGAGCCGCATCGCCGGGCTGCCACGCCCCGGGACGAGCGTCGGCGTCGGTCCGCCGTGGTCGTCCAGCGCGCCGAGCCGAGGATCGGCGTGCGAGATGCCGGGCGTGCAGTCGAGCGTCGCGCCCTCGCCGACGGGCCACTGGAGGTTCGCGCGGCCCGACCCCGAGGGCCCGCCGACGCCGTCGCTCCCGGTGCAGTTGAGCGGCACCCACACGTTGTCGGCGTCGTTGTCGAGGATCGTGTTGACGACGCGCAGCGGGCTCACGTTCCAGATGCCCGCTCCAAACTGCGCGCGGTTGTGCGCGATGGTGCAGTTGAGCAGCGTCCCGCTCGCGTCGTCTCCGACGACGAGCCCGCCGCCGACGCCGCGCTTCGTGTAGTCGGACCGCGGGTAGGTCTCGTTCTCGGCGATGGTGACGTTCGTAAGATCGAGGGTCGCGGCGGCGTCGCCGTGGCCGAGGACGAAGATGCCGCCGGCGAGCGGTGCGCGGTTGTTGACCACGGCGCTCTCGCGCATCGTCACGCGCACGCCCTGCAGGTAGAGCGCGCCCGCGGTGCTCTCGTCGCCGCGGTCCGCGGCGGCGTTCCCGTCGAAGGTGCTCCACCGGATCGTCGTCGGCTCGCTCTCGTAGCCCGTCCGGAACACAGCGCCGCCGTGCGCGCCGCTGCGGTTGTCCTCGAACGCGCTGCCGCAGATCGACAGGGGCTGCCCGCGTCCGTCCATCGACAGCGCGCCGCCGTTGCCGCCCTGCCCTTTCTGCACGCCGCCCTCGATGTAGTTCGCGCCCTCGCCCGTAGCCTCATTGTCGACGAACGTCGCGTCGACGAGCGTCACCGCAGCGCCCAGCGCGCCGATCGCGCCGCCGTTCGCGCAGCGGTTGCCTACGAAGCGGCTCCGCACGACCGTGAGCGAGCCTCGCCCGAGCGCGTAGATCGCGCCGCCGGCGTCGTCCGGCTGCCGCTCGATGCACGTGTTGTCGACGAACGCGCTGTCGAGCACGACGACGTTGCCGCCGAGGAAGTAGATGGCACCGCCGCCGGCGTCCGCGCGCTTCGCGTCCCTCAGCGTCAGGCCCTGCACCGTCAGCGTCGGCGAGGTGGCCTCGAAGTCGTCGGTGTCCATCTCGAAGATGCGCGTGCGGTTGCCGCCGCTGAGGGTCACGTGCCCGCCGCCGTCGACGACCGTGTCGCGGGACACGTCGATGGCCGCCGTCAGCGTGATCGTCGCGGGCTGGTCGCCGCAGTCGAAGGTCACGACGCCGCCGCGCTGCACCGCCTGCCGGAGCGCCGCCTCGGTGCAGCTCGAAGCGCGCCCATCGCCGACGACCGTGGTCGGGCTCGACGTGTCCGCCGGCGCCACCGGCGCCTCACAGCGCCCACTCGCCGGAACCCCGCCGTCCGTACCCGTCCCCGCGTCCGTCCCGGTACCCGTCCCCGCGTCCGTCCCGGTCCCCGCGTCCGTCCCGGTCCCCGCGTCCGTCCCGGTCCCCGCGTCCGTACCCGTCCCCGTCCCCGCGTCCGTTCCCGGGCCCGTACCCGCGTCCGTTCCCGTCCCCGCGTCCGGTCCCGTACCCGGGCCTATCCCCGCGTCCGCTCCGGCCTCGGGTTGCCCCCCGACGGTCGCGAACGCGCAGCCGGAGAGAGCGAGCGCGACGGTCAGCGCGACCGTCACGGCGACGAAATGTGCTTTGGGCATAATTTTAGACTCGCGTTGTGCGTAGCCTAAACCATGCTCGACCCCGCGCGCATTCCCGGGCCGTCACGCGACGGCGGACAGCCCGACCAGGCGACAGGCGATCGCCGCCAGCAGCGGCACCGCGCGCCCGAACATCACGGCGTCGTCCGAGCTCGCGTTGCCGAGCTGGCTCCGCTTGTAGACGCCCTGGGCGATCGCCGCGAGTCGAAAGAGCGAAAACGCTTTGAAATACGGCAGATCACCGTGTGCGTCCCTGCCAGTGAGCACCCGATAGCGCGTCACGAGCTCGCGCTCGGTGGGGATGCCCGTCTCGTCGAAGTCGACCCCCATCAGCCCGCCTATCCGCGGGAGCACGACGTCGTAGAGCATGCACAGGTACCCGAGGTCGGCCAGCGGCTGGCCGAGCGTCGACAGCTCCCAGTCGATGACGGCGAGGATGCGAGCCTCACGCGGGTGGAAGATGAAGTTGTCGAGCCGGAAGTCCCCGTGGCAGAGCGTCGCCGGGTCCTCGGCGGGGATGTGCTCGGGCAGCCATTCGATGAGGCGCTCCATCGTCGCTATCTCGGCCGTCGCGGACGCGCGGTACTGCTCGCTCCAGCGCTTGACCTGCCGCGCGACGTAGGCCTCGCGCTTGCCGTAGTCGCCGAGCCCCACCGCGTCGACGTCCACCGCGTGGATCGTGGCCAGCACCCGCACGACCTCGTCGTACACGGCCCGCCGCTCAGCGCGGTCGAGCTTTGGCAGGCGCAGGTTCCAGAAGATGCGCCCTTGGACGTAGTCCATCACGAAGAACGACGTCCCGATGACGGCGCGGTCGTCGCAGAAGCCGTGCACGCGCGGGACCGGCACGTCGGTGTCGCCCAGCGCGCGCATCACGCGGTACTCCCGGTCGACCGCGTGCGCCGAGGCGAGCAGCTCGCCGGCCGGCTTCTTGCGCAGCACCAGCTCGCTGCGCCCATCGGTGAGCCAGTAGGTCGGGTTCGACTGGCCGCCCTTGAACTGCCGCAGCGTGAGCCGGCCGCCCCACTGCGGGACGAACGCCTCGAGCCACTGCTCGAGCGAGGCTTCGTCGAAGCGGTGGCGTTCAGGCACCTCGATGGTGCTCTTGGGCGGGGCGATGGGCATGGCCGGCGTCGAGCGTAGCACTCACGGTCCACCGCAGCGCCACCGATCGGGTAGGCTCTTTGGCCGAACGATCGCGCCCGAGGAGCCACGATGGATTTCGCACTGACCGACGAGCTCGAAGACCTGCTCGAACGAACCCAGTCGCTGATGACCGAGGCGGTGTACCCGGTCGAGGCCGAGGCGCTCCGCTCGTTCGAGAGCGCCCTGCCGGCGCTCCTCGAGGCGCGCGAGGCGGTCAAGGCCGCCGGGCTGTGGGCGCCGCAGATGCCGCGCGAGCTTGGCGGGATGGGCCTCGGGTTCCTCGATCACGCCGTGATGAGCGAGGTCCTCGGCAAGAGCCCGCTCGGTCACTTCGTGTTCGGCTGCCAGGCTCCGGACGCGGGCAACCAGGAGATCCTGCTCGAGTTCGGCACGGACGCCCAGAAGGCCGAGTGGCTCGCGCCGCTGGTGCGCGGCGACATCCGGAGCTGCTTCGGCATGACGGAGCCCGATCGCGCCGGCAGCAGCCCGACGTGGCTCGACACGCGCGCCCTTCGCGACGGCGACCACTACGTCATCGACGGACACAAGTGGTTCACCACGGGGGCGCACGGGGCCGCGCTCTGCATCGTGATGGCCGTCACCAACCCGGACGCGCCGCCGCACCTGCGCGCGAGCCAGCTCCTCGTGCCGACCGACACGCCCGGCTTCGAGCACGTCCGGCGCACGCCCGTGATGGGCGACGAGGGCTTCGGGTGGAGCAGCCACTCCGAGATCCGCCTCACCGGCTGCCGCGTGCCGGTGAGCAACCGGCTCGGCGCCGAGGGCGCCGGCTTCCTCATCGCGCAGGCGCGGCTCGGACCGGGCCGCATCCACCACTGCATGCGCTGGCTCGGCATCTGCGAGCGCGCGTTCGAGCTGATGTGCGAGCGGGCGGCCACGCGCGAGATCGCGCCGGGCAAGCCGCTCGCCACGCGCCAGGTGGTCCAGCACTGGATCGCCGACAGCCGCGCCGAGATCGACGCGGCGAGGCTGTCGGTTCGGCACGCGGCGTGGAAGATCGACGCGGAGGGGGCGCGAGCCGCCCGCCAGGAGATCTCCTGCATCAAGTTCCTCGTCGCGGGGACGCTCCAGCGCGTGGTCGACCGCGCGCTCCAGGTCCACGGCGGGCTCGGGATGACGGACTACACGCCGCTCGCGTGGTTCTACCGGCACGAGCGCGCCGCGCGCATCTATGACGGCGCCGACGAGGTGCACAAATCGGTGGTCGCCCGCCGCGAGCTCGAGCGCTTCGGCTTCGACGTCCGCGCCGGTCGATCCGCGCCCGAGTGAGCGCCGGACGCGCTGGTCGTACGCGCCGCCGGCCCCGCCGCGCGGGCGTCCGCGGCGCGCAGATGGGCGGCGCTCGGGCCTGAGTCGGGCGCGGTGCGCGGCGGACGTCGCGTGCTATCAGCGCGGTACAGGATGGGGTTCATCACGACATCGCTTGTGTACGCGTTCTACGGCGCGGTCGTCGTCTCGCTGATCTACTTCGTCCACAAGGTCTTTTGGTTCTGGCGCTACTGGGCCATCCAGGACCGGCTCGTCCGTCGCGCGCTCGACGACCTCGAGCGCGACGCCGAGCAGACGCTGATGGGCTTCAACGCGGCCGCCGACGCGTCCTGGTCGACGCTGTGCGAGAGCGCCTCCGCCCCGCACCCAGTGGCGTACGTGCAGGGGATCGAGGAGCGCCTCGATCTGCTCGTGAGCCGCCTCTTCGAGAGCCACCGGAGCATCCGCGAGGCGTTCTTGCGCGCGATGTTTCCGGACCAGGTGGGGCACAACGACTGGCCCGGTCCCGACATCGCCGGCGCCCGGACCGAGCCCGCCGGCGAGGAGCCGACCGTCGAGAACGACGCGAGCGCTGATGCCGGGCACGACAACGGCCGCGCCGGCGTCGTCCACGCGCTCACGGTGCCGCGCTTCAACCAGCCGCCCATCTCGATCTCGCTGAGCCTCGACCTCCCGCGGCCAAGCACGCCGACCCGCCCGCCGGCGGAGCTGTACGAGCTTCAGATCCACTCGCGCTACGGCTTCAAGCAGCGGCTGCTCGCGTTCTTCCTCGGGCCGGTCGACGTCGTCTACAGCGCCCGACACGTCGCGCGCATGTCGCAGAACGTCGGCATCCCCACCTCCGTCATGCTCCGGCGGCTGTCCCTCGTGGTGCTCATCCTCGGCGCCGTCGTCATCGATCTCGCGTTCGGTCTGCGCGCGCGGCTCATCGACATGGTCACGGCGTGGATGTCCGCGCACCTGCACCTCGCCTGGACGGGCGCGATAGGCGGCTTCTTGGAGAAGGAGCTCCCCGTGTGGACGGCGCTGTTGCTCTGGCTCGCGGGCTACGGCGTCCTGTACGTCGCTCTGTACCTGTACCTTCGGAGCCGCTCGCATCGCTACATCCGGCGTCTGCGCGACCTGCGCGTGAGCGCTGAGGAGAACGCGGCGGCCGTCGAGCGTCACCACCTCTCCGAGCTGCGGGTCTGGGCGGAGGAGTACGGCGCAGGCCTCGACGACGCCGTCCTGGTCACGCTCCACCAGGCGGAGCTGCTCATCGAGCAGACGGGCCACCGCGCCCGCCGGCGCCTCGCGAGCCGCGAGCTGCTCTCGCTCCTCGATCGCGCCGCCGGGGAGCTCTTCAAGCGCCTGCCCGAGTCGAGCCGCAGCCTGCAGGACCCCGCGAACCAGCACCGGCACTCGTGGCGCCATGCCATCTATCCGCGCGCGCGAGAGATGAAATACCAGGCGCGGATCGCGCAGTACCGCGCCGCCTGGCAGGCGATGCACAGCGCCGCTCACCAGCTCCGAGGGTACCGGCCCGACCCGGAGCTCGCCGAGCAGACCTGGCGCATGCTGGTGAGCTACGCGCGGATGCTCTCGGCCGCGATCCCCTCCGAGCTGCGGGCCGAGCTCATCGCCGCCCACACCCGCGCGCTCGACGCGCTGGTGTCCGGGACCGAGCGCGATCTGGTCGAGCTCGACCGCCGCCTCACCGAGCTCGCCTACGGGCTCGACCAGACCTTCTCGACCGCCCCGCCCGTCATCGAGAGCCGCGTGAGACTCGCCGAAGAGTCGATGGAGGCCGAGATGGCGCGGCTCGTGAGTGAGGCGCTCGACATCCGCGAAAAAGCCCGCCTCGAGGCGATGGCGTTCGAGATCTAGCGGCGCGCAGCCGCACTCGACCGGCCCGAGACCCCGCGGCGATTGCGGCGCGCTCGCAAACGTCTTTCGACACCGTAATCTCTCGGAAATTTCCGAGATTTTGCGCGTGAATTAACCCGCAAGGGGGATTGCTCCACTCGGCGTTCTTCGATATCTCACAAGGTGGAGCGCCGGTTGCGCTGAGGGGCGCCATTTTTGGCCGGCTGGGGAGTAGAAGAATGCGACGCTTTCATCTCTTGTGGGGCGCGTTGGCGCTCACGCTAGCCACGGTCGTCGGCTGCGCCGGCGGACAAAGCCCGACGGGCGACAGCGGCTCGCTGCGCCTCAACCTGAACGTGAACGGCACCAACGTCACCTCGGTGCAGTACACGATCTCGGGGGCGGACTTCTCGGACATCGTCGGCACCCTGCCGGTCGTCGACAACCGCAACCCGCCGGTCTGGGCGCTCATCACGGGCATCCCCGCGGGCACCAACCGCACCATCACGCTCCGCGCCTTCGACGGGAGCGGCAACGTCATCTGTGAGGGCTCGGCGACGGTCGACGTCATCGAGGGACAGACCGTCAAAGTCACCGTCCAGCTCGACTGCGGCACGACGCCCGAAGAGCCCCGCGGCGACATCGAGATCGACGGCGACTTCAACATCATCGACCAGAACCTCTGCCCGCTCGTGAACTCGACCTTCGTGCTCCCCGAGGGGATCGCGGCCGGCGGCGACGCCGACGTCCAGATCGTGGCGGTCGACCCGAACGGCGACCCGCTCACGTTCTCGTGGACGGCCACCTCGGGCTCGTTCGCCGACCCGAGCGCCGCGTCGACGACCTACACGTGCGACGCAAATGGCCCGCAGACGCTCACGGTCGTCGTCTCGGACGGCGACGCGAGCTGTGACCTCTCGGTGCAGCTCTCGGTCGTCTGCGGCTCGGTCGGCAACTGCCAGAGCGACACCGACTGTGACGACGGGGACGCCTGCACGACGGACACCTGCACCGGCGGCGTCTGCCTGACCCCGGTCCCCGTGACGTGCCCCGACGACGGCAACGAGTGCACGAGCGAGAGCTGCGACCCGCAGTCCGGCTGCGTGAGCGCCCCCGTCCCGAGCGGCACCGCCTGCAACGGCGGCAACGGCTCGTGCAACGGCGCCGGCTCGTGTGTGCCGAACAACTGCACGGGCGCCAACATGGACTGCGACGGCAACCCCGCGAACGGCTGCGAGACCAACACCGGCAACGACGTCAACAACTGCGGGGGCTGCGGCAACGTCTGCCAGCAAGCGCACGGAGTGTGCCAGTCCGACGCCTGCCAGGGTGGGGCGTGCACGCTCGTGCCGAACAACGGCGTGCTCTGCGACGACGGCAACGCCTGCACCGTGAGCGACATCTGCACCGGCGGGAGCTGCCTCGGTCAGGGCGTCACCTGCCCCGACGACGGCAACGAGTGCACGACCGAGAGCTGCGACCCGCAGTCGGGCTGCGGCAGCGAGGACGTCGCGGCCGGCACGCCGTGTAACGGCGGGGCCGGGGCGTGCGACGGCGCTGGCGCCTGCGTGGCGAACCCGGTCTGCGGCAACGGCGTCATCGAGACGGGCGAGCAGTGCGACGACGGCAACAGCGTGAGCGGTGACGGCTGCAGCGCGACCTGCCAGCAGGAGAACGGCTGGACCTGCAGCGGCGAGCCGTCTCAGTGCGCGACCACCTGCGGCGACGGCGTCGTCGCCGGCAACGAGCAGTGCGACGATGGCAACAACGTGAGCGGTGACGGCTGCCGCGAGGACTGCACGGCCGAGGTCTGCGGCGACGGCATCCTCGACCTCGCCGCCGGTGAGCACTGCGACGACGGCAACACCGTGGGCGGCGACGGCTGCAGCGCGACCTGCCAGGCCGAGAGCGGCTACGTCGGTGTGGACGCCTGCTTCAACGACTCGATCCCGCTCTTCCCGGTTGGCGACGACTGCCGAGCGAGGACGCTGCGGCTGACGCAGACCCAGACCGTCCGGCTGGACGTCACCGGCGCCCCCGTCGGACAGACGCTCCTGGCGCGCGGGAAGATCAATCAGGGCAGCTTCACGATCACTCAGACCGGGACCATCCCGATCGCGGGCTCGGGGAGCACCGACACCGTGACGCTCCCGGCGGGCGACTACCAGATCCAGGTCTGCGACGTCACCGGCGCCGGCTACGGCAGCTTCCAGGCGTGCATCCGCCCCGAGCGCTTCATGACGGTCGGGAGCTGCCACTCAGGCACCGTCACCGACGGCGACGGCGACGACGTCGACCTCGCCGGCCCGATCTCGGGCGGCGACGAGGACATCCGCATCCAGCCGACGACGAGCCAGAACATCAAGATCACGCTCACTAACCACAGCGGCGGCGCGATCATGCGGGCGGCGCTCTACACCGGGCAGCCGGGCAGCGAGATCAGCGGGTCGCGGACTGGGCTGGCGCTCATCGGCCAGACCAAGTCCGGCGGCGCCGTCGCGGTGACGGCGGGGACCAGCTACTGGGTCTACGTCGACGTCGCGTCCGCCGGCGCGATCGGCAACTACACCGTGTGCGTCGACCCGGCCCCCTGACGGGCGAAGCGAGCGAGCCGTAGCCCGCATGGTGGGCTGCGCGCTCGCGCAGACGGCGGCCCCTCGGCGTCCTGCGCCGGGGGGCCGCCGGCGTTTCGAGCACGCGCGCGATGACCCCGGCGTCGTCGACGGAGCCCGCGCCCACCCCGGCCCGGACACGCCGCACCGGACGCATGGCGCGACGCATCGCGCGGTCGCCGTCGTCGGCATGGGCTGCTAAGCCTGCCCGCATGCGGTACTCGAAAGCGTTCCTCCCGACGGTCAAGGAAGCACCCAAGGACGCGACGATGCCGTCGCACGTGCTGCTGCTGCGCGCGGGCTACGCGCGGATGGTCGGCGCTGGGCTCTACGAGATGCTCCCGCTCGGTTTGCGGGTGCTGCACAAGGTCTCAGACATCGTCCGCGCGGAGATGGACGCGGCTGGCGCGCAGGAGGTGCTGATGCCGGCGCTGCTGCCGGCCGACTACTTCAAGGAGACCGACCGCTGGGACGGCTTCGGGGACACGCTCTTCCGGCTGCAGGATCGCCGCGGCCAGCCCTACCACCTCGGGCCGACGCACGAAGAGATCTTCACGGATCTCGTCCGCCGCGAGGTCAAGAGCTACCGCCAGCTCCCGCTGAACCTGTACCAGATCCAGGCGAAGTACCGCGACGAGCCGCGCCCCCGCGGCGGATTGCTGCGCGGGCGCGAGTTCCTGATGAAAGACGCCTACTCCTTCGATGCGTCGGAGGAAGGCGCGCTGGCGAGCTACGAGAGCATGCGTGATGCCTACCACCGCATCTTCTCGCGGCTCGGGCTCACCTACCGAGTCGTGCGCGCGGACAGCGGCGCGATGGGCGGCTCGACGAGCGCCGAGTTCCAGGTGCTCACGCAGACCGGTGAGGACGCCCTGGTCGCCTGCGCGGCGTGTGAGTACGCGGCGAACGCCGAGATCGCCGAGGCGCGCGCGCCCGGGTCGAGCGACGCGCCGGATCCGGCGACGCTCGAGCCGGTCGGCACGGTGGCGACCCCGAACGTCAAGACCATCGACGAGGTCGTGGAGTTCATCGGCGGTGACCTCACGGCCGCGCGGACGCTGAAGTCGCTCGTGTACGCGCTCGACGACGAGGTCGTGCTCGTCGTCGTCCGCGGGGACCGAGCCGTCAACGAGACGCGGCTCGCGCGCCACCTCGGCGTGCCGGCGGTGGTGCTCGCGAGCGACGCGACGGTCGAGCGCGCCTTCGGCGCCCTGCCTGGTTCCGTCGGGCCCGTCGGCTTCAGCGGTCGTATCGTGGCGGACCTCGAGGTCCCGTTCGTGGTGAACGCGGTCGCCGGGGCGAACGAGGCCGACCACCACTACACCAACGTCAACTACGGCCGAGACTTCCAGGCCGAGCTCGCGAGCATCCGGCAGGTCGTCGGAGGCGACGCGTGCCCGAGCTGCGGCGAGCCGCTCGAAGCGTACCGCGGCATCGAAGGCGGCCACATCTTCATCCTGGGCACGCGCTACAGCCAGCAGATGGGCGCGACCTTCCTCGACGAGGTGGGTGAAGCGCAGCCGGCGATCATGGGCTGCTACGGGATCGGCATCTCGCGCCTGATGGCGTCGGCCGTCGAGCAGCACCACGACGCCGACGGCATCTGCTGGCCGATGCCCATCGCGCCGTACCACGTGATCGTGTCGCCGGTCGGCAAGGACGACGCCGTCGCCGCGGCCGCAGAGGACGTCTACCGAGCGCTGACAGAGGCCGGCATCGAGGCGCTCCTCGACGACAGAGACGAGCGCCCCGGCGTGAAGTTCAAAGACGCCGACCTCATCGGCATCCCGTTGCGCGTCACGCTCGGCAAGCGCGGGCTCGCGGAGGGGACGGCGGAGCTGAAGGGGCGCACCGAGGCTCAGGCGCAAGCGGTGCCGCTCGAGGACTTGGCCGCGACCCTGCGCGACCGAGTGGTCACCGATGGGGGTCGGCTGCGCCTGTAGGGGTTCCGAATTGCGCTTGTCACGCGGCACATGGACCGGATCGCGGCCTGTCTCGCGGCACACAAATTTATTGTACTTATCCTTTATTCGTGTATACTCATAACTGGACGAGCGGTGCCGTCGTGGTGACGGCTTCCGAGTTGGACGGTTAGTTGCGCTGCATACGAGGAGGGCGATCATGGGCGACGTGAAGACCGACCGCCTGATCGCCCTGCTCGCAGCCGTCGCGCTGACGTTCGCGGCGCAGGCGGCTCGGGCGCACGCCGCCGAGCCCGCGCTCGCCGCACCGGCACCCGCACCGCTCGCCTCCCCGGCACCCGCACCGCTCGCCTCGCTCGAGTCGCCGGCTGCACCCCTGCACGCCGAGCCCGACGCGCCGGCGGTCGCCACGTCGCAGAGCGCCGAGCACACCGCCGCGGCGACGGCGACCGAGGCCTCGCGAGACCGCTCGAGCGACGGCGCCGGCGATTCCGATGGCGAGCCGCTGCGCCGCGCACACGACCTCATCGCCACAGGTGATCGCGCGCCGGCGCGCCTCACGCTCGAGCGCGCCGCCGAGCGCTTCCCCGCCATCGCCGACCGCGTCGCGCTCGATCTGGGCGAGCTCTCGCTCGAGGGTCGAGACGCGGCGGGCGCGCTCGCCGCCTTTCGCGTCGCGGAGTCGAGCCCGAGCGACGGGGTGCGCGTCCACGCGAGCGAGGGCGTCGTCCGATCGCTGCTCGCGAGCGGCGCCGCCGACGACGCGCTCGACGCGCTCGAGGCGCTCCGCGCGCGCTACCCAGCGCATCCGCACCTCGCGAGCCTCTCCTGGCGCCTTGCGCGTCTGTACGAGCAGACCGGCCGGCTCGACGCCGCCGTCGCGTCGTACCGGGCGCTCACCATCGACGCGCCGAGCCGCGCGCCTGGACGGGCCGCGGCGCGCGCCCTCGAGCGGCTCGCCGCGCGCGCGATCCCTGTCCCGCCCTTGACGGTCGAGGAGCGGATCGATCGCGCCCGCAGCCTGCTGCGGGACGGCCCGATGCACGCCGCCGGCGAAGCGATCGACGCGCTCGAGCACGGGGACATCGCCGAGCCCGCCGCGCGCGCCGAGGTCTTGCGTCTGTCCTCGCGGCTCGCGCGCTACGAGGGGCGCTGGAGCGACGCCCTCGCGAAGCTCCGCCTCGCCAAGCAGATCGCACCGCTTCCGGAGGGGTCCTCGGTCGCCGCGCGCGTGGCAGACCGCGAGGACGACCTCGCTTGGGCCGCGGAAGACCGCTCGAGCGACGCGGCGGAGCGACGCCTCGACGCGCTCCTCGGCGAGGGGACGCTGAGCGACCTGAGCGACGAGACACTGCTCGACTACGTGGAGATCGCGTCCGCCGCGGACCTCGTAGGGCGTGTGGACGACGCGCTCGACGAGCTGAGCTCGCGGACTGGGGTCAGCGCGAAGGTCCGCTTCGCCGCGGCGATGTTCTCCGCCGGCGTCGGAGACGACGCGACGCGCATCGCGCTGCTCGAGCCGCTCTCGCACGGAAACGCGCGCCGGGCCCTCGCGGCACGCTATCAGATCGCACGCGCGCACGAGCGTCTCGGACAGGCGGCGGCTGCGCGCGAGACCTTCGACGACCTGGCGCGCGCCATCCCGAGCGGCAGGATGTCCCGTACGACGCCCGCCTACTATGCCGTGTGGGCGAGCGCTCGCCTCGGGCCGGACGAGAGCCGGCGCACGCCCGCGGCGACGGCCGCGCGGCAGGACGACCTCGACGAGGTGCAAGGCAAGACCGGCTACCGCGACCCCTCGCCGCTCGCTCCGGTCGACCGTGGGGACGCCGCGCCGCCGGACGCGCAGCCGACACCCGACGCCACCGGCGACGCCGAGCCGACCGCGTCCGATGACCCGGCGAGGCCCGCGCCCCCACCCGCGCCGACCGACATCCGCGACCGCCTCGACGACGTCGCGGCGCGCTACGGGGAGGCGTTCCCCGCGCTCGGGCGCGCAGCCGCGCTGCTGCGCCTCGGGAACCGGCACGCCGCCGGCACCGAGCTGTACACCGTCTACCTCGAGTGGCGCGCGGCGCGAGGGCGCGCGGTCGCGCGTGCCGGCCTCGCCTCCCTCGCAGAGGGTCGGGACCGGGACGACGCGTCCTTGACCGCCGCGGTCCGCGCGGCGCGGCGCGGGCTGAGCGCGGACGATCGCGCCACGCTTGCGGACGCCGCCGAGGCAGTGGGCGACCTCGGCACCGCGGTCGGCTTCGATGGCCTCGACCGCTACGACACGCTCCCGCGTGCCTACGCGCCGCTCGTCGAGCGCGCGGCCGAGGCGGAGGGGCTCGACCCGGATCTGCTCTTCGCGGTCATGCGCACCGAGAGCGTCTACCAGCCGCGGATCGTCTCGTTCGCGGGCGCGGTCGGCCTGATGCAGATCATGCCCGTGACTGCGCAACGCATCGCGAGTGAGCTCGGCCGGACGACCTTCACCGCGGACGAGCTGCTGAACCCGGAGACCAGCATCGAGCTGGCCGCGTGGTACCTGCGCTCGCTCATCGATCGGTGGGGCGGAAACCTCGCGCTCGCGATCGCGAGCTACAACGGCGGCCCCCACAACGTCCGCCTTTGGCTCGCGACGCGCAGCCCCGAGATGCCCCTCGACGCTTTCCTCGAGACGATCCCCTTCCACGAGACGCGCCGCTACGTGCGCCGCGTGCTCGCGCGCTACGCGGCTTACCGCGGGCAGCGAGGGCTCGCGCCGCCCGTGCTGGACGAGCACCTGCCGGACGTCGTCGGCGCGACCGATCCCGTCGGCTTCTAGGGCCCGGAGCGCGCCGGTGGAGACCGTCGACTTCGCCGTGATCGGGGCGGGGGTGGTCGGGCTCGCATGCGCGGCGCGGCTCGCCTCGCTCGGGTCCGTGCTCGTCATCGAGCGCGAGGCCGGCCCCGGACGGGGCACGACGAGCCGCAACAGCGGCGTCATCCACGCGGGTCTCTACTACCCGCCCGGCTCGCTCAAGGCTCGGCTCTGCGTCGACGGACGCCGGCGTCTGTACCGGTGGTGTGCCGAGCGCGGCGTCGATCACCGCAAGACCGGGAAGGTCGTCCTCGCCGTCGACCCGGGCGAGGTGCCGCGCCTCGACGCGCTCGTCGAACGCGCGCGTCACAACGGCGCCGGCGCGATCGCGCGGTGGGACACCGGGAGGCTCCGAACGGAGGAGCCGCTGCTGCGCGCCTCTGCGGCGCTCTACTCGCCCGAGTCCGGCATCGTCGACGCGCACGGCCTCGTCGAGAGCCTCGTCTTCGAGCTGCGGCGCGCGCCGGAGACGGACCTGGTCTTGCACACCGCGGTCGACACGCTGGATCGCGATGACGGCGGCTGGATCATCGGCACCGTCGACACGGCGGGGGGCAGGAGCGTCGTGCGCACGCGCGCGCTCGTCAACGCGGCCGGGCTCGCGGCCGACGCGATCGCCGAACGAAGCGGGCTCGACGTCGACGCCCGTAGCTGGCGCCACCATCTTTGCAAAGGCGACTACTTCGCGCTCGGCGCAGACGCCCCGCGCCCGCGGCACGAGCTGGTCTACCCCCTTCCGTCGGGAGGCGGCCTCGGCGTGCACCTCACCGCGGACCTCGGCGGCCGGCGGACGGCTGGACCCGACGCGACCTACGTCGACGCGCCGAGGTACGCGGTCGACGCGTCGAAGGCGCCCCGCTTCGCCGAGAGCGTCGCGCGCTACTTGCCGGACATCCGCCCGGAGCACCTCACGCCCGACTACGCGGGGCTCCGTCCGAAGCTGTCCGCCGACGGGTCGTTTCGCGACTTCGTCATCGCGGGCCCCGACGCGCACGGCCAGCCCCGCACAGTCCACCTGCTCGGCATCGAGTCCCCCGGCCTCACCGCGTCGCTCGCCATCGCCCGCCACGTCGAGCGCCTGCTCACCGCGCGCTGACCGCGCGGCGAGCGAGTCAGCACCGCGCGAGGTACGCGTCGGTCTGGGCGCGGACGGCCGCCTCCCGCTCCGCGGGGTCGACCTCGAGCACCTGCTCGTCGGGGGTGATCTTGAAGAGCGGCTGGCCCTTCGACACGATGGAGCCGTCGGTGTCGACGAGGATCGCGTCCACCGTCCCGGCGAAAGGCGCGTACACCTTGTTGAACATCTTCATCACTTCGATGATGTAGAGCGGGTCGCCCGCGTCGAAGTGGGCGCCCTCGGCGACGAAGCGCGGCATCCCGGGCGCCTCTTGGCTGTAGTACATGCCGCCTGAGACGGCGACGATCTCGTCGCCCTTCATCGTGGGCGGCGGGACGAGCACCTTCTTCATGCGGACCTGGAGCGCCGGGTCGAGCAGCCGCTCCGGCAGCGTGATCGTGAGGTCATCCTCGACGCGCAGGTCGTAGAACCCGACTCGCTCGGCGACCTGGGGCAGCAGGCTCAGCACCTCGAGACCGAGCTGATACCCGGCGTGCGCGGCCCGCAGCTTCTCCCACAGCGCGCCCCCGAACCCGAAGGCGGGTTTCTCCGCGCGGAGCGCCGCGTCCAGGTCCTCCCAGGCGACGTCGCCGGCTCGCTCGCGGAGCTTCCGGTAGAAGTCGAGCGCCGTGGTGAGCAGCTCCTGGTCCGCGTCCCAGATGCGCTCTGCGGCCGGAAGCGCGCGCCCACCCTCCATGTCGAGCAGGCGGTAGGTCTCGGCGAGCACCTCGACGGGGTTGCGGAGCCACGTGACGCAGCCGTCCTCGACGCGGAAGTCGCCCTTGTGCTGGCTGAGCCAGGCGGACAGGCGGTGCGGCTCCTCCTGCAGCAGCCGCAGCGGGCGCTTCACGAGGGTCTGCTTCAGCTCGAAGAGCGTGCGGACCTCGGCCGCGTCGGCGCCCTCGAAGCGCGCCACCGTGCGCTGCGCGAGCGTGCGGAACGCATAGCCGATGTCGACGGACTGGAACGCCTCGTGGAGCTGCCCGACGAGGGTGAGGTAGGGCACGACGAAGCGCGTAGTCGGCTTCGCGTTCACGCCGTTCGCGAGGAGCCAGCGGACCAGGCCGTGGTGGAAGTGCAGGTTCGTCTGCAGGTCAGGCCCGCGCATGCGCGTCTGGCGGAGCACCTCGGCGAGCCGCTCGAAGCTCTCGCGGCGGTCGGCGCCGGTCGTCAGGATGAGCGCGACGTTGCTGTCGTATGCGCCGGCGAGCTTGTAGCGAACGAAGAGGCCGACGTCGGGGTTCTTGAAGCAGATGCCCTGGTCGTCGCGGATCTCGCCGTCGATGGGGTCGGACCAGTAGACGATCTCGCCGCCGGCGCTCGGTGACAGAGAGCGGTCGGTCGCGTTGAGTCGCGCCTCGACGGCCGCGGCCTCCCGCCGGACGCGGTCGGGGCGCGGCAGGCGCCGCTTGTGCTTCGCGAGCAGCGCCATCGCCTCGACGAGCGACTCGACGTCGAAGGAGTCCGCGGGGTCGTCTGGGTTGGTGAAGCGCAGCGCGTAGCAGAGCTCCGAGACGCGGTGCTCGACCTGGATGCGCGTGTTGACCTCCATGAAGTAGTGCCGCGTGCGGTCGACGATGCACTCGAAGGTCGACGCGGAGTCGAGCTTCACGGCGACGCCGAAGCGCTCCGCCTCGGCCTCCATCCGCCGGAGGATGTCGAGATCGGTCTCGAGGGTGTCGGCCGCGGTGGTGCGTCCGGCCGCGCGCTCCTGCTCCGCGGCCTCCGCGAGCCCTTCCTGCGTCAGCGAGACCTCGAGGAGCTTCTGTTCGTGCATCTGCAGCGAGCAGTCGCGCCCTCCGAGCGAGATGCACCACTCGCCGTTGCCGAGGAGCTGGATCTCGTTGTGGCGCGTCGTCTCGATGTTGAGCTCGATGAGGATGTTCTTGTTGTCGCCGACGCCGGTCGCCTTGACCTCGTTGAGCACCTCGCGGACGAGCCCGGGGGCGTCGGCCGCGTCGCCGAGGATGCGCTGGCCCTTGCCGCCGCCGCCGCCGATCGCCTTCAGGCGGACGCGGTTGCCGTCGTATTCGGCGAGCATCTCGGCCACGTCCTTGCGGATCTGCTCGGCGAGCTCGTCGATCGTGTACAGGTCGAGGCCGGCCGCGTAGCTCGCCTCGAGGACGGCGTCCGCGGCGTCCGCGAGCGACACGTCCGGGTCCGCGAGCGCCGGCACCTCGAGCGAGTGCTTCGCCGCGACCTTGCGCAGCGCGGCGAGGTCCGGGTGCTTCGCGAGGAGGGTCCGCGCCGTGGCGTCGTTGATGCCCGGCGTGACGCTCACGTCCTCGTCGAGCGCAGTGCGCTTCGCCTCGTCTTTGCGCCCCGCCGCGTCCACGGTGTGCGAGCACGGGCCGATGAACGAGAGCCCCGCGTCCTCGAGCGCGCGCACGAGCTCGACGTCTTCCGCCATGAACCCGTAGCCCGCGAAGACGTACTGGTAGCCGTGGTCGCGCGCGATCCCGATGATGTCGCGGATGCGCTGGTGGCGCTCTTCTTTGGTGGCGCCGGTGTAGTCCGGGACGTGATGGACGTGCGAAGGATCGATGCGGCGCAGCTCGGGCGCGAGCGCGCGCGGGTAGACGATCGAGTCCTTCTCGGAAAGCAGGATGCCGACGTGGGTCATGCCCATCTCACGGAAGACGTCGAGCGCCTCCTGGCGGATGGGGCCGCGGCAGATGACGAGGACGGTCATGTCCTCGCAGGCGAACGAGCGCACCCACTCGGACGGGTGGTCGGCCAGGCGCCGGTCCCGGTGGATGAAGGGATTGTCGAGGTATCGGTCGGTGAGCTGCTGCGCGGACATCAGTGGTACTCCCGCTGGACCGAGGTGAGCGGCTCGGGGGTGTAGTTGCGTAGGTAGAAGAGCAACGCCTTGGCGAGCGAGGCGCGGACGTCGGCGGGCATCACGATCTCGGAGATGGAGCCGAGGCTGAGCGCCTCCTTCGGGTTCATCAGCTCGCGCTCGTAGCGCAGGGTGAAGCCGGCCTCTTGCTCCTTCACCCAGGCGTCGACCTGGGCCCTCGCCTCCCCCTCGTCGAGCCCCTGCTCGCGCAGCTCGGCGACCCGACGCGGCACGGACGCGCGCATCGCTCGGAGCTCTTTCTTGTAGACGAACTCCTTGCCCGCGGGGCCCATCACCGCGACGCGCGTCGTCGGCAGGGCGATGACGTGGTCGGCGCCGGTCGCATAGCAGTTGAACGCGGCGTAGGCGCCGCCGAAGGCGTTTCGGATGATCACGAGCAGGCGCGGCGTGCGCAGATCGATGATCGAGTCGAGCATCGCGCGGCCCGCCTGGACGATGCCGCGGCTCTCCTGCTCCTGCCCGGGCAGAAAGCCCGTCGTGTCCTCGAGGAAGATGACGGGGATATTGTAGAGGTTGCAGAAGCGGATGAAGCGCGCGTTCTTGTAGGCGGCGTCGCAGTCGATCTGGCCGGAGTTGACCGCGCTGTTGTTCGCGACGAAACCGACGACGTGGCCGCCGACGCGCCCGAACGCGGTGATGGTGTTGCGCGCGCGCTGGGGCTGCAGCTCGAAATAGTCGCCGTGATCGCAGACGAGCTGGATGAGGATGCTCACGTCGATCGGCGTGTTGAAGCCGGTCGGCGAGTTGAACGCCTTGCGGAGCAGGGTGTCGATCTCCGACGTCGGGCGGTCGAGCGGATCGGAGGTCGCCTGATAGGGGGCGAGGCAGTGGTTGTGGCTCGGCAGGTAGCTGAGCAGGCGCTTGGCGGTCCGCAGCGCGCCCACCTCGTCGTCGACCGTGAGGTCCACCACCCCGGACTGCCCGTGCACCCCCGGGCCGCCGAGCTCGTCCGCGGTGACGTCCTCGCCGAGCACGCTCTTGACGACGCCCGGCCCAGTGAGGCCGAAGAACGTGTCGCGCGGCTGGATCATGAAGCTGCCCTGCCGCGGCAGGTACGCGCCGCCGCCGGCGTTGTAGCCGAACATGCACATCACGCTCGGCACGACGCCGCTGATCTTGCGCAGCGCGGTGAACGCCTCCGCGTACCCGTCGAGCCCGCCGACGCCGGCCGGGACGAACGCGCCTGCGCTGTCGTTCATGCCGATGAGCGGCAAGCCCTGCTCCCCGGCGAGGCGGATGAGGTTCGCGAGCTTGCGCCCGTTCGTGGCGTCCATCGAGCCGGCGCGGACGGTGAAGTCGTGGCCGTAGACCGCCACGTCGCGGCCGTGGACCTTGAGGATGCCGGTCACCAGCGAGGCGCCGTCGAGGTTCGGCCCCCAGTTCTGGAAGAGCACGGTCGGGTCGGTGCCTCTGTCCCGGAGGACGTCGAGGCGCTCCCAGACCGTCATGCGGTTCTTCAGGTGCTGGCGGCCGATCTGGACGCGTCCGGCAGCCTCGCGGGGACGCGCCCGCAGCGCGAGCCCGTCAGCGACCGCCTCATCGTAGGGACCCGGCTCCCCGCCGGCCGGCGGGAGTGTCCCTGCCGCCGGCTTCGGCTCGGCGGCGAGCGGGTCGGTGAGCGTGGGTACGACGAGCGGATGTTGCGACATGGGCGACCTTGCCTCGAAGCGTGCGTGCGATGGGGCGCGACCGGCGTAGGGCCGGCGCTGCCACGGCGACGCCATCTCGGGGAGGCCGGGGCGAGCGTCGCGGCCGCCAGCCTACCCCAACGTGGCAGGCTTTTTAGAGGCTATGGGCGCCAAACGCCAGCAGAACCCACCCTAGACGAGGACGCGGTCACCCCGTCGCGCGGGCAGGTCAGTCGGGGCCGGCGCTCGGGGGCGACGCCTCGCGCGCGTCGCAGGCAGGGGAACTGCCATCACCGCTCGGCCGCTCGGCCATCTCCGCCGGTCCGCTCCGCCGCTCGGTCGCTCAGCGGCTCGGCCGCCCAGGTGCTCGGCTGCAGGCTTTCGCCTACAGCCCTGACCGTGGTAGGAGCGAGGTACCGTGCCGCTTCGCGTGGAGCACTCGGTGAGCCGCCCCGCGGGTCGTCGATCCGGATCGCCGCAAGGAAACGCCGTCGCCATGGAATCTCTCGTCCTCACGATCATCGGCCCCGACAGGCCAGGCCTCGTGCAGTCGCTCTCGCGCGTCATAGACGCCCACGAGGGGAGCTGGGAGCAGAGCCGCATGGCGCACCTCGGCGGCCAGTTCGCCGGGCTGCTGCGCGTCCAGGTCCCGCCGGAGCGCGTCGCGGAGTTGGAGACGGCGCTCGGGAACATCGGCGACGGGGGCCTGCGCGTCGTGGTCGAGCGCGGCGGCGCGGACGTCGCGCCGGAGCGGCTCGGCCTCGCGCGCCTCGAGGTCGTCGGCGGGGACCGCCCCGGCATCATCCGGCAGCTCTCGGCCGCGCTCGCCGAGCTCGGCGTCAACGTCGAAGAGCTGCACACGGAGTGCGAGGGCGCGCCCTGGTCCGGCGAGCCGCTCTTCAAGGCCCGCGCCCGGCTGCGCGTCCCCGAGCACCTCGAGCTCGAGCAGGTGCGCACGAAGCTCGAGGAGATCGCCGCGGACCTGATGGTGGACATCAGCCTGCAAGGCGAGAAACCCTAGCCGCCCGAGCGCAGGCACCCGGCGCCGAGGGAACGAGCGCGAGGGCTCAGCGACCGGCGCCGAGCACCGTGGCTATCTCGTCGAGGACGGCCGGGTCTTCGATGGTGGCGGGGACGTCGTATTCGGCGCCCTCGGCGATGCGCTTCATCGTGCCCCTGAGGATCTTGCCGCTCCGGGTCTTGGGCAGGCGTTCGACGACGACCGCCTGACGAAACGCGGCGACCGGCCCGATCGACTCGCGGACCTGCGCGATGACCTCGGCGACGATCTCCCCGTGATCGCGCGCGCAGTCGCCCCGCAGCACGAGCAAGCCGAGCGGGACCTCGCCCTTCAGCGGGTCCTTGACGCCGATGACCGCGCACTCCGCCACGTCCGGGTGGCTCGCGAGGACCTCCTCCATCGCGCCGGTCGACAGGCGGTGTCCCGCGACGTTGATGATGTCGTCGGTGCGCGACATCACGTGCACGTAGCCGTCCGCGTCGATGTAACCCGCGTCGGCGGTGTTGTAGTACCCGGGGAACGCGCTCAAGTACGACGCGATGAAGCGCTCGTCCGAGCCCCAGAGCGTCGGGAGGCTGCCGGGCGGGAGCGGGAGCTTCAGCGCGAGGGAGCCGGTCACGCCCGGCCCCGTGTCGCGGCCGCGCTCGTCGAGCACGTGGACCTGCCAGCCCGGCACGGGGCGCGTCGGTGAGCCCGGCTTGATGGGCAGCGCCTCGATGCCGAGGCAGTTCGACACGATCGGCCAGCCCGTCTCGGTCTGCCACCAGTTGTCGATGACCGGCACGCCGAGCTGCGCCTGCGCCCACTCGAGCGTGTCGGGGTCCGAGCGTTCGCCGGCGAGGAAGAGCGCGCGGAAGCGGGAGAGGTCGTAAGCGCCCCGCAGCGCCCCGTCCGGATCGACCTTGCGGATGGCGCGGATCGCGGTCGGCGCCGTGAAGAGCGTCTGAACGCCGTGCTCGGCGATGACGCGCCAGAAGGCGCCCGCGTCGGGTGTGCCGACCGGCTTGCCCTCGTAGAGCAGCGTCGTGTTCCCGTTCAGCAGCGGCCCGTAGACGATGTACGAGTGGCCGACGACCCACCCGACGTCCGAGGCGGCCCAGTAGACCTCGCCAGGCTGCATCCCGTAGACGTTCTGCATCGACCACCGGAGCGCGACCGCGTGCCCGCCGTTGTCGCGGACGATGCCCTTCGGGTTGCCGGTCGTGCCGGAGGTGTAGAGCACGTAGAGGGGATCGGTCGCCGCTACTCCGACGCAGGGGTGCGGCGGGGCGCCTTCGATGGCCTCCGCCCACGTCACGTCTCTGCCCGGCGTCAGCTCGGCTGGCGCGCGGTCGCGCTGCACGATGACGCAACGCTCCGGCGCGTGGCTCGCCCGCGCGAGCGCAGCGTCGAGCAGCGGCTTGTACTCGACGACGCGCTTCGGCTCGATGCCGCACGACGCGGTCACGATCACCTTCGGCTTCGCGTCGTCGATGCGGGCGGCGAGCTCGCGCGCCGCGAACCCTCCGAAGACCACCGAGTGCACCGCGCCGAGCCGCGCGCAGGCGAGCATCGCGATGGCCGCCTCCGGGATCATCGGCATGTAGATCACGACGCGGTCGCCCTTGACGACGCCGAGCCGGGCGAGCGCGCCGGCGAAGCGAGCGACCTCGTCGCGCAGCTCGCGGAACGTATAGGTGCGCTGCGTATCCGTGACGGGGCTGTCGTAGATCAGCGCGGGCGCCTTCCCGCGTCCCGCGGCGACGTGGCGATCGAGCGCGTTGTGGCAGGTGTTGAGCTGCGCGCCCACGAACCACCGATAGAGCGGCGGCTTACTCTCATCGAGGATCTGCTCCGGCTCGCGGAACCACTCGATCTCGCGCGCCGCCTCCGCCCAGAACCCCTGCGGATCACGCCGCGCGCGCTCGCAGATCTCGTCGAAGCGTCCCATCCCGCCTTCCTACCACGCCCGCACGCCGGCGGCGCAACCGCGCGCCCGGACCCTCCTCGATGCCTGAGCGACGCGGCCGCGGGGCCGCTCACGCGCTATCGCTGGGCCGGAGCGGACCGGGGAGGCGACGCCGGCTCGCGTCGATCGAGCGGCGGGAAGGGGTGAGCGACGCCCTCCCCTGGGCCCGGAACCCAAGGCTCGAGCGTCGACGCCTTGGCGCGCGCCTTGGCGTCGCCTGTGACCTCGAACGAGACGACGCGGGCCACCTCGCCGTCGAGGCGGATGGTCGCGGTCCACTCGCCAGGCGCTCCCGTGAGTGTCCGGTTCCAAAACCACACCGAGCTTGGGTAGGGAATGGTCAACTTGCCGCGCAGGTCGTCAAATCGGCTCCCGTCACCGCGACGCACCTCGATCGCGACGGTGTCCCCCACGATCCCGTCGGCGAGCGTGAGCCCGAAGCCCATCGTCGTCGCCACCGGCACGGAGGTCACGTTCGGCGCGGCTTGCGTGAACACGGTGGCGAGATCGGCGGACGGGAAGGGCGTAGCGCGGAACGTCACCTCGAACAGGCGCATCGGCGCGTCGTACGTAGGTGGGTCGAGCACGAGGCCGGTGAGAAAGGGGTCGATAGGGGCGCCGCCGCAGTCGCGCAGCTCGACGTGTACGTGCGGCCCGTTGGAACATCCAGAAGAGCCGACCTCGCCGAGGTAGGTGCCCGCTTGGATGGTTTGACCCGGCTCGACCGCGATCGTGTCCTTCTTGAAGTGCAGGTACTCGAAGTAGTAGCCGCTCGGGTGGGTCACGTAGACCGCGTTCACCGAGTCTCCGCAGCCGGGCAAGAACGCGACGTTGCGGTCGAAGTTCCCGTCGGTCGTTCGCATCACCGTACCGGGCGCGACGGCATAGACCCCGACGCCGCGGTCCATGTTGCGAAAGCTCCCGATGGACACATCGAGGCCCGTGTGACCGTCGTAGGTCTTCGCGTCGACTCCGCGCTCGCCCACGTAGTCCTCGATCTGCCCAGCGGCCGGATCGAGATCGAAGTAGTTGCGCAGTAACTAGTCTTTTCCGCGCTCACCATGGATCGGCCAGCCCATCCACGGGGGGTCGAGGAGCACCCCCGGACACGCGCTCGGGCAACCGTAGCGCGCGACAGCACAGGCCAGCGGCGCACCCTGTGAGTCGAAGACCTGACCCACGCCACCGTCGTCGAGGCCGGTCCCGCCATCAGCCACGCCGGCGTCGTCGCGACCCCGCCCCGCATCAGCCGCGCCGGCGTCGTCGTGGCCGGACCCCGCGTCGGCCACACCGGCGTCGTCGAGGCCCGACCCGGCATCGTCAAGAAACATTGGGGACGGCGACGGCGGGGCATCCGCGCCGCAGCCGACAACGACGCCAAACGCGCACAGCACCAACGCGAGCCCAGGACCTCGACGACACCTCTGCACGCGCGGGTCGTATCGCGACCTCCTGGGTGGCGTCGAGCGCAAGCCGCGGCCAGAGCGATGCACTCACTCGCCAGCCGAGGCGGGACAGGGACCGCCTGCCGGGCGTCGCTCACGCGATGGACGCCCTCGCTCGCCGAAGCACCTGCGCAGAGCGCTCGGTCGCCCGCCGGTCGAGCGTGCTCAGCGCTGCGCGGCAGGCGTGAACGGGGGTGGCACGGGGCGTGCTGTTTCGGTAGAGGCATGGACACTCACCACGCTCGTCTGCTCGGTGGTCGCCGCGAGGTTGTGGTCTTCGTCGCAGCGCTCTGGGTCGCCCAGATCGCGGGCGCCGCTACAGCTCGCGCCCAGGAGCGCCCGGTCGAACTTCGGTTCACCGTGCCGGGGGTACTGAGGGGGTGGTCGCACGCGAGGGCGCGCCACAGCGACGCCGGGGAAGAGCCGATCTACCTCGACGCCGCGCTCGGCGTTCGGGTCTTTCCGCACGGCCCCCACGGGCTCCTCCTCGACTACGAGGCGCGCTGGATCCCGCCGCTCAACTGGCTCGCCATCGACCTCGGCCCGCCGTCGAGCGCGGAGTGGGATTCACACACCGTCCACGTCGGCTGCGCGTATCGCTGGGTCGTGTACGACCATCGACGGCCCGAGCGGCACCTCGCGTTCGCGATCACCCCGCACGCGAGCGTCGCGGTGGGCGCCGCGCTCGTCGACCCGGACTCGTGCCCCGAGCCGTGTCTGAAGGAGGCGAAGCGCTGGAGCCCCCTCGTCGGCGCGCGCGTCGGGGTCGACGCCGACATGCACTTCGGACGCTTCCTGATGGGCTCGACCCTCACCTACGAGCTGCGCGCACCCACGCGCGGCCCCGTCGCCTACACCCACTTCGTCGGGTGGAAGGCCGTGCCCTTCATCCGCGCCGGCGTCGTCCTCGGCCCGCTACCCGAGCCCCGAATCACGCCCGCCGCCCACTGAGCCCGCGCGCACGCCTCTCGACGCCCTCGCCGAGGTGCCCGCCTCGACCGGGGACATCGCGCGCCCCCAAGCACCGGAATCGACGTACCATCCCGCTCGTGGCGAAGCCGGAGACCAGCCCCCGAACGTACCGCGTCAGCGCCCGAGACAAGCAACCGCTCATCCGCTTCATGACCGACGCGCTTCACGCAGACGGCTGTCGCATCCTCTATTGCAGCCCGCCCAGCGAGGCGCCGACTCGCATCACCTTCGAGACTGCGGACGGTGAGCGCTTCGGCATCGTCGCGTACGCGTTCTTGGCCAATCAGCGTCTCACCAAGAACCGCCCCGACGACGAGCACCGCTTGCAGGTCAAGTACGGTTCGAGGGACGGAAAGCTGCACGAACTCTGGCAAGACCCGTACGGCCTCTACACGACCTTGTTCTTGGGCATCAATCCGGAGCAGCGTTTCTTCGTCGGCGCTGACCCGGTTCTCCACAGCCCGACCAAGATGTTCATCTCGATCGAGTTCAAGCAGGAACAAGCCGACGCGATCCTGCAGACGGGCTGGCACGCGTGGGAGCGCAGCCGAAAGACCGCGGACGCAGGCCCGATCGAGGTGCTCGTTGGCGGCCGGCCGGAGCGCTTCCTCGACTACGTCCGCTTTGAACGTGACGCGCTCGCCGAGGATCAGGGTCACCGGCAGCTCCTCGCGGAGCGTGCGGGTCACTCGCCGCTGCGTCCAGTCGAGGCGTCGGCGAGTCACCCGCCGGACCTCGTGCCGTCACCCGCTCGGTTGCACGACCTCGCGCGAGAGTTCGAGCTATCGCAGAGGGAGGTCATGGACCTCATCGAATCGGCGCCTCGACTCAAGATGGCCGTACGGGGATGGGTGGCGGAGGAGCACCTCTATCGACAGGTCCAAGGCGTGCCGGACGTCTCCGAGTGCAAACGAATCACCAAAGAGGGTGGCGCGGATATCGCGCTGCGCTTCCGAGGCGCCCCACTCACCATCGAGTGCAAGAACGTCCTGCGTAACACGACCGCCGCCGGCGTCGCGCGCGTCGACTTCCAGCGCACGCGTGCGTCGAAGGGCGACCCCTGCTCCCGCTACTACAGCCCGCGGGACTTCGACGTCGTCGCGGCCTGCCTGCACGCGGTCACCGAGCGATGGGAGTTTCGGTACGTGGTCCCCACGCGACTCGCTCCACACCAACGATGTCCTGGAAAACTTGGTAATAACGTGAGGTTGGATGAGCGGTGGAGGTCCGACGCGCACCGTGTATTCTCGGAGGCTGCTGGCCTGTAGCTCGCAAACCATGGTATACGGATGTTCAGTCATGGAACGAAAGCCGACGATCATTAGCCTCTACACCGGCGCCGGCGGGCTGGACTACGGGTTCGAGGCGGCGGGGTTCCGCACTTCGGTCGCCGTCGAGATGAACCACGCCTCCTGCGAGACGCTCCGCCACAACCGCTCGTTCCCCGTCATCGAGCGCGATATCCACGACGTGCCCTCCTCGGAGATCCTAGAGACCGCCAAGGTCGATGTCGGCGAAGCGAGCCTCGTGATCGGCGGTCCGCCCTGCCAGCCCTTTTCGAAGTCCGGCTACTGGGCCACGGGGGATGCAGCCCGTCTCGATGATCCGCGCGCGGGCACGCTCGGCGCGTTCATGCGCGTCCTCGAAGACACGCTCCCACACGCATTCGTGCTCGAGAACGTCGGCGGGATGGCGTACGCGGGAAAGGCTGAAGGCGTCGCGTTCCTCCTGGACTGGGTCCGCGACATCAACCGACGAACCGGCAGCCACTACCAGCCCGTGTGCAGAGTCCTGCGTGCTGCGGACTACGGCGTCCCACAGGTCCGCGAGCGCTTCTTCATGGTCGCGGCGCGCGACGGGCAGACGTTTCGGTTTCCCGCTGCGACTCACGGTGCGGCCGACACGAACGGCCAGCTCGAGCTACGAGGTGCGCTCGAGCCGTACCGCACCGCGTGGGATGCACTAGGGGACCTCTGCGTGGAGCCCGCCGAGGATCTCGCCCCTCGCGGAAAATGGGCCGAGCTGCTCCCGTCGATTCCAGAGGGCGAGAACTACCTCTGGCACACCGAGCGCGGCGGCGGCCTCCCCCTCTTCGGGTGGCGGCGACGTTTTTGGTCGTTCCTCCTGAAGCTCGCGAAAGACCGTCCCTCCTGGACGCTACAGGCGCAGCCTGGTCCGGCGACGGGACCCTTCCACTGGGACAGCCGGCGCCTGAGCATGCGCGAGATGTGCCGGCTGCAGACCTTCCCAGACGACGTCGTGATTCAAGGCGGCCGCACCGCGATTCAGCGCCAGGTCGGCAACGCCGTGCCCTCTCTGCTCGCCGAGGTTCTCGGCCGCGCCATTCGCACGCAACTGCTCGGCGGGACGGCACCTCGAGAAGGACTTCGCCTCATGCCTCCGGTGCGCACACCGGTGCCCCAGCCCGTAACCCCAAGCCCCGTGCCCGACAGGTTCCGCCGCCTCGCCGGTGAGCACCCGGCCCATCCCGGCAAGGGCCAAGGCTACCGAGCCGCTCGCTGGCACCAAGCACAAACGTCGAGCTAGCGCGGGCTTGGAGGTCGGGGTGTCGTTCGACCGCTGCGCGGGTCCGCTCGGACGCGTTGCCGCGCCCGGGGTGGATGCCTCGAGGCGCGCGGGGCCCACGCCTCGAGGCTGTCGCCGGACTGGCCCGGGCTGCGCGCGATAAAAAAAGCCTCCGTCGAATGCGTCGATTGTTGCACGATGTCGTCGACACGAGCCGCGGACGCGGATTGGACGGCGTCGGTGAGCCGGGCCGCGCGGCGGCGGATGGAGGGCGTGATGTCGAAGCAGGTACGGTGGACGCTGCCGCTGTCGTTGGCGCTGGCGGTGTGGGGCTGCGGCAGCGGGTCGCCGGACGAGCCCTGCCCGGCGGGGACCTGGCGCGATCCTGGCGACTCGGCAGCCGAGTGCATGCCGTGGACCGAGTGCGTGGCCGGTGAGCACGTGACCGCCATGGGCACGGCGACCACGGACCAGACCTGCGCGATGTGTCCCTCGGGGACCTACACCTCCGGCCCGAACCAATCGACCTGCGTCGAGGCGCAGGCCTGCGCGCCGGGCACGGTGCAGACGGCGGCGGGCACCGCGACGATGCCGGCCACGTGCGAGGCGTGCAGCGCGGGCGAGTACTGCGCGGGAGGCAGCGCCGAGGCCGCCCAGTGCGCCGAGGGAGCCTGGGACCACGACTCCGATCCGGCGACGATGTGCGTATCGCAGATGACCTGCCTCGCGGGGACCTACGTCGACGTCGAGGGCAGCGCCACGGCAGACCGAGCCTGCGCTCCGTGCGCGCAGGGTCAGTACAGCGCGACGAGCAACGCCGCGAGCTGCGCACCTTGGACCGAGTGCGCGGCGGACGCCGTGGAAGATGTGGCGGCGACGTCGACGATGGACAGGGTCTGCGTCCGCGATCCCTGGACAGACCAGCTCGGGTCGGCGAACGCCGACTACGCCAACTCCGTGCGCGTCGGCGGGGACGGCAGCGTCGTCGTGGCGGGCGACTCCTACGGCGCGCTTCCAGGCCAGACGGCGGTCGGCGAGGCGGATGGGTTCTTGCGCAAGTACGGCGCGGACCACGTGGCGGTCTGGACGCGGCAGTTCGGCTCGACCGCCGCCGAGCTCGTCACCTCGGTGGCGATCGACGGCGTCGGGAACATCGTGATCGCCGGCCAAACGAGCGGCACCCTGCCGGGGCAGACCTCCGCGGGTGGCGTGGACGCGTTCGTGCGGAAGTACGACGCGGACGGCGCGGAGGTGTGGACGCGGCAGTTCGGCTCCACCGGAGACGACAGCGCGAGCTCCGTCAGCGTCGACACGGACGGCGCCGTCGTGGTGTCGGGGGACACGAGCGGCACCCTGCCGGGGCAGACCTCCGCGGGCGGCACGGACGCGTTCGTGCAGAAGTACGACGCAGACGGCGCGGAGGTGTGGACGCGGCAGTTTGGCTCCGCCGGAGACGACAGCGCGAGCTCGGCGACCGTCGGCAACGACGGCAGCGTCGTTGTCGCGGGCCAGACGGGTGCGTCGCTGGTCCAGGACGCCTCCGCCGGCGGGGCGGACGCCTTCGTGCGCAAGTACGACGCGGACGGCGCGGAGGTGTGGACGCGGCAGTTCGGCTCCACCGGAGACGACAGCGCGAGCTCCGTCAGCGTGGGGAGCAACGGGAGCGTCGTCGTCGCGGGCGGAGCTGGTATGGCGCTGCCGGGTGAGACGGCCCTCGGCAACGGAGACGCGTTCGTGCGCAAGTACAACTCGGACGGCGCCGTGGCGTGGACCCGGCAGTTTGGTACGGCGGACTTCGACGTCGCGAGCTCGGTGCGCGTCGGCGGCGACGGCCGGGTGGTAGTCGGCGGCACGACGAACGCGGCGCTGCCCGGGCACACGGCGCTCGGCGGCGCGGACGGGTTCGTCTGGACCTCCGACGCGGACGGGGTGGTGGACTGGACGCGGCAGCTCGGGTCCGCGGCGACGGACAACGTGGCGTCCCTCGCCCTCGATGGCGACGGGGACGTCTTCGTGGCCGGCAACACGAACGGGACGTTGCCGGGTCAGACACCCTCCGGCAGCTTCGACGCCTTCGTGATGCAGGTCGCCGCGCCGTGAGCTCGTAGCCGCTCCGGCTCACAGACGGTTTCCAGAGACGGGACTGCCCTCCGCTGCGAGCCCTTTTGGCGCCATGCTGCGGGCGGGCTCGCAGTACGACCGCGCCGCCGTCGCCGGACGGGAGGCCGATGGTGATACGTGCGTGCGTGCTGGACGATCGCCCTGTGTCACGCCCCCGGCACTCGCGACCGTCCCCGTGCCCGCGCCGCGGGGGCCTACGGGGTCGTGATGGGAAAGCTCGGGTCCGGGCGGTCGAGCCAGGTCGTCAGCCGCGCGAACGCGTCCGGGTCTCCGTCGGTGCGGACCCCTGGGGCGACGCCGAAGCCGCCGAGGGCCACGATGAGCTCGAGCTTGCTCAGGGTGACCGTGGCGTCGGCGTCGTCGAGGTGCGCGCCGTCGCGGTGGTGCAGGACCGAGCGCTCTACCCACAGCGCGTGCCGCTCGTCCGCGCGGCCCTGCCCGAGGTCGGTCACGACGAGGTTCAGCGCGAGGCGCGCGCCCGCGCAGGCGTCAGGGTCGAGGCGGAGCGCGAGCGCGTCGAGCAGCATCGACACCTCGATGGCGCGCACCAGGTCGAGGGAGCGCAGCTCGACCGCGCGGCCCGCGCTCGGGACGCCGTGGCGCAGCTCGTGGGCGCCGCCGAGGTAGAAGTTGCGCCACACGGCCGACTCCGCCGCGTACCCGAGCTGCTCGTAGGTGTCGGCGAGCAGCGCCTTCGCCCGCGCGGTCACCGCGTCCTCGCCCTGCGGGTCGGCGAAGACGACGCGGCTCAGCACCTCGGCGACCCAGCGGTACTCGCCCGCCTCGAAGTCCGTCCGCGCCCTCGCGACGACCGCGCCGGCGCCTCCCATGTACGAGACGTACTTCGCCGCCGCGGCCACCGGCGGGAGCGGGTGCAGGTCCGCGGGGTTCCCGGAGAACCACCCGAGGTAGCGCTGGTAGACGGCCTTGACGTTGTGGTTGACCGTCCCGTAGTACGGCCGGTTGCACCACTCGGAGGCGAGCGCCTCGGGCAAGCGCACCGCCTCCGCGCACTCGAGCATGGTCAGCCCTTTGTTCGCGTGGCGCAGGGTCTGGTCGTGCAGGTACTTGTAGAGGTCGCGCTGCGTCGCGAGGTAGCGCATCGACGCCTCGGCGCCCCAGACCGGCCAGTGGTGGCTCGTGAAGACCAGGTCGGTCTTGCCCTCGTAGCGCACGATGGACTCGTCGAGGTACTTCGCCCACGCGAGCGCGTCCCGCACCTGCGCCCCGCGCAGCGTGTAGAGGTTGTGCAGGTTGTGCGTGCAGTTCTCGGCCATGCAGAGCGCACGAAGCTCCGGAAACCAGAAGTTCATCTCGGCGGGCGCCTCAGTGCCCGGCGTGAGCTGAAACTCGATCTCGACGCCGTCGACCGTGCGCCGCTCGCCGGTCTCGGTGATCGTGTCGGTCGGGTGGATGAGGCTCACCGTGCCGAGGGAGTGGGTCTTGCCGAGCCCCGCGTCGACCTGTCCCCGCGGGCCTCGCGGGAGCGCCGCCCCGTACATGAGCTGCGCGCGGCGGTTCATCGCCACGCCCGCGAAGACGTTCTCCGAGACGGCCGCCTCGACCATCCCGATGGGCGCGATCACGCGACAGCGCCCCGCGGCGACGTCGTCCTCGGTCGTGACGCCCTTCACGCCGCCGAAGTGGTCGACGTGGCTGTGCGTATAGACGACGGCGGTCACGGGGCGGTCGCCGAGGTGCGCGCGCGCGAGCGCCATCGCCTCCGCCGCGCACTCGACCGAGATGAGCGGATCGATGACGATGAACCCCTGCTCGCCCTCGACGATCGTGAGCTCCGACAGATCGAACCCGCGGAGCTGGTGGATGCGATCGGCGATCGTGAAGAGCCCCGCCTCGTTGTTGAGCCGCGCCTGTCGCCAGAGCGAGGGGTTCACCGTGTCGGGCGCGTCCTCGGCGTCGAGGAAGGCGTAGCCGTCGAGGCTCCACGCGGGCTCGCGGCCCGGCCCCCCGATCGACGCGCGCTCGGGCCGCGCGACCAGGCCGCGCCGGGCGCGCTCCCAGTCCTCGCGGTCGCCCCAGTCCATCGGCGACTCGTCACGGAACCGCCGCTGCGCCGCGACGGTGTGCGCGGTCGCCTCCTTCGGCTCGGTCACGCCTCGACCTACTCCTCGCGGATCGCCGCGCCGCGCGCCTCTGCCTTTTCCCACATGCGAATGTACCCCTCGGCCGACTTGAAGAGCGGCTCGAGCTCTTCGTCGGTGACGCCGTCGCGCCGCACGTCTTCGATGTACTCGGCGACCAGCCCGATGTGGACCAGGCCCTCCGTGTTGAAGTCGATCGTGCGGTTGCCGACGGTCGGCTGCGTGAACGTGACGTCGCCCGCGTACGACTTGAACGGGTAGGTGATGGGATGGCTCTGCGGGTCGCTGCAGTGGGCTCGGTCGCCGAAGCGCGGCCCCGGCGCGCCGGCGAAGCCGTTCAGGTCGAAGCCGAAGCCCTCAGCCGGGAACGCGCCCTCGTCGCGCGCCAACTGGACGCGTCGCTGGTAGTTGTCGTCCATCGTCGCGGGCGTGCTGGCCGAGGCGCACCGCCCGAAGCCGGAGTCCGACACGCCGCCGAGGGCGTACATCTCGCCGTTGTAGTTGTTGCCGTGCGAGCCCACCGCCGGGTAGTCGTTCGCCTCGAGGATCTCCATCGCGCGCCTCCGTGACAGTCGCGGCATGTGATCGACCTCGATGAGCATCCCGCGCTTCATCATCTCGGCCATCAGGAATTCCCCGAGGCTCGTCAGGCCTGCGCTTTGGCAGTAGTCGCCCGTCAAAGGAGGCGCGCTGAGGATCTCGACCACGTCGTTGATGGTCGACACGCCGTCGATCCCCGTGACCAGCACGTTGATCGGGTTCGCCATGAAGCCGGCGAAGTCATTGGGCGGCGGCGCGTCGTATTGCGCGCGGGGCATGTTCAGGCCGCCGAAGGGCACGTCCCCGCCGTCGAAATTGCGCGGGACATCTGCGACACCGAGGTCCGCGCACAGCCTGTAATTGCTCCAGTCCCCGCTCTGTATCATGTTCCCGAGGTCCATGATCCCGCGGTGTCCGTCGCCGGCGGAGAACCCGTTGTCGAACTTGTGCACCGGAAAGAGCGCGCGCAGGCCCTTCGCATAGTATTCGTCCAGCTTCGCGACGACGTCCGCCTCGGTGCACCGTGAGTACCCCTCGGGCGGGTTCAAGAAGCAGTCGAAGAGCACCGAGGTCTCGATGCCGAGCACGACGGCCAGCTTGCCGTCGGCGATGACCTCACGCGCCTGCGCGGGCGAGGTGACGATCCGGAACCACCCCTTGCCGCGGCCGCCGTGCAGCGCGTCGACGTAGCGCTCGAGCGCCTTGGTCTCTTCGACGATTCGGTCGACCGCGACCATGTCGTTGCACGAGTACCGCTGCGGTTGCGTCCCAAGCCCGACGAGGAGCTCACACAAGACGTGGTTGGTCGTCGCGTGCTGCACCAGGAGCCGAAGCCCGCTCATGTACGCGCGCTCGACCCACTTGTAATACATCATCTGGTGGGTCGGGCTGCGCACCGCGTCCGGCCAGGACTTGAAGTCCGGGTAACCCGACGTGTCGTGCGGGACCGGCGACTTCAAGGTCAACAGCAGCGAGAGCAGGTCCATCGTGGTCAGCCCGCCGAGGTTGCCAAACGCGAACCCGAGCAGGTCCTTCTCGCCGTGGACGCCGTGGAAGGGCTCGCAGTCGGGGAGCGCGTGCTCGACGCCCAGGCGGTGAAAGGGCGCGCCATGGAAGATGCCGCCGCCGCCGAACGCGAAGTTCGAGAACATGTGCTCGTGCATGTCGACGAAGCCGAAGAGGGACCCGTCATCGAAGGTCTTGGGCGTGACCGTCCCCTCGGCGTCGACCGTCAGCTCCGGAAACGTCGCGCAGTCCGACTGCTCGAAGAACAGGATCTCCGCGGCGTCCGAGATGCCGACGAGCGTCCCCTCTGCGGAGAGGTATCCGCCAGAGCGATGATGCCTCAGCCGGAAGCGGCTCGGGTCGTCGGTCGACACCACGAGGTCCCACTCGCCCTCCGACTGGAACGAGTCGTCGATGGTGGTGACACCGGCGTCGCTGACCGTCGTGTCGCTGAGCAGCTCCGGGCGACGCTGTAGTCCGGCGTCATCCAGAGACACGAGGTAGCGCTTTGCCTCGTCGTAGAGGAGGTACGTGCCGAGGTCGGCCGGCCGCATCCGAAAGCGCGAGGCGGCGTCGAGGGTGGTCGCCGACACCTCGAACCCGTCACCACCTCCGGACGCGGCGAGGTACTTCGACGTGCCGACGACGCCGATCGAGTAGCACCCGGTCGCGTAGCTGTAGATGGTGCCGGCGGTCGCAGCGGGGAACCTGTCCGGCGGTGTGCCGCCGTCGGGTGCGCCGGCGTCGGGTGCGCCGGCGTCGGGTCGGCCGGCGTCCGGGGTACCGGAGTCGGGCTGCAGCGGAGCGCCGTCGTCACCGCAGCCAGCGAAGAACAAGGCCAAGCAGACGAAGGCGAACAAGGAGCGAGAACCACGCATCGCGACAGGGTACCCGAGAACGCGGACGCCCAGCACGCGCAGATGCCACAAAAGGGGCGCGGACACGCTCAACTGGTGGCCTCGCGTGTTGCCGCGTCGCCGCCGATGCGCGTCCGGCGCGCGCTATCGAAGCAGAGAGCGCGCAGACGCAGGGTCAGCGGGCTCGATCGTGCAACATCAGACGACCGACGTTCACGGCACAATGCTTGTAGGCGGGCTGGCGGGACGTCGGATCGAACGCCGGGAAGGTCAGGCGGTTGGTCTGCACGTAGTGCATCGGGATGAACACCTGGCCGGGCTGTACGATGTGCGTGACATACGCGCGCGCTTCGAGCGTCCCGCGACGCGAGCTGACTCGGACCCAATCGTTGGGTGCGATGCCGAGGCGGTCCGCGTCGCGCGGAGAGATCTCCACGTAGATCGTCTCCGGCGCGAGCGTCTGGAGCACGGCGCTCTTGCCGGTGCGCGTCTGCGTGTGCCACTGCGCCGAGTTCCCGCGCCCGGTGAGCAGCACCATGGGAAAGCGCTCGTCCACCTCTTCGGGGACCGGCGTCGAGGGACCGCAGATGAACCGCGCCCGACCGCTCTCATGGTAGAAGTTGCCGTCGGCGAAGAGCCGTCGCTCGCTCCCGGGCGCCACCTTCTCGCCCTCCGGCAGTGGCCACTGTACGCCGCGTAGCGAGTCCACCTCGGTGTAGCCCCCGACCCCGGTGATGTCACAGGGCGTGTCCTTCGTGAGCTCCTTCAGAATCCCGAACACCGCCTCCGGCGACGACCACTCGGCGAACATCTCGCCGCAGCCCCACGTCTCGGCGACGAGTTGGAAGATACGGAAGTCGCTGAGCGCCTCACCGGGGGCCCGTGCGACCTGTTTGATGACGCCGATGCGTCGCTCCGAGTTGATGAACGTCCCCTCCTTCTCACCCCAGGCGGCGGCGGGGAGGACGAGATGGGCGAGGTCCGCCGTGTGGCTCGAGACGTACATGTCCTGGACGACGAGGTAGTCGAGCCGCGACAGGATGTCGCGGGCGTCGCGCTGGTTGATCCACGAGTGGGCCGGGTTCGTCGCGACGACCCACAGCCCCTTGATCTCGTCGCGGAGGATCGCCTCCATGATCTGGTCGTACGCCATCCCGCCGTCGGTCGGGATGACCGACGCGTCGACCCCCAGGCGCTTCGCGACGGTCGCGCGGTGCTCCGCGTCGTCCCACTTGCGCCCGCCGAGGAGGCTCGTGGTGTTGCTGAACAGGCGCGAGCCCATCGCGTTGCACTGGCCGGTGATGGAGTTCGCCCCGGTCCCGGGCCTTCCGATGTTGCCCGTCATCAGCGAGAGCGCGATGATCGCCTGCGCGACCTTGACGCCCTCGTGGCTCTGGTTGACGCCCATGGTCCACCAGAACGACACGCGCTCGCCGCGATGGATGAGCTCCGCGAAGCGCTCGATGCGCTCCACCGGGAGCCCGGAGCGGGCGGACGCGCGCTCCGGTGGGAACTGCGCCACGTGCTTCGCGAACTCGTCGAAGCCCTCGGTGTGCGCCTCCACGAACCCACGATCCACCCATCCCTCGCGGATGAGGACGTTCGCGACGCCGTAGAAGAGCTCGAGGTCGCTCTTGGGCGCGATGGGAAGGTGCGCCGTCGCCTGCTGCGCCGTCTCCGTGCGCCGCGGGTCGATGACCACGACGACCGGCGAGTGGGGGTTGCGGCAGACGCGCTCCCAGAGGATCGGGTGCGCGATGCAGGGGTTCGCGCCGATGAAGACGAGGACGTCGCTCTCCTCGAAGTCGGCGTACGAGTACGGCGGCGCGTCGAACCCGAAGCACGACTTGTAGGCGGCGACGGCGGTGGCCATGCACTGACGCGTGTTGCCGTCGCCGTGCTTCATCCCCATGCCGAACTTCGCCAAGCAGCCTAGGAAGGCCAGCTCCTCGAGCGGCATCTGTCCCGTTCCCAGGAACGCCACGGACTCCGGCCCGTGCTTCGCCTGGATCGCCTTGAAGCGAGCCGTGAAGGCCTCGAGGGCGACCTCCCACGACACGGCACGGAGCCGCTCTCCGGCGTGCTCGCGCGTCATTGGGGTGAGCGCGCGGTCCGCCGCTTTCAGCGGGGTCAACGCCTCCCAGCCCTTCGGGCACGCCAGGCCGAGGTTGACCGGGTAGTCCACGCTCGGCGTGACCGACACCGCCTGCCCGTCCTTCATGTGGACATCGAGGCCACACCCGGTGGAGCAGAACCCACAGATCATCGTGGTGGTGGCGTCGGGCTTGAGCTTGTCCGGCACCTGCCCGAGACCGAACCCGCCGGGCGAACGGAGCAGCTCGCGCGTGAGGACGCTCCCATCATCGCGAAGTAGACGGCGCGCGCGCTCTACGATGGAGCCGTTTCGTTTCGAGATCACGGGGCACCGCCCGGGCGGCCGGGCATGCGCGGCGCGCTGACGGCCGCGAAGAAGAGGGTTCGTTCGATGAGAGCGCCCGCTACCAGGAGCAATGCGCTGGCGACGACGGCGGCGAGCTGGAAGGAGAAGGGCACGCCCTCGCTGCTGACGAGGAAGACGAAGGGGACGACGGCGCCGCCGAGCACGGCCACGACGAGCCGCATACCGCTCAACGGGCGGAGCTCTCCTACGAGCAGGCGGGCGGACCGCCACAGGTCGCCCCGCTGCCGGTCTCGCAGGTGCGTCAACACCGACGCCTCGCCGAGGAGCGCGAGCATGGTGGCGGCCGCGAGCGCCTTCGCGGAGAACGCGAACCACGGCGCCATCACGGCCGCGGGCTCCTCCGCGACCAGCTTCGCGATGATCGCGGCGAACGCGGTGCTGAACGCGAGGCCGAGGACGGTCGCGGTCATGAAGAACTTCATCCCGGTGTAGGCGCCGTTCCACCAGCGGCGGCCGGTCACGGCGTAGACCATCACGGAGCAAAAGACCCCGGCCAGTCCGGTCACGGCCACGACGGGCCCGAGGTAGGGGAGCGACCGCGCCGCAACCTCGGGCAGCCAGGTCATGGCGGTCACCACGGGGGCGTGCTCGGCCTGCCAGAGCGCGGCGGCGTACACGGCGGCCACGCCGGCAAACGCGCCGAACGCCAGGATCTCGCGGCTGAGCCACGAGGTCCGGATGCCGAGGATCGCGCGGAAGGCGTACTGGGGGCGACCGAGGTGCGCGGTGCTGGCGCCCATGGCGACGAGGCCTAGCGCGAGCGCCAAGAGCCCGTGCCACTGGCGAATCGGCGAGAGCGCGTCGCCCGGGATCAGCCGGTCGAAGAACTCACTGACGCAGAACGCGCCGACCGAGAGCTGCGTGAGCACGAGCATCCACACGAGCGGCGTGTGCACGTGCGCGGCATGCACGGTGTAGAAGTCCGCAGGGATCGCGTTGCGGGGCAGCGGCTCCTTGGTCTTGTACACCGTCGTGGGGATCGTGATGCCCGGCGAGGGCGCCCCAGGGAGAAACACGCCCGCCTGCGCGTCGTCGATCGCGTCCTGCGTGTCCACGACGGTGATCGAGATCGCCGCACTGGGGCACGCCTGGACGCACGCGGGTGCCTCGCCCTCCGCCAGCCGCCCGGCGCACATGTCGCACTTGCGTACGATGCCCTTGTCCGCGTTGTACTTCGGGACCTCGTAGGGGCACGTGAAGATGCAGTACTGGCAACCGATGCATTGGTCGTCGAGGTGCCGCACGATGCCGGTGATGGAGTCTTTTTCGTACGCGCCGACCGGGCAGCCCTTCATGCAGGCTGGGTCGACGCAGTGTAAGCCTCCTACGGGCCGCCTTGTAGCGGGGCGGTGCTGGGGGGTTATGTCGGGGGCATGAGCACGAAGCGACGCCGGCGTAGCTCGGCGGAGTGGGCGGAGCTGGTCGCGCAGTGGCGGCTGAG
>JAGQJE010000334.1 GCA_020430775.1 Myxococcales bacterium
CCGGCGCCGAAGCCGCCCCCACGACGGCGGCCGCGAAGGCAGCGGAGGAGTCGGCGGCCAAGCCCGCCGAGCCAAGCGAGAGGGAGCCCGCGCAGACCTCCCGGTCACGGCGGCGTGAGGAGGCCCGTGCCCGGCGACAGGCGCGCGCAGCCAGCCGCGCCCAGGCGACCGAGGCGCCCGCGAAGGCGGCGGAGGCGAGCCCGGCGCAGGAGCCCGCGACCAAGCCCGCGGCGAATCGAAGCGAGAGCCTCGACGCCCTCATGAACGACGTGATCGGCTCGACGAAGCAGGGCGGAGGCGCGGCTTCTCAGCCGGCGTCCTCAGAGACAAAGGGGGCGGCGAGCCTCCCGGAGACGCCCTCCCGGGACGACGTCCTGCGGGCGCTGACCGGCGTCCGCGGAGCCGTCGAGCGGTGCAAAGCGGCCGAGGGCGGCATCGCGACGGTGACCGTGCGCTTCAAGGGCACGACCGGGCGCGTCGAGGGCGCGAGGGTCTCGGACGGTCCCTTCGTGGGGACGCCGGTCGGCGCGTGCGTCGCGAAGGCGGTGAGCGCCGCGCGCGTGCCGACCTTCCGGCAGGCGTCGTTCAACGTGACCTTCCCCTACCGGCTGTAGCCGCCGCGACGTGACCGGGGTGGCCGCGCCGCGAGCGGGGTCGCGCCGCGGGCGAGGTCGTCAGCGCCGGCCCGCGCGCTCGTCCGGGCGGCGCGGTCGCGGATCGCTCGCACAGCAGGCGGCCACGCGGCTCACGCGCGGTGGGCGATCACGCGAGACCCTCGAGGAAGCGCAGGGCGGTGGCGACACCAAAGCCCGTGCCGCCCTTCGGGTACGGGCCGTTGGCCTCCTCGAGAAAGGCCGGGCCGGCGATGTCGAGGTGCAGCCACTTCGCATCCCCGATGAACTCCCGGAGGAAGAGCGCCGCGGTGATAGTGCCGCCGAGCCGCGTGCCGACGTGCTTGATGTCGGCCGTCGAGCTCTCGAGCTGCTTGCGCAGATCGTCGTCGAGCGGCAGCCGCCAGTAGCGCTCGCCCTCGAGCGAGGCGGCGGCCTGATAAGCGTCGGCGAGCTCGTCGTCGTTGCTCATCATCCCCGCCCGGTAAGGACCGAGCGCGACGAGACACGCGCCGGTGAGCGTCGCGTGGTCGATGAGGTAGTCCGGCTTCTGGTCCTTGGCGTAGGAGAGCACGTCGGCGAGCACGAGCCGGCCCTCGGCGTCGGTGTTGATGATCTCGACGGTCTTGCCCTCGCGTGAGGTGTAGACGTCGCCAGGACGGTACGCGGCGGCACCGGTCATGTTCTCCGCGGAGCCCAGCAGCCCGTGGACCTCGACCGGCAGCCGCAGGCGTGCCGCCGCGAGGACGATGCCGAGCGTCGTCGCCGCGCCCGCCATGTCGCACTTCATAGTGGTCATCGACGGGCCGGGCTTGATGCACAGCCCGCCCGAGTCGAACGTGATGCCCTTGCCGACGAAGACGACCTTCTTCGTCGGCTTCGGGTCGGTCGGCTTGTACACGAGGTGGATCATGCGCGGTTCGACCGCGCTTCCCTTGTTGACGGCGAGGAAGAGCTCCATGCCGGCCGCTTCGAGCTTCTTCTGGTCCCAGACGGTGCACCGGACGCCGTGCTTGCGTGCGTGGCTTCGCGCCGCCTTGGCGAGGTGATCCGGCGTGACGACGTTCGGAGGGCCGTTCACGAGGTCGCGCACGACCTCGATGGACTCGGCGATCGCGACGCCGTCCGACACCGCGCGGCGGAGCGCCGCGGTCGCCTTGTCGACGACGAGCGTCGCGCGCCCGAGCGCCGCCGGCCTGCGGTTGCGCCCGCTCTTGTGCGCGTCGTTCTGGTACGCGCCGGTGACCAGGCCCTCGGCGGCCGCGCGGACCGAGGCAGCCTCGGCGCCGGCCAGCACCAGCGCCGCGGTCTTGCGCGCCTTCGCCGCGCGGGCGGCGTGCACCCCAAGCATGCGCGCGGTGCGCAACGCCGAGGCGCTCTCCGGCTCGATGCCGACGAAGAGCACCCACTGCGCGCCGACCTCGCTCCCGGCCGGGACGCACAGGGCGCTGCCCGGCTTCGCGTCGAAGCGCTCGTCGGCGAAGAGCTTCGCGAGCCGACCCGCGCCGAGCGCGGCGTCCAGCTCGCTGAGCACAGGCGTGGACGCGACGTCGGTGCTCGACACGCCGACGACGAGCAGGTCGGTCTTGACGCGGGTGACTGAGGCGGTCGACAGCGAGATCTTCATGTTCCTCCAGACGGTCGTGGCGACCGATGATGCCAGCTCATCGCGGCGCTCCACAACCGGCGCTCAACGCCAGCGCGCGCGGCGCGGGCGGCGTCGTGCGCCGGCGAAGGCGCCCAACACCGGCGCCAAGTGACTGCATTCGTGGGTTGTCATGGGTGGCACGTCGCGTGCTCGTGCACCGGCCGAGGCCTCGACACCGTGGCCTCGACCGGCTCCGCGAAACGCCGCGGGCCGGTCCTCTCACCCGAGCGGCCCGCCAGCGTGGGCGGGCGACAAAGGACCTATCCGTATGCATACCACCATCCGATTCCACCGTGGGGCGCTCAGCCTCGCCCTCGCCATGGCGGCCCTCTGCGCGCCGGGGGTCGCGAGCTCGGCGCTCGCCGCTCCCCCGAGTCGGGCGCCCTCCGCGAACGACGCCGCCAGCGCGCCGGCGGGTGTCGTCAACCTCAACACCGCGACGGTCGAACAGCTCGACGCGCTGCCGGGCATCGGCCCGTCCAAGGCGAAGGCCATCGTCGCGCATCGCGAGAAGCAGCCCTTCGAGCGCGTCCAGGACATCCTCCACGTCAAGGGCATCGGCCGCGGGACCTTCCGCAAGCTCCGGCCCATGCTCGCCGTGACCGGCGAGACGACGCTCGTCGCGGCGAAGGCGTCGAAGACCAAGGCGAAGCCGGGCAAGGCGAAGCCGGGCAAGGCGAAGCCGGGCAAGGCGAAAGCCAAGGCGTCCGCGGCGAAGCGCTGACGCCCCGCGGGCAGGCGGGCGGCGAGGCCGGGGTCGCCCGACCGCCCGCCGCCCGCTCCCGGGTGATGCGCGAGGCGGTTCGTGGCGGCGCGTTGCCCGGGGCTATGCTCGGACGGATGCAGAGCGCGGTGACGATTCGCGATGGGGACCCAAACGACCGGGCGACGCTCCTCGAGTTTCACCGGGCGCTCTACGTCGACCACCAGGCGGCCGTGCTCCCCGCGCAGGAGGCGGCGCTCGTGGCGTATCGGGACTTCGAGCGCGTGCTGCGTGACGACGTAGACGGGCTGCTGCGCGGCGGGGCGCACATCGTGCTCATCGCCGAGCGCGGTGCCGAACCCGTCGGATACATCACGGGCCACGTCGAGCGGGAGCCGCTGCGCGTGTGCACACCGAAGGGCGTGGTCGAGGACTGGTTCGTGGTCGAGCGGGCGCGCGGGGGCGGCGTCGGGACGCGGCTGCTCGGCGCGCTCGAGGCGCGCTTCCGTGACGCGGGGTGCGCGATGATGGAGTCGGCGACGTGGGCGTCGAACCGCGGCGCGCGCGAGGCTCACCGCGCGCGCGGCTTCACCGAGATTCAGGTCGTCTTCAGGAAGCCGCTGTAGCGGCCCGACCGGGCCTGCTGCGGTGATGTCGCGCGCCGCGACGACACCCGCGGCGGGAGCTCAGCCCGCCGTACGCTGCCCCGACGGCCAGTGGGCGCACATCATCGATGCGCGCGCCGCTGGACTCGGCTCACTCGCCGGTGCGACCGAAGGCCTCGAGCAGGGGCACGATGCGGTCGCGCTCGAGCTTCAGGGCCGCGCGGTTCACGACGACGACCGAGGAGATGTCGACGACCTTCTCGAGCTCTTGCAGGCCGTTCTGCCGCAGCGTCTCGCCGGTCTCGACGAGGTCTACGATGACGTCGGCGAGGCCGGTGAGCGGCGCGAGCTCGACCGAGCCCTGCGCGAACACCGTCTCGATCGAGCGTCCCCGCGCCTCGAAGTGCGCGCGGGCGATGTTCGGGAACTTGGTCGCCACGCGGAGCGGGCGCGCGTACACGCGCTCGAGGTCCTCGGGGCCGCGGCCACAGACCATCATTCGGCAGCGGCCGATGCCGAGGTCGACCGGAGCGTAGAGGTCGTAGTCGCGCTCGAGGAGCACGTCGCGCCCGACGACGCCGAGGTCGGCGGCGCCGTACTCGACGTACGTCGGCACGTCGTCAGGCTTGAGCAGGAGGTAGCGGATGCCGTGCCGGCGGTCCTCACGAATGAGCTGGCGGCTCTTCGCGGAGAGCGGAGCGCCGTCGATGCCAGCGGCTTGCAGGCGCGGGATGAGCTGCTCGAGCACGCGGCCCTTCGGGACCGCCACGACGAGCGGACGGGGTCGGTCGCCGGCGGCACCCTGGGAGCCGCGCGGGCGCTGCTTCGACGCGACGCGCTCAGGCATGTCCGCTCACCCGCTCGATGTGGGCGCCGAGGCCGGCGAGCTTTTCCTCGATGCGCTCGTAGCCGCGGTCGATGTGGTAGACGCGCAGCACCTCCGTCACGCCCTCGGCGACGAGGCCCGCGATGACGAGCGAGGCGCTCGCGCGCAGGTCGGTCGCCATGACCTGCGCGCCGCCGAGCCGGGGCACGCCGCGCACGGTGGCCGTCCGCCCGTCGACGGCGATGTTCGCGCCCATGCGGTTCAGCTCCGGGACGTGCATGAAGCGGTTCTCGAAGACGGTCTCGCGGATCTGGCTCTGCCCGTCGGCGCGACACATGAGCACCATGAGCTGCGCCTGCATGTCGGTGGGGAAGCCGGGGTGCGGCGCGGTCGTCGCGTCCACCGGCCGCAGCCGGCCCTGGTGGGCCACGCGGACGCCGTCCCCCTCGCGCTCGACGGTCACCCCCGCCTCGCGGAGCTTCGCGACGACCGCGTCGAGGTGCTCGAGTTGGACGCCTTCGAGCAGCACGTCGCCGCGCGTCGCGGCCGCGGCGACCATGTAGGTGCCCGCCTCGATGCGGTCGGCGATGATCGCGTGGTCCACCGGCGCGAGCTGCTCTCGCCCCTCGACGACGATGGTGTCCGTGCCGGCGCCGTCGACGCTCGCGCCCATCTTGTTCAAGACGTGGGCGAGCTCCTCGATCTCGGGCTCGCGCGCCGCGTTGCCGATGGTCGTGCGGCCCTCGGCCAGCGCGGCGGCGGCGAGGAGGTTCTCCGTGCCGGTCACGGTGGGGAAGTCGAGGTAGATGTCGGCGCCGCGCAGGCGCCCGGACGGGACGTCGACGTGCACGTACCCGTGCTCGAGGCGAACGGCTGCACCCATCGCCTCGAGACCGCGCAGGTGCTGGTCGATAGGGCGGGCGCCGATCGCGCAGCCCCCAGGGAGCGAGACGCTCGCTCGCCCGTAACGCGCGACCAGCGGACCGAGCACGAGGACCGACGCGCGCATCTGCTTGACGAGGTCGTACGGCGCGACCGGCTCGAGCACCGGCCTCGCCTGCACCGTGGCCACGCCGCGCTCGTACTCGGCGTCGATGCCGAGGCGCCGGAGCATGCGCAGCATGGTGTGAACGTCGCGCAGGTCCGGGACGTTCCGGAAGGTGTGTGCGCCGTCGGCGAGGAGCGCCGCGGTCAAGATCGGCAGCGCGGCGTTCTTCGCGCCGCTGATCCGAACGCGCCCCGACAGGGGGACGCCGCCCTCGACGCGGATGTTGTCCACGGAGGGCCTGTTAGTGCACGGACGGCGCCGAGGCAACGCCCAGCGGACCGTGACGCCCACGGACCCGGGAGCCGGGCGGGCGCGCCGGAGCGCCGCGGCTCAGGCGAGCCACATGCCGAGCACGAAGAGCGCGAACCCGACGACGACCACGCCGCCCCATCGCAGAGCCTGCGCCCCGACGAGGCGGTCGTCCTGGTCGACGGCGCGGACGGAGAAGCGGAACGCGCCGAACACCCACATGAAGAAGCCGAAGAGGAGCACCAGCGTCCAACCGAGCTTCGGCTCGGGGACGTGCTCGAGCAGCGCGAGGTGCTCGCGGGTCAGCTCTTCCTTCGACTTGCCCGCGTCGATGGGCGGAGGGGGCTCGCTGGCCATCAGCTCGGCGATGTGGTGGTTCGCGACCTCGAGACGCTCCGGGTGCGGGGTGTAGAAGCTGCGCGTCGCGAGGATCGAGCCACGCACGGCGCGCCAGGCGCCGAGCGCGCCCTGCACGTCGCCCTGCGCGGTGAGCTGCTGGCCGAGCGCGGCCAGGCGATCGAGCGCCTCGACGGGGTACGGGCTACCCGGCGCGTACCATCGCGCGGCCCGGCGGTAGTGGACGATCGCCGGTACGACCTTGCCCGCCTCGTCGAAGGCCTTGGCTTGCTCGAGCTCGTTGTGGCCGCCGACGACGACGCGCACGACGACCACGGCGAGGAAGATGCCCGCGATGGCGAGCCAGCGACCCGCGCGCGCCCAGGCGGCGCCGCTCATCGCGCGGCCCTCGAGGCGCACGCGCCGGGGCGCCCGTTGTCGGGTCCGCGTGCGGGATCCGGGAGGCGTGTCGAAGGGGAGGCGTGCATCAGAGGAAATCCCGCCGGCGGAAGATGAGGGCCGCGAGCGTGAGCAGGAGGCCCGAGATGAGCACCGCATAGCCGAGCGTGCGCCCGACGTAAAGGGCCGGGCCGCCGTACTCGGTGGTCGTCGCGAGCAGCGCGTGACGGCCCGGGACGAAGAGGTTGAAGTTCGGGACGACCTCGGCGAGCACGTGCAGCGCGCGCTCGATGCCGGGGCCGAGGAGCTTCGAGTGGATCGTGGCCATGTCGTCCGCCGAGCGACCGAGCAGCCAGACGCCGAACGTGAAGAGCCCGGTCAGAAAGGGCGTGGAGAACGAGGAGAAGAAGAGGGCGACCGCCGTGATGACGAGCGCCTCCCCGACGTTCAGCCCGAGCGACGCGACGTAGGGCATCCACACGACACCCGCGTGACGGGCGACGAAGGTCGCGACCACCACCGCGAGGAGCGACCAAGGGAGCAGCACCGACGTGTGGTCGCTCGCGAGGTACAGCCCAACGCCGAGCAGGACGAGCAGCCCGGCCGACACGCCGATCGTGAGGAGCAGGGAGACGCCGAGCTGCACCGAGGCGACCATGAAGAGCACCGCCCCCATGATCGCGACGAAGACCGCGGAGGTCAGCACGATGCCGAAGTACTTCCCGAGCAAGAACTCGTAGCGGTGGATCGGCTTCGGGATGATCACGTAGAGCGTCTTGCGCTCGATCTCTTTGTAGAGGAGCGAGGAGCCGAGGAAGACGGCGATGATGACGGAGAAGAGCGAGATGGACGCCAGCCCGATGTCCGACACGACGCGGCGCTCTTGATTGAGCGAGAGCTCGGCGAGGACGAGCGTAAACGTGAGCACGGCGATGGCGAACGCGAGCACGCCGTAGAGCACTCGGTCGCGGACCGCCTCGCGGAAAGTGTTGAGGGCGACGGCGTAGATGCGCGACATCAGCCTGGCCTCCGCGCGATGAGCTGGTCGGGCGGCTCGGGGCGCCGTCCCGCCTCGCGCTCTAGGGCGACGGAGGCGACCTCTCGGTGCCGGCCGGCGGGCACCACGAGCGCGGCGACGCCGGCGCGGTGCTCGCCGACGAACGCGCCGCCGCGGACGAAGTGGCTGAGGACGTTCACGGCGCCAAGATAGAACACGAGCGCGACGATGCCGCAGAGCCAAGCGACGGGCGGCGCGGCGGGGCGGGTCCCGTCGTGCCAGAAGACCGCGTGGGCCGCGGCGAGCCCCTGCGCCAGGTACAAGCCAACCGCCGCGAGGCCGACCACGTAGGCGACCGCGTAAGGGACGGTCGACAGGACGTTCGTGAGGCGCTCGTAGACGTCGGCATCGCTCGCTCCGGCGACGGCGAGCGGCCACCAGGTCTGGGCGAGGTAGAGCACGGCGAAGGCAACGGTGAGCACTCCGGCGGCGGCCTGCAAGCGGCGGGTGGCCGGCGAGACGAAGCCGAGCGAGGCGTCGTCGCGAGCGACGTCGGCGTCGAGGCCGCCGCGCGCGAGCGCCAGCGCACAGCCGAGGTGCACCAAGAACGGGACGGCGAAGAGGATCGCCACGAACGCCGCGGCGCCTGGCGCGGCGAGCGCACGCGGGTCCGCGACGTAGGTCTCACGTCCGCCGAGGCTCGGCCACTGCTGCCAGAGCCCGAGGAACGCCCACAGCGCGAGCAGCGGCGCCCCGGTCGCGGCGTGTAGTCGTGCCAGAAGCCGTCTCGAGCGCGTCCTCACGTCCGCCGGATGATACGCGCACGAACGCACCGGCGCGCGACTTTTCGCCCGGAAGCGAGCGCGGTTGCGCGCGAACGACCGCGCCGAGGTTCCGAGAGTAGATTTCGTGGGAGACGGACGCGCGCCAAGGTTCCGAGAGTAGATTGCTTGGGGAGACCACCGCGGATCCGACGCGCTGTCCGGAGCCGGGCGGAGGGTGTAGCGTCCCGGTGGCATGAGCGGCCCGCGCGCAGCCTCGGGACGAGGGCTCCGGCGGGCGGGCCGCGCGGTGGCGCTCGCGGCGGGGCTCTCGCTCGGCGGCGGCATGGTGCATCACGTCGTCG
>JAGQJE010000335.1 GCA_020430775.1 Myxococcales bacterium
CGCTCTACGTCGCCCGCCTGCACGGGACGGGCGTGCTCCGCCTCCCCGCCGCCGATCGCCTCTTCGGGCTGACGGTGCTCGAAGGCGCCGTGTCGGTGGACGCAGGCGCCGGCGCCGGCTCGGTGCGCGTCGCCGCGGGTCGTTCGGCCGCGCTGCCGGCCGCGCTCCAGCGCACCGGCCCGAGCGTGACCCTCGAGCGCGCCCACGCCGTGCTAAGCGCCGCCCTCTGAGCCCGCGCTTGACGCTCCAAGTGCGCGCTTTCACATTGGCGCCCTGCTTGACATGACGCTCTCTTCGCACGAACACGCCGCCGCCGGCGTCGCGCCCCGCGCGCCCGACGTGTCGATCCTCATCCCGGTCTACAACGAAGAGTCGCTGCTCCGGAGCGCGATCGTCGACCTCATCGACCGGCTCGACACGTCGCACACCTACGAGATCGTCCTCGCCGAGAACGGCTCGACGGACGGGACGCTCGACATCGCCGCCGAGCTCGAGGAGCGCTTCGACCTCGTCCGCCACGAGCACACCGACGAGCCGAACTACGGCAAGGCGCTGCGCCGCGCGATCCTCGGCGCCCGTGGGCGCTGGGTCGTCTGCGACGAGATCGATCTCTGCGACGTGGACTTCCATCGGCAGGCGCTCGCGCTGCTCGAGGCGGGCGAGGCGGACCTCGTCATCGGCTCGAAGACCATGGACGGCGCGAGCGACGAGCGCCCCGTCCTGCGCCGTGCCGGGACCGTCGTCATCAACGGGATGCTGCGTGCGGCCCTCGGCTTCCGCGGGACCGACACGCACGGCCTGAAGGCCTTCCGCGCGGACGCGCTGCGCGACGTCGCGCGCGCCTGCCTCGTCGACCGCGATCTCTTCGCGTCGGAGCTGGTCATCCGCGCGGAGCGCGCAGGCGTCGCCGTCCGCGAGATCCCGATCCGCGTGCTCGAAAAGCGCCCGCCGAGCGTGCACCTGGTCCGGCGCGTGCCCCACGTCATCCGCGGCCTGACGCGGCTCTTCGTGGCGATCCGGATCAAGGGCTGACCGCGGTGCGCGCCGTGCCGCCGCGCGTCGCCGCCGTGTCGATCGACCTCGACGAGGTCCCCTGCTACGCGTCGATCCACGCGCTCGACGTTCCGCCCGACGCCGCCCACGCCGTCTACGATCGCGCGCTCCCGCGGCTCGAGGCGCTGCTCGCCGAGGAGGGCGTCGAGGCGACCTTGTTCGCGATCGGCCGGGACCTAGACCGGGCGGACAACGTCGAGGCCCTGCGCCGGCTGCACGCGGCGGGGCACGAGCTCGGCAACCACAGCGAGCGCCACCTCTACGACCTGACGCGCCGCGACCTCGGGGTGATGCGCGACGAGGTCCGCGCGTGCGCCGACCGCATCGAGGCCGCCTGCGGCGAACGGCCCCGAGGCTTCCGCGCGCCCGGGTACACCGTGAACGACGCGCTCGTCGGCGTGCTCGAGGCGCTCGGGGTCGGCTACGACTCGAGCGTCTTCGGGTGCCCGCCCTACTACGCCGCGAAGGCGCTCGCCCTGGCCGCGATGCGCGCGCGCGGCAGGCGCAGCCGGAGCGTCCTCGACACCCCGGCGGTGCTCCGCGCGCCGGCCGACCCCTACCGCCTCGGGCGACCCTACCACCGGCGGGGGAACGGCCTGCTCGAGCTCCCGATCGGCGTCACCTCGGCCGCGACCGGGCGGCTCCCGTACATCGGCACCGCCCTCACGCTCGCCGGCCCGCGAGGCGCCCGCTGGCTCACTCGCGCGATCGCCGGGCGCCCCCTGGTCAACCTCGAGCTGCACGGGATCGATCTGGCCGACGCAGACCTCGACGGCCTGCGCTGGCTGCGGCCGCACCAGCCGGACCTCCGGCGCGCGGCCGCCGACAAGATCGCCGCCCTGCGCGCCGCGCTCCACGCGCTCCGCGCGCACGGCTACCGGTTCATGCGCCTCGGCGACTACGCCCGCGCCCTCGACGCCGACGCGGGGGGTCGGGTCGGGTCAGTAGCGGCGCACGCCCGCCGGTAGGCCCTCGACGAACGCCGCCGCGCCGCGCGCGTCGAGCTCGATGAGGGCTCGGAGCGCGTCCGGGCCCGCGTTCGCCTCGATGAGCTCGCGGTACTCCGGTCCGCCGGTGAGCAGGTCGATCGCGGGCCGGTCCGCCACGAACTCGTAGGGCTCGGTGCGAAAGCGGGGCGCGTCCGGTCGCTGCCGCATCGCGGCCCAGAGCAGCCAGCGGTACGCGTGGTAGGGCCGGAAGCGTGCGGGGTCGGTGACGTGCACCTGCACCCCGCCACAGCGCTGGCCGGCGTGCTTGTGGAAGGTCGGCTCGAAGACCACCGGCCGCAGCAGCGCGCCGCTGACGGCCCGACCGAGCGCCTCGTCGGCGGCGAGCGCCTCACCGTCGAGCCACGGCGCGCCCCACAGCTCGAAGGGGCGCGTCGTCCCGCGACCCTCGGACAGACGGGTCCCCTCGATGAGGCAGCCGCCGGGGTAGACGCGCGCCGTGTCGAGCGTCGGCATGTTCGGCGAGGGCATCACCCACGGGAGCCCGGTGTCCGCGAAGGTCATCTCGCGCGACCAGCCCTGCATGTCGACGACGGTCAGCGCGCCGCCGTCGAGCCCGCGCGCCCGGCAGACCAGCGTGAGCACCTCGCCGATCGTGAGCCCGTGCCGGACGGGCACGTCGTAGAGGCCGACGAACGAGCGGTACCCTGGGCGCTGCGGCGCGCCCTCGACGCGCGCGCCGCCGAGCGGGTTCGGGCGGTCGAGGACGACGACCTCGACGCCGGCGGCCACGGCTGCCTCGAGGACGAGCGCCGCCGTCCACACGTACGTGTAGTAGCGCGACCCGATGTCTTGGAGGTCGATGACCACGACGTCGAGGTCGTCGAGGTCCTCCGGCGACGGCGAGAGGTCGTCGAAGCGCTCCCCGTAGAGCGACCGCACGCGCAGGTCGCCGCCGGCCTCGCTCCGCACGCCGATCATGTCCTGCGCGGCGCCTGCGTAGCCGTGCTCCGGACCGAAGAGCACGCGGAGCTCGGCGCCGGTCGACTCGACGACCGCGCGGGCCGGTCGCAGGCGCGCGTCGACGCTCGCCGGGTGCGCGAGCAGCCCGACGCGACGCCCACGGAGAAGGCGCGCGACGGCCGCCTCGTCCCCGAGGCGGTCGAGCCCCGTCCGCACGCGGCTCACGGCGGCGCCCACGACGGCGTGCCCGCGGACGTCACCCCTCGCTCGCCGGCTCGTGGACGCCGTCGCCCTCGCCCCGGCGCTCGCCCGCGAGCAGGTAGAGCGCGGCCATGCGTACGGCGACGCCCGCCTCGACCTGGTCGAGCACGACGCTCTTCGGCCCATCCGCGACGGTGGTGTCGATCTCGACGCCGCGGTTCATCGGACCGGGGTGCATCACGATGGCGTCCGGCTTCGCCCACGCGAGCTGGCGCGGCCCGAGGCCGAAGGTCCGCGCGTACTCGCGCAGGCTCGGCAGGAGCGCGCCCTCGAGGCGCTCGCGCTGGATGCGCAGGACCATCACCACGTCGGCACCGTCGAGCGCGGGCTCGAGGCGGTCGTACACCTCGACGCCGGTCGACTCGATCCCGTCGGGGAGCAGCGTCCGCGGCGCGACCACGCGGACCGTGCATCCGAACAGGCGCAGCAGCAGCGCGTCCGAGCGCGCGACGCGCGAGTGCGCGACGTCGCCGCAGATGGCGACCGTGAGCCCGTCGAGGCGACCCTTCGCGCGGCGGATGGTGAACGCGTCGAGCAGCGCCTGCGTCGGGTGCTCGTGCATCCCGTCGCCGGCGTTGATCACGGCGCAGCGCAGGCGCGAGGCGATGAAATGCGGCGCGCCGGAGGCGCCGTGTCGCATGACCACCACGTCGGGCTGCATCGCCTCGAGCGTCTTGCACGTGTCGTACAGCGTCTCGCCCTTCTTCACGCTCGACGCGGCCACGCTCATGTTCACGACGTCGGCCGACAGGCGCTTGCCCGCGAGCTCGAAGCTCGTCCTCGTCCGCGTCGACGCCTCGTAGAAGAGGTTGATGACGGTCTTGCCGCGCAGGGTCGGCACCTTGCGGACTGGGCGGCGCGACACGGCGAAGAACGCCTCGGCCGTGTCGAGCAGGTGCAGCACGTCGGTGGCGGTGAGCCCCTCGACGCCGAGGAGGTGCCGGTGGTGAAAGCCGCCGCTCATCGCCGCGCGCCATCCTCGCCGCGCGTGCCCGCCGGGCTCACCGGCGGCGGCAGGCTCAGCGCCGCGCGGGCACCGCCGCGCGCGTCGAACGTGACGTCGAGGCGCGACCCGGGCGGCACCTGCACCAGCCGGCCTACGAAGTCCGCTGCGATGGGCAGCTCGCGTCCGCCGCGGTCGCACAGCACCGCGAGCCAGATGCGTGCGGGTCGGCCGAAGTCCTTCAGGCACTCGATCGCGGCGCTGACGGTGCGGCCCGTCTGCAACACGTCATCGACGAGGATGACGTGGCGCCCGTCCACCTCGAAGGGCACGTCGCTCGGGCCGACCTTCGGGTCGGGAAGCGCCGTCGCCGCGTCGTCCCGATAGAACGCGATGTCCACGGTGCCGACCGGCGGCGGCTCGCCGCCCCGCGCCTCCCCGATGGCCTCGGCGAGGCGCTCGGCGAGGACGACGCCGCCGCGACGGATGCCCACGAGGCCGACGCGATCTGCGCCGCGCGTGGCCTCGACGATGGCCAGCGCGATGCGCTGAATGGTGCGCTCGATGTCGCCGGCGTCGAGGACGAGCTGCTCTGTGACGGGCACGGGCCGGGATCTACGCGCGGCCCGCCCGAGCGGTCAAGCGCCGTGTCCGGGGATGGGGGGGATGGCGGGCGCGCGGTCCGAGGTCTGCGGCAGGCTGTGCGGCATCTTCTGGCCGTTGTCCTGCATCTGCTTCATCTCGTACTTCGACGGACAGCGCGGGATGAGCTGGGTCGCGTGGAAGACCCCGTCGCTCGCCAGCGTGCCCTGCACGGTGACCTGGATGCCGAAGCCGTCGCGGAAGGTGTCGGGGACGACGCACTGCGGGAACTCGACCGGCATGCTCTTGCCGCCCTTTTCGAGCACGAAGCGCCACTCGCAGGGGTCCTCGCGGAACTTGACCGAGCCCTGCTTGAGGTCGCCCTCGACGCGGAGCTGGCGGCCGACGAAATCGGACGGCTGCGCCATCACCTCCGGGACGAGCTTCGAGTAGACGAACGCGTCACCGGCGCTGCTGCCGAGCAGGAGGAAGAGCACGACGCCGCCGAGGGCGAGGAACACCACCGCGATCTTCACTGAAGAAGACATCGCTTCCAGTATGGGGCCCTTCGAAGCCCACGCCAACCGGGCGGCGCGCCGCGGGCGCGCAGGCCACGTCCACGGGTCCAACGGGGTACGGGGAGGCAGCCACCGGCCTCCTCCCCGAGCGGCGGCGAGAGCGCACACAAACCGAACGCCCCGGATCGCGCGTGCGACCCGGGGCGGCGCCGGTCATCCCCGACCCTCCGGCCGAGGCAGCGTGTCAGGCGATCAGGGCTGGACCATGAACGCGATGACGAGCGCGTAGATGACGAGCGACTCGATCAGCGCGAGGCCGAGGATGAAGGGTGTGAAGATCCGGTCCGACGCGTTCGGGTTGCGGGCGATGCCCTCGAGCGCGGCCGCGGCGGCCTTGCCCTGGCCGAGCGCGCCGCCGAACGCGGCGATGCCGATCGCCAGCCCGGCCGCCCACGCGCGAGCAGCGTCGACGTCGCTGGCGTTCGACGCGGCGCCCTGAGCGAACGCGGTCGCCGAGACGAAGAACGGGGCGAGCAGCCCGACGGTACGAAGAACCTTCTTGTTCATTGGGGGAGCCTCCTACTACCTCTCCCGACGACGCCGACCGGCGAATGAGAGAGCCAAAAGTGACGGGTTCGATGGTTGGAATGGACGACTAATGCCCGTCGCCGTGGTCCTCGATCGCGAGCGCGATGTAGACCGCCGACAACAGACAGAACACGAGCGTTTGGACGAGGACCACGATGCAGCCGAGCACGTACATCGGCAGCGGGACGACGAAAGGGACCAGGCCGAGGAAGATGCCGAGGACGAGGTGATCGGCCGTCATGTTGGCCATCAGGCGGATGGCGAGGGTGACCGGCCGCGCGATGTGGCTGATGAGCTCGATCGGCACCATCAGCACGGCGAGCGGCAGGAACGGGCCCATGAAGTGCTTCGCGTACTTGACGACCCCGTGCTTCTTGATGCCGTACACGTGGGTGGCGATGAAGATGATGATCGCCATCGCGAAGGTGGTGTTCAGGTTGTCGGTCGGCGGCGCGAAGCCGGGGACGAGGCCGAGCGCGTTCGACACGAGGATGACGAACGCGCAGGCGCCGATGAGGGGCAGGAAGTATCGCGCGGCGTGGCGGTCGCCGAAGATGTCGGCGATCATCGCGTAGGACGTCGAGGTGATGATCTCGAACGTGGTCGGGATGGTCAGGCGATCGGAGGGGAGGATGGACGCCTGGACGTCGCTGAACCGACGCTTGACCGCGAGCCCGCACAGAACGAGCAGCAGGAGCACGAACACGAACGCGAGCACGTGCTGGATGCCGAGCGCGCTGTGCGCGATCCACGTCTGCCGCCCGTTGTTCGCGAGGCGATAGAGGTCCTCGTAGAACGGCAGGAAGCTAAACCAGGAGTGCCCGTGGGGCATTGCTCAGGACTCCTCGGGCGCGACGGCGCCGCCGTGGGGTTCATGGGAGCGGGCCGCGCCGAGCATCACGCCCAAGACGAGCGACGAGAGGCCCGCCGCGAAGCCGAGCAGGTGCACGTGCCACACGAAGACGAGCCCGTAGCACACCGCGAGGAGCGCGCCGAGCTTGAGGCCGAGCAAGACGCTCGCGCCGGCGCGACCGGCGAGCGTGCCGCCCGCGATGCGGCCGACGAGCCAGCACAGCGCGCGCCAGTTGACCCAGGCCACCGCGCCGCCCACCGCGGCGCCGAGCCCGGCCGCGGGGCCGGCTACCACCAGCGCGAGCGCCGCCAGGACGGCGGCGACGGCGAGGATCGAGCGCTCGACCGAGCGGAGGAGGGGAGCGTTCATGAGGACGACTCGCTCGGCGACATGGACCGCTGCGCCGCGCGCGCCACCCTGTAGAGGCTCCGGGCGCCCGCGGCAAGACCGAGGGCGAAGCCGACCCACAGCAAGTACGGCGCGGTGCCGAAGTGCGCGTCGAGCCACTTTCCGCCGAGCACGCCCACCGCGATGGACACGCCGAGCTCGATGCCGACGGTCGACATCGCCCCGAAGGTCTTCATCTGCTTGGCGTCTTTGCGGACTGCGAGCCAGGCGGGCACGGTGTTCACCTGCGGGGAAAGGGGCAGCGCACCAGCGGGACAGCCCCCACAGCGCGCCGCGCGTTTAGCACGCGGGCCCTCGGGGGTCAATCGACACCCCGAGCCGAAGGCGAGGGCACTGCCAAGCCCTCACCGCCAACCGAGCATGCGCACGACGACGCGCGCCCCCACGTCACACGCGTTGCGAGCTTCGGGTCCTGAGTGGTTCGATGAGCGAGCGCCCCCGCACGGCCCGACTGAGGAATACTCCGAGTATTTCGCAGGGAGGGACGGAGGAGGAAAGCCGCTCAGCGGGCCTTGGGGCGCCCTGAATCCGCAGTGCGCATCGGATATTCGCGCGCCTTCCGGAACCTCGCGGCGTTGCCAATGCTCGACGATGCTCCGCATCGCCTGCGCTTGTCGCCTTGCGAGAACCCGAAATTCGCGTCGAATCTCCTTCGCGAACTACGGACCCTGGGCGCCCTCAGGACCCGAATGCGCTAATAGCTCTTCGGGAGCTTGGTCAGATCCACCTGATCCAAGGCGAAGCGGATGAGGGCGCTGCGGCTCATCTTGCGGTGGCCCGAGTCTTTGAGGGCGCGGACCTTTTCGTCGAGGCGCGCCAGGTCTTCTTTGTACATCGAGATGCAGATGACGTCGTAGTGCGACGGACGCGCTTTGGTCGTCTTGCGCTTGCGTTTGCTGGTCTGGCCCGAGCGGGTCCGGCGGCGGGGCGGGTCCGCCGGCGGCGCGTAGAACGAGTCGCGCAGGACGTCTTGCACCTCGTCTTTGTCGAACATCTCGTCGATGGCCCTCGCCTTCTTGGTCATCGCCCGCTCCCCGTCGCCTGCGCCCACGTCTCGCCCTGGTCCTCCGCCGCGCCGGAGTCCGGCGGCGGCACCGTCTCGCCGCCTGGCTGCCCGCCCGCGAGCCCGGGCGGGCGCTGCCCGAGCGGCGGCGA
>JAGQJE010000336.1 GCA_020430775.1 Myxococcales bacterium
AGCAACTCCTCAGGCCGGCTACGGCCCACTACATGATGTGGTCGACGACGGTCGGTGGCCACGATATGTTGTGGTGCCTCCCGTCGACATCGAGTTGCTTCCCACGAATCGCTCCTGTGCCCGTGCCCGCCCCCGCGCCCGTTCCCGATCCCGATCCCGAACCCGATCTGGTCGGTCGCGGGACGCGCCGCGTCACCGGGGACGGGGGCGGCTCGCGGCCGCCGCCGCGAGGTAGGCGAGCTGTCCGAGGGTCGAGCCGTCGTGCGCCCCCGGGCCGCGCTCCGCGCGCAGCTCAGGGAGCAGGTCGCTGGTGAGCGCCTTGCCGAGCTCCACCCCCCACTGGTCGAAGCTGTTGATGTCCCAGAGCACGCCCTGGACGAAGACCTTGTGCTCGTACAGCGCGACGAGGCGCCCGAGCGTGCGCGGCGTGAGCCTCCGAAACAGGAGCGTGTTGGTCGGGCGATCACCCGGAAAGACGCGGTGCGGGGCGAGCGCCTCGACGCGCTCGGGCGACAGCCCCTCGGCCGTGAGCGCGGCATCGACCTCTTCGCGGGTGCGGCCGCGCATCAGCGCCTCGGTCTGCGCGAGGCAGCTCGCGAGGAGCTTTTCGTGGTGGTCGCCGAGCGGCCGCTCGCTCTCGGCGGGCGCGAGGAAATCGCAGGGGATGAGCCGCGTGCCCTGGTGCAGGAGCTGAAAGAAGGCGTGCTGGCCGTTGGTGCCCGGTGCGCCCCAGACGATGGGCCCGGTGCCGTACGCGCCGAGCGGCCCATCGAGCGGCTCGCCGCCCCGGCGCACGCGCTTGCCGTTGCTCTCCATGTCGAGCTGCTGAAGGTGCGCCGGCAGGCGCTCGAGCGACTGGTCGTAGGGCAGCACGGCGTACGACTCGGCGCCCCAGAACGTGTGGTACCAGAGCCCGATGAGGCCCATCAGCACGGGGATGTTCTGGCCGAGGGGGGCGGTCCGAAAGTGCTCGTCGATGTCGTGCGCGCCGGTGAGCAGCTCCTCGAACGCGTCCATCCCGACCGCGCACGCGATCGACGTCCCGACGGCCGACCAGAGCGAGTAGCGACCCCCGACCCAGTCCCACAGCTCGAGGGCGTGCTCGGCCGCCACCCCGAAGCGCACGGCCTCGTCGACGTTCGCGGTGATGGCGACGAAGTGCCGCGAGACGGCCTCCGCCCCGCCCTGCCCGCTCAGCGCGAGTCCGTCGAGGAGCCAGCGGCGCGCGGAGCGGGCGTTGGTCAGGGTCTCGAGCGTCGTGAACGTCTTCGACGCGACCAAGAAGAGGGTCTGCTGAGGGCGCAGCGGCCGGAGCGTCTCGACGAGGTCGGCGCCGTCGACGTTCGACACGAAGTGTACGCGCGGGACCTCGCGTGCGTACGGGCGCAGCGCCCGCACGGCCATCTCGGGGCCGAGATGCGACCCGCCGATGCCGAGGTTGACGACGTCCGTGATGCGCTCGCCCGTCGCCCCGAGCCAGGTGCCTGCGCCGATCGCGTCGGTCAGCGCGCGCATCTGTCCGAGGACGCGGCGCACGTCGGGCATGACATCGCGGCCATCGACGTAGGCCGGCTGCTCGCTGCGATTGCGGAGCGCGACGTGCAGGACCGCGCGCCCCTCGGTGAGGTTCAGGTGCTTGCCCGCGAACATCGCGTCGATGGCCGCGCTCAGGTGCGCCTGCTCGGCCAGCTCGACGAGCAGCTCGATCGTGTGACCGACGAGGCGGTTCTTCGAGTAGTCGAACAGGAGGTCGTCGAGCGCACACGAGAAGTGCTCGAAGCGCTCCGGATCGCTCGCGAAGAGCGTGCGCATGTGCACCCCTTCGAGCTCGCCGCGGTGTGCGCGCAGCCGGTCGTAGGCAGGCAGCTCTGTCAGCGGTTTACGCATCGAACGCCGCTAGTATGCCGTCGTGAAACGCGGGACGAAAGCCGCGGATCTTGACGTTGGCTCGCGTCGGGAAGACGCGGTTGGTCAGCAGGACGACGACGAGACCGCGCGCCGGGTCGCACCAGATCGACGTTCCCGTGTATCCGAGGTGCCCGAAGCTGTCCGGGCTCGTGCGCGTACCGGCAGAGCTCGGCGCGCTCTTGCCATCCCACCCAAAGCGCAGCGAGCCGCCGGGTCGCTCGGCGAGCGCCCAGGCCGTGAGCTCGCTCGGAAGGAACGCCTCTGCGGCCGCGGCAGGCCCCTGCCGGGAGCCGGCGTCGAGCGCATCGAGCGTCGCCTGACCGAGCGCTGCGACCGAGCGCGCCGTCCCAAAGAGGCCCGCGTGGCCCGCGACGCCCCCGAACGCGGCGCAGTTGTCGTCGTGCACCTCGCCCCGGAGCAAGCGCCCGCGCCACCCGCAGCGCTCGGTCGGTGGCGCGCGCTCGGCGAGTCGGGCCGCCGCGTCGTCGGGCAGCGCGGCGGGGTAGACGATCGCGTCGGCGACGCCGAGCGGCCCGAGCACCTCACTCGACACCAGCGCCGCGAGCGAGGTCCCGGCGCGGACCTCGAGCATCCGGCCGAGCAGCAGGTACCCGAGGTCGCTGTACACCGCCTGCTCGGACGGGCGCGCCTCGACCCGGCGAGCGGCGTGGACGACCATCCACCGCTGCGCACCGGCGCTCCCTGGGGGGTCCGGCAGATCGAGGTAGAGCGCACCCCACGCGGCGAGCCCCGCGCGATGCGTCGCGAGCGCCTCGATGGACGCGCCGGCGGCGGGCGCACCGCGCGTCTCCGGGAGGGTGTCGCCGAGGGTCTCGTCGAGGTCGAGCCGGCCCGCGGCCCGGAGCCGCAGCGCCGCCGTGGCGACGAACGGCTTCGTGAGCGAGGCCAGATCGTAGGGCGTGTCCGTGCGCACCGGCCCGAGCCGCGGCGCCAGCTCGCCGCGGGCCACCTCGATCGTCTCCCAGCGATCGTCGTCGCGGTAGGCGACGCAGACCGCGCCGCCTGGAAAGACGTTCGAGCGCACGCCCTCGTCGACGAGCCTCGCAGCTTCTACCTGGACGCGTTCGCGCCGATCGTTGCCCACCCAGCTCCCTTCACGACGCAGCCGGCCCGCGCAGGGGCCGTTCGAGCGGGACCATGCACTGGTTCGCGCCGCGCGGCCAGCGCTGATCGCGCGGTCGCGCCCCGCTGGTGTGCCCGCAGCTCGCGCCGGTCGGCTACAGCTCGGTCGCGCGACGGGCTACGTCATGCGCCATGCGCCCCGCGCTCCCCGCCCCCTACCTCCCGCACGAGCTCCCGCGCGTGACCGACGGCCTGCCCCGCGTCCCGGGGCGGCTGCGCGTGCACGTCGACGACTTCGAGGTCTCGGAGATCCCGGCCTACGAGCCCGCCGGGACCGGCGAGCACACCTTCGTGCAGATCGAGAAGCGCGATCTGACCACCCCCGAGGCGGTCGAGCGGCTCGCGCGCGCCCTCGGCGTCGACCCGAGGGCCGCCGGCTGGGCGGGGCTCAAGGACCGTCGCGCGCGGACGGTGCAGTGGGTGAGCCTGCACGGCGCTGACGCGGCGCGCGCGCGCGGGCTCGTCCTCGACGGCGTGCGCGTCCTCGACGCCGCCCCGCACCCGACGCGGCTGCGCACGGGGCACCTGCGCGGCAACCGCTTTCGGCTCGTCGTCCGCGGCACGCCGGCAGGGCGCATCGACGACGCGCGCCGGTGTCTCGACCGCCTCCAGGACGTGGGCATGCCCGCGTACTTCGGTGAGCAGCGCTTCGGCCTGTCCGGCGACAACGCAGCGCGCGCGCTCGAGTGGGTCAGCGGCCGCGCGCGGCCTCCGCGCTCGCCCTTCCACCGGAAGCTCGGCGCGTCGGCCCTGCAGGCGGCGCTCTTCAACCACATCGTCGCGGACCGCGTGCGCCGGGGCGCGCTCGCCGAGGTCTGTGACGGCGCGCTGCTGCGCAAGGAGGACACGGGCGGGCTCTTCGCGTCGTGCGCGCCCGAGGTCGACCAGGCGCGCGCGGACGCCTGGGAGGTGAGCCCGACGGGGCCGATGTTCGGTCCCAAGATGCGCTGGCCTGAGCGCGCGGCGGGCGCGGCGGAGCGTGCGCTGCTCGAGCGCGCGGGACTCGACGAGGCGGCGCTCGCACGGCTCGGGCGGGCGGCGCCCGGGACGCGGAGACCCGTCCGCGTGCGCCCGACGGAGGTTGCGATCGAGCCGGTCGAGCGAGAGGACGCGCTGCGGGTCTCGTTCACGCTCCCGTCCGGGTCGTACGCGACCGTCCTGATGCGCGAGCTGCTGATGGACGACCCGCCGGCTACGTCCGAGGGCTGATCGTGCGCTCCGAGCACCGGTCCGGAATCGCGGGCGCCGTTCGCTTGTCTGTGCGTGGGCTGCTACACCGTCGGCGCGGCGCGGCCGCACTTCACCGCCGCATCCCTCGCTCCCCGGCGCCGGTCGCCGGGCGGTCTCGCGCGACCCGACGTCCCGGCGCGCGCTCTGCACGAGAACTTTCATGATCAACCTTCACGAACGGCTCACCGCGTTCGCCATGCTCGGCGCCGGATGGGTCATGTGGCTCCTGGTCCTGCTCTCGATCGTCGGCCTGGCGATCGTGTTCGAGCGGGTGTGGTTCTTCTGGCGGACGCGCCTCGATCACCGGGCGACGCAGGACGAGCTGCGCCGGCTGCTCGCGGCGGGCGACCTCGCCGGGGCCCGCGGGATGCTCAGCGCGTCGCCCGCGTTCGAGGCGCGCATCGTAGAGTCGGGCCTCGAGGTCGCGAAGGACGGGACCGCCGCGGTCGAAGACCGCCTCGCCGGCGCGGCCGCGATGGCGCGCTCTCAGATGGAGCGCAACCTCGCCTTCCTCGGCACGGTCGGGAACAACGCGCCCTTCGTCGGGCTGCTCGGCACCGTCATCGGCGTCATCCAGGCGTTCCACGCGCTCGACCAGAGCGGCGGCCAGGCGACCGCAGGCGTCATGGCGACCGTGGGCGAGGCGCTCGTCGCGACGGCGATCGGCCTGCTCGTCGCGCTGCCGGCCGTGGCCTTCTTCAACTACTTCCAGCGCGTCATCCGCTACCGGCTCACGTGGGCGGATGTGCTCGGGCGCGACCTGCTCGCCCACCTCAAGGGCATCGACGCGGGCGGACCGGGAGCTGCGCAGTAATGGCCGGCGGCACGCAGGGCGGTGACGACGAGGGGCTCATCACCGACATCAACGTCACGCCGCTCGTCGACGTGGTGCTGGTGCTGCTCATCATCTTGATGGTCACCGCGACCGCCATCGTCTCGAAGACCATCCCGATGGAGCTTCCGAAGGCCGCCACCGGCGAGAAGACGCCGAGCACGATGACCATCTCGATCGACGCCGCGGGCGATCTCTTCCTCGACGCCCAGCCGATCACGACGGACGCCCTGCGCGCGAAGGTGCACGAGGCCCAGGAGCAGAACCAGGACCTGCGCGCCGTCATCGCGGCGGACGGCCGCACCGAGCACGCGAAGGTCGTCCACGTCATCGACGTCCTGCGCCAGGAGAAGGTCACGAAGTTCGCCATCAACGTTCGGCCTCAAGACATCGGTCGTTGAGCGCGACCGACGGGCTCGGGCCATGGGTCGCAGATTCGCGCCGCACCGGAAGCTCGAGGAGACCCTCGCGCCCGAGTGGGCGTCGCTCGGGTGGGGGGCGCTCGCGTTCCTGACGCACGCGGCAGCGCTCGCGCTCATCGGGCTGGTGCCGCACACGTCGGTCGAGCCGCGCGCCGACCTCGACGAGGTCACCGTGCGCATCGTCTCGACCCCGCCGCCGAAGGCCGCGGAGCCGGCGCCGGCGCCCGAGCCGCCGACGCCCGAGCCCGAGCCCGAGCCGCCGGCGCCCGAGCCTGAGCAGCCGCCGCAGCCGATCCGGCCGACGCCCATCCGCACGAGGCCCACGGCACGAGCCGCGCCGAAGGAGCCGCCCCCTCGCCCTCCGAAGGCTGCCGAGACCCCTGTCCCCTTCGACAACGTCGTCCTGACGAACAAGGGCGGCCAGAGCGCGTGGGCGGTCGCCGCCGGGACCGGGCGCGACCGGGCCGGACCCATCGGCAACCCGAACGCGGCGGTCACCGGCCGAAGCCGCGAGGGTGTCCCCGGGGGCGCGATCGACGGCGAGGGCGACACGCCGATCCTGCCGGTCGGAGACCTCTCCCGCGCGCCTCAGCCCCCGAGCCAGCGGCTGCTCCGCACGCTGCTCGAGCAGCACTACCCGCGTCGCGCGAAGCGAGAAGGCGTCACGGGCCGGAGCGACGTGCGCCTGACGGTCGGCGCGGACGGGACCATCCGGGACCTCCGCGTCCTGTCGGAGCGTCCACGCCAGTACGACTTCGGGGGTGCCTGCCTCGCCACGCTCCGGCAGGCGGGGCGGTGGCAGCCGCCGGTCGGGCCAGACGGCCGCCGCGTCGCGACCCGAGTGACCTTCGCCTGTCGCTTCGAGATCCGCTCGTTCTGATCGTCGGCCGCCACGACGGGGGCGCTCGTGCGTTGAAGTCCGCCTCCCGTAGAGTAAGGTCGCGCCATGCACCGCCACGAGCCGCCGCGCGCCATCACCGTCGTCGAGACCACCCACCGGGGCGAACGCCCGTGGGACATCTACAGCCGGCTTTTGAAGGACCGCATCGTCTTTCTCGGGACGGCCATCGACGACACCGTCGCCAACACCATCATCGCGCAGTTCCTGTACCTCGAGGGTGAGGACCCCGACAAAGAGATCACCCTCTACATCAACAGCCCGGGCGGCATGGTGACCGCGGGGCTCGCCATCTACGACACCATGCAGTACGTGCGGCCGCCGGTCGCCACGGTGTGCCTCGGCCAGGCCGCGTCGATGGGCGCCCTGCTGCTCATGGCAGGGGCCGAGGGGCGCCGGCGCGCCCTCCCCCACAGCCGCGTGATGATCCACCAGCCGCTCGGCGGCTACCGCGGGCAGGCGACGGACATCGAGATCCACGCCAAGGAGATCCTCGCGCAGAAGCAGCGCCTGAACGCGATCATGGCGGCGCACAGCGGCCAGCCGGTCGAACAGATCGAGCGCGACACCGAGCGAGACAACTTCATGTCGGCGCAGAAGGCACAGGAGTACGGCATCATCGACGAGGTCATCCAGCGGCGTGAAGCAGCCCCAAAGGAAGCGGGCAAAGGCCGCAAGTGACCGCTCCGGGAGGGCCACTCGACTCCCCGGGCGAGCGCGACGCGGTCCGGCTCGTCCTCGTCCGCCACGCCGAGTCCGAGGCGAACATCGGCGGGCGCTGGCAAGGCCAGGGAGACTCCCCGCTCAGTGAGCGCGGCAAGTCGCAGGCCCGCGCCCTCGCCGAGCGGATCGCCCGCGTAGGCCTCCAGCCGGACCTCGTCGTCTGCTCGGATCTGCGACGGGCGTCCGAGACCGCGCGCGCAGCGTTCGGAGACGCCGTCGAGGTCGACCCGCTGTGGCGCGAGATCGACGTCGGCCAGTGGGAGGGCAAGACCCGCGCCGAGGTGCTCGCCGAGTTCGCGGGCGAGGTCGAGGCGCTGCGGCGCGGCGAGCCGGTTCGCATCGGCGCCGACGGCGAGTCGTGGCTCATGGTCGGCGCGCGCGGCGCCCAGGCGCTGGCCGCGGTCCGGGCGCGGCTCCGGCCCGGGCAGACCGGGGTCGTGGTCAGCCACGGCGGCATCCTCGCGACCGTGCTCGGCGCCCTCCTCGGCGTCCGCGGCCGGTGGTCGCGCGCGGTCGGCCACATGCTGAACACCGCGATCACCGAGCTGTCGGTGGGCCCGGACGACATCGTGCTCCGCGCGTACAACGACGCGCTGCACCTCGCGCGGCTCGGGGTGGCGCGGCCGCCGGGCGAGTCGGCGCCGCCCGAGGGACACACGGTCGTGCGGCTGCTCGCGGATGCCGGCGACGCTTCGGCAGTAGCGCGCGATCCGATCACGGCCGACGCGACGCACGGCATCGAGCGGGCGTATGCCCTCGACGGCGCCGGCGCGCTCCGGGACGCGCTCGGCGACCGGCTCGGCGCCGAGGTCGGCGCGCTCGGCGTGCGGACACTCCCGGACGCCATCGCGGCGGTCGCGGCGCGGCACCCGCACCAGTCGACCGCGTTGCTCGCGCCGGCGGCCGCGATCACCGCGCTCGCGTCCGAGCAGATCGAGCCTGCCGGCCGCGCGCGCTTCGCCTCGCCCGCCACCGCCTCGGCGACCGACGTGCTCGCGGGGGAGAAGACCCTGCTCGCGAGCTACGGCGCGCGGGGCTGAGCCGCCGCACGCGCGGCCGCGGTGCGCGCCGCTACTTGAACGCGAGCGCGACGAAGACGGCCGTGGTGATGACCACGCCGACGAGCGCGGGGCGGCGGTCTTCGGGCCGCAGGCGCCACACGGCCGGGTGCACCGCGACGAAGGCCACGGCGAGGAGCGGGAGCGCCGGCAACGCCTGTCCGAGCAGCGCGACCGCCCCGAAGGTGAGGGCGTACGCGAGCGCAAACGCGGCGACCGTCTTGCGCACGCCGAGGCCGAGGTGACGCGCCGCCGCCAAGTAGAGCGCGGTCAGCACCACGTCGCCGATCCCGAGCAACGGCACGAAGGTCCTCGTCCCCAGGATGGGCCACGGCAGCGCGACGACCGAGAGCAGCGCCTCGCTCTTCGCGACGTGTGCGCTCGGCGCCGACGGCGTGAACACGCTGTACAGGTCCGCGATGCACGACACGTACGCGACGATGAGCAGGTGCCCCGCGTGCTCGATGCGAGCGCCGATCGCGGCGCCGACGCCCGTGCCGACGACGAGCAGCGCGAAGAACACCGACATGGCCGCGAAGGGGTCGGTCTCGTCGTGCGGCGTGAGCCACACCAGCCCGAGCAGCCCGAGCGCGACGACGACGGCCCACCACACACGCCCGAGGTGCCCAGGCGCGAGCGAGGCGACCGTCAGGACGGCGCCCACGACGCAGGCGACCGCGAGCCCGACGGCGAGCGCGCCTCCCGCCGCTCCGACCGGGAGCCACCACAGCGCGACCTGCGCCGCCGACCACAGGACGATGGCGAGGACCCAAGCCCGCGGCGCCGACCTCGACACGCGCCCAGACTCCTCGGCGACCCGTCCGCTCATCGACCGCAGCCTACTACGCCTCCGTCCGATACGTTCCGAGAGTAGATCGCCCCGCCCCACGCCCACGCCCGACCCCGTCTCCGGTCCCGATCCCGACCCCGATTCGTGGGAAGCAACTCGATGTCGACGGTAGGCACCACAACATCTCGTGGCCACCGACCGTCGTCGACCACATCATGTAGTGGGCCGTAGCCGGCCTGAGGAGTTGCTTCCCACGAATCGACCCCGACCTCGTCCCCGACCCCGTGCCCGATCCCGAACCTGAACCCGCTCCCGACTCCGACCCCGTCCCCGCGCCCGACCCCGTCTCCGACCCCGTCTCCGACCCCGTCCCCGCTCCCGCTCCCGCTCCCAACCCCGTGACCGCGCCGCTCCGCCGGGGGCGCCCACTGGACGCTGTGCACCGTTCAACCACATACTCCGCAGCCCATGAGCGATCCCAACGCGACGGACGAAGCGCGAGACACCCACGAACAGGAGCGCGCTCGCCCGCAGAGCGGCCTGGTGCCAGCGGGCGCGAGCGACGCGCCCGATGAGGCGCCGCCCTTCGTCGTCGTCTCGTTCGGAGAGCGCACCTGGGTCGTCGACCTCGTCGACGGCGCGCCCGCCCGCGTCGGCTCGTCGCCGTCTGCGGACATTCGCCTCGACGATCCCTCGGTCGAGCCGTCGCACTGCGCCATCGCGTGGAGCGACCCCGAGATCACGCTCGAGGTGCGCCCGGACGCGCCCGTCTACCACGCCGGGCGCCTCGCCGAGCACAGCGTGGCGATCCACCCAGGCGAGGAGATCACCGTCGGCCCGGCGCAGCTCGTCGTCGGCGTCCCTGTGCCGCTCACCGCGGTGGGGCGGCGCACGTTCACGCACCCAGAGTTTCGCGAGCGGCTGTACGAAGAGATGGCCCGCGCGGCCCGCGGCGGGCGCCCGACCGCGCTCGCCATGGTGCAGGCGCGCCCAGGGGAAGGCGCGAACGTCGCCGCGGCCGCCATCGAGGCGTTCCGCGCCGGCGATGTCGTCGGCACCTACGCCCCCGACGCCCCGGAGCTGCTGCTGCCGGACACGGACCTCGAGACGGCGGTCGGCGTGCTCGACCGTGTCCTGCATCGCCTCGACACCGCGGTGGGACTCGCGGTGGCGCCAGAGGACGGAGACAACCCCGAGCGCCTGATGGCGGCGGCCTGCGCGGCGCTCACGCAGGCCATGCGCGAAGGCGGCGGCATCGCGAGCCCGCCGGCGCAGGAGGCGTTCCCCCCGGCGCCGGCGATGCACGACGAGACCTCACAGGAGATCGTGCGCGCGGTCGAAGCGCTCGCGCCGAAGTCGACGTCGGTCCTGCTCACCGGCGAGATCTCGACGGGCAAGAGCCGCTTTGCGCGGCTGCTGCACGAGCGCGGGCGGACGCCGGGCGGGCCGTTCGTGTCCGTGATGTGCGCGGGGCTATACGAGACCGAGGCGATGGACGCGGCGCTCGGCGACGAGCGCGGCGCGGTCGAGCCGGCCGCGCTCGGGGCGACCGGCGGCACGCTCTTCCTCGACGAGGTGGGCGACCTCTCGACGGACGGCCAGGCGCGGCTCCGCGAGCTCCTCACGAGGCACCCCGGCGCCTTCCGCGTTGTCTCGACCACCCAGCGCGCCATCGGCGGCCTCGTCGAGCGCGGCGCGTTCGACCCGACGCTCTACGAGCAACTGAGCGCCGACGTCCTCGAGATCCCGCCGCTGCGCAGTCGCCCTGACGACATCGTGCCGCTCGCGACCCACTTCGCGGAGCACGCGGGCATCCCGCGCCCCGTCCCCTTCTCCCCGGGCGCGGTCGCCCGGCTGCGCAGCTACCCGTGGCCCGGGAACGTCCTCGAGCTGCGCAACGCGATCGAGCGGGCGGTGCGCATCGCCGGCTCCGGGGAGATCCTCGCCGAGCACCTGCCGAACGAGCCGATGCCGGTGAGCGCCTCGAAGGGCAAGCTGCGCGAGCACGTCGACAGCGTCGAGCGCGACGCGATCGTGAAGGCGCTCGCGGATAGCAACCACAACCAGACCCACGCCGCGCGACGGCTCGGCATCAGCCGCCGCGCGCTGATCTACAAGATGGAAAAGTACGGCCTCAAGCGACCGCCGCGGACGACGCCGCCGAAATGAGCGCGCTCCGTCCGTCTACCGTGGTCGAACGGCCAGCGAGCCGGTCTCTTTTTGGAGCGGAGCGTGTTAAACATGCTCGCAAACCTTGACTTCGAGTGTGATCTTCCCGACACTTCTAATCACCCATAAGGCGGATGCTTCCTCTCCCCTCCTCTCCTCCCCAACGCATGCAATCCGCCTGACTCTCCTCTTGTACGTGTCCCGACGCCCTGCCTCGCACCCTCCTCGCGCGGCAGGGCGTCGGGCTTTTGCGCGCGGGCCCACCGCACGACCAACGCGCGGCCGCCGACGACGGACGCGGCGAGCGCCATCGAGCCGGGTCCCAGACCGCCAGCCATCAGGACGGCGGTGCCGGCGCGCGCGGGAGCTACTTGACGACCCGGAGGTAGGGCGGGAGCGTCCGGGTCTTTTCGGACGGACGGCCGGGGGTGGTGGTCGTCTCTTCGCTCCGCTCGGCCGGGCCGTCATCGCTGCACGGCGAAGCCGTCCGCCCGGCGGCTTCCGCGAGCGCGCTGCTCACCCCCGGGTAGAGCGAGACGACGTTGTGATCGCTCGGTGCGCCGTCGTCGTCGTCATCGTCGTCCTCTGTTTCGAGCGGCGCGGGCGCAGCCCGACCCGCCTCGCGCTCCACCTCGACGAGGATCTCCGCCGGCACGTCGTCGGGCCAGACCATCCCGCGCGCGTCCTCGCCCGTCATCGCGAAGACCGCCTCCCAGGGGACCTCGCAGGCGTACGGGGTGCGGTTGAACGAGAGCGTCGCCCACAGCCCCTCGTCGCTCACACGGAGGTCCGGAATGGGGACCGCCATGTCGAGCCCCACCTGCAGGACGAGCTGCGCCTGGTCCCGGTACCACGGCGGGACGACCACGCCGGGCGCCCGGGGGTCCAGGTGCACGAACACGGTGCCGTTCACGAGGAGGGCCCTCGCCACGTCCGCCTTGAGCGGCAGGTCTCCGGCGTCGTCCACGCCTGACGGTCTAGCGCAGTCGCGGTTTTAGCGCCAAGGACCCGACCTTCGGACGTCCCCGCCGGCACGGACGCGGCGCAGCGCTGCGCCCTTCGCCCCCGCGCGATCCGCCCGCCTCGCCGGGTGCGCGGACCACGCCGCCTGCTACGATGGGAGCCCCCCGGCGGGGGCGGATCATCCGGACCGCCCACCGACCGAGCGACCACCTCGGGCCCGCGCGCGCCCCCGACCACCGCCGGGCCGCGCGCGGCGAGACGACTGACCTGGAGCACATCGATGAGCGCAGACTTCCCCCGCTTTCACGGGACACCGACGTATCTCACGAACGAGGGCCTCGAGGCGTCGGTCAACTGCGCGCTCGTGCTCGAGCGGCCGCTGCTCGTCCGCGGTGAGCCGGGCACCGGCAAGACCCTGCTCGCCGAGGCCATCGCCGAAGCGCTCGCGATGCCGCTCATCCGCTGGAACGTGAAGAGCACGACGCGCGCGCAGGACGGGCTCTACGTCTACGACACCGTGCAGCGGCTGTACGACTCGCGCTTCGGCGACCACGACATCGACGACATCCGCCAGTACATCAAGCTCGGGCCGATGGGGAAGGCGTTCGCGTCCACCGAGCGCGCGGTCCTGTTAATCGACGAGGTGGACAAAGCCGACGTCGAGTTCCCGAACGACCTGCTGAACGAGCTCGACCGGATGCGCTTCTTCATCGACGAGACGCAGCAGGAGATCGTCGCGGAGCACCGCCCGGTCGTGATCATCACGTCCAACGCCGAAAAGGAGCTGCCCGACGCGTTCCTGAGGCGCTGCGTGTTCCACTTCATCGACTTCCCGACGCGGGAGCTGATGGAGCAGATCGTCCGCGTCCACCACCCGGACCTCGAGGCGTCGCTCAGCGACCAAGCGCTCGAGGCGTTCTACGCCATCCGCGACATGAGCAGGCTGCGCAAGCGCCCCAGCACGAGCGAGCTGGTCGACTGGATCGCGGTGCTGCGGCGCGCCGGCATCGGCGAGGTCAAGCTCGAGGCGAAGCTGCCCTTCCTGGGCACGCTCCTGAAGAAAGAGCAGGATCTCGTCGCCTACGCCGATCAGCTCGCGGGCGGCCGGCGCTGGCGCAGCTAAAGGGGGGCCCGTCGTGCTCGTTCCGTTCCTCTTCGAGCTCCGCCGCCGCAAGGTGCCCGTCGGCACCGGCGAGGTGCTCGCGCTCGCCCGGGCGCTCGAGGCGGGGCTGCACGACAGCTCGCTCGACGGGTTCTACTACGTCGCGCGCGCGCTGATGGTCCACACCGAGGCGCACCTCGACCCCTTCGACGAGGCCTTCTCCGCGTTCTTCAAGGGCGTCGAGATCGACAGCATCAAGCTGCACGACGAGCTGCTCGATTGGCTGCGCGACGCTCGCGACGAGGTGGCCGAGCTGAGCGACGAGCAGCGCGAGTGGATCGAGGGGCTCGACGTGGACGAGCTCGAGCGGCTCTTCCGCGAGCGCCTCGCCGAGCAGACCGAGCGGCACGACGGGGGCACCAAGTGGATCGGCACGGGCGGGACCTCGCCCTTCGGCCACAGCGGCAACGCCCCGAAGGGCATCCGCGTCGGCGGTCCGGGCGGTGGCCGGAGCGCGGTGCGCGTCGCCGACGCCCGCCTCTACAAGGGCTACCGCGAGGACCTGACCCTCGACGTTCGGCAGATGCAGGTGGCGCTCCGCAAGCTGCGCACCTTCGCGCGCCTCGGCGGCGAGCGGGAGCTCGACCTCGACGGCACGATCGAGGCGACCGCCAAGAACGCCGGCGAGCTCGAGGTGGTCGTGCAGCCGCCGAGGCGCTCGAACACCCGCCTCGTGCTGATGATGGACGTCGGCGGATCGATGGACCCCTACGTTCACCTCTGCTCCCGCCTGTTCAGCGCGGCGAACAAGTCGACGCACTTCAAGGAGCTGCGGACCTACTACTTCCACAACTGCATCTACGGCCACGTCTACGCGACCGAGCGCTTCGACAAACCGGTCCGGGTGCGCGACCTGATGCACGAGCTCGGCAACCACTACAAGCTCATCATGGTGGGCGACGCGCTCATGGCGCCGTACGAGCTGATGGCGCCGGGCGGCTCGCTCGACCTCGGCGACGACCGCGGCGTCGAGGGCATCGCCTGGCTGATGCTCCTGCAGCAGCACTTCCCGCACAGCATCTGGCTGAACCCCGAGCCGCGACGACACTGGACCGGCAACACCATCGAGTACGTCCGGCGGGTCTTCGACATGTATCCGCTCACCCTCGCGGGCCTCGGTGAAGGCGTGACGCGCTTGATGCGCGGCGGCAGCGGCGCACGCTGACCCGCCGGCGCGCGGTGGCGTCCGAGCGGTGGTCCACTACGCTCGGCATCGAAGAGGCCCCGATGCAGCCGTTCTACGTCACGACCCCGATCTACTACGTCAACGACAAGCCCCACATCGGCCACGCGTACTCGACGGTCGCGGCGGACGTGTGGTCGCGCTACGCGCGCGTGCGGGGCCGGCCGACGTACTTTCTGACGGGCCTCGACGAGCACGGGCTCAAGATCGAGCGGCGCGCGACCGAGCTCGGCATGGCGCCGCAGGCCTTCGTCGACCAGATGGCCGAGCCCTTCGAGAGCGCCTGGCGGCAGGCGCGCTGCGAGCACGACGACTTCATCCGCACGACCGAGCCGCGCCACAAGGAGCGCGCGCAGCGGCTGTGGAGGCGGCTCGAGGACGCGGGCGACATCTACCTCGGCCACTACGAAGACTGGTACTGCGTCGGCTGCGAGTCGTTCAAGACGGAAAAAGAGCTGCTCCCCGGCAACCTCTGCCCGCAGCACAAGCGCCCCGTCGAGCGCATCCAGGAAGAGAGCTACTTCTTTCGCCTGAGCCGCTTCACCGAGCCGCTGCTGGCGTTCTACGAGGCGAACCCGCGCTTCGTGCAACCGGTGGCCCGCTTCAACGAGGTCAAGGCGTTCGTGCGCGAGGGGCTCCGCGACCTCTCGGTGTCGCGCACGAGCTTCCGCTGGGGCGTGCCGGTCCCGGGCAACGACGCGCACGTCATGTACGTCTGGCTCGACGCGCTCACGAACTACATCAGCGCGCTCGGCGGCCCCGCGCCCGCGGGCGAGGCCCCGCTCTACGACCGCTTCTGGGGCGACGACGCGGAGATCGTGCACATCGTCGGCAAGGACATCCTGCGATTTCACGCGGTGTACTGGCCGGCGTTCTTGCTGAGCGCGAGGCTGCGCGTGCCGACGCGCGTGTGGGCGCACGGCTGGCTCACCGTCAACGGCGAGAAGATGTCGAAGGGCCTCGGCAACTTCCTGCCCCCGGGGCCGCTCATCGAGGCGTTCGGCGCCGACGTCCTGCGGTACTACTTCATGCGCGAGGTCGCGTTTGGTCAGGACGGCGACTTCAGCCACCAAAACCTCCTGTCGCGCTACCACGGCGAGCTCGGCAACGGGCTCGGCAACCTCCTGAACCGCCTCGTGTCGAGCATCGTCGCGAAGCACCTCGGCGGAGTGGTGCCGCGGATCGATCTCGACGCCCTCCTTCCGCTCGACCGCGCGCTCATCGACGAGGCGCAGCGCGCCGCGGCCGCCGCCGCGGGCCACATCGAGGACGGCGCGTTTCACCGCGCGCTCGACGCGATCTGGGAGCTGGTCGGCGCGGCGAACCGATACGTCGACACCACCGCGCCGTGGAAGCTCGCGAAGGCAGGCGAGACGACGCGCTTGCAACAGGTCTCCTACGTGGTGCTCGAGTCGCTCCGGTGGCTCTCGCTCACGCTGTGGCCGATCCTGCCCGACAAGTGCGACGCGCTCCGGGCGCAGCTCGGCGTCGGTCCGGTGCGCTGCGCGCCGGACGAGGACCTGTGGCCGTCGACCTTCGGCGCGCTCTCGGCCGGGACGAAGGTCGCGCCCGGCGCGCCGCTCTTTCCGCGCTTCACCCCGGAGCAGGAGGCCGAGCTGCTCGCGCGGCTCGTCCCGACCGACGACCGGAAGCCGCCCCCCGCCGCGCCGCCATCGAAGCCGGCAGCTCCCGCCGCGACGGCGGCTGCGACACCCGCGGCGCCCGCCGCGCCGATCGCGCCAGCCATCGCCTTCGACGACTTCGCCAAGGTCGACCTGCGCGTCGGGCACGTGCGCACGGCCGAGAAGGTCCCGAAGAGCGCGAAGCTCTTCCGCTTGATGATCGATCTCGGCGAGGGCGCGCCGCGCCAGGTGCTCGCCGGGCTCGCCGCGCACTACGCCGCCGCAGACCTCGTCGGCAAGCGGGTCGTCGTCGTCGCCAACCTCGCGCCGCGCACGATGATGGGCCTCGAGTCGCGCGGGATGGTCCTCGCCGCAACGGACGCGGCAGGCGCCCTGCGGGTCGTCGAGGCCGGCGACACCCTCCCGCCCGGCGCGCGGCTGTCTTAGAGACCGTCCGATGTGGTTGCTCGCGCCCCTCCGCCCCCACTTCAGCGCCGCCCTCCGTGACGTCCACGCCGTCAAGCCGAGCTTTCGTGTGGCGGCGGCGACCCGGCTCGGCGAGGCGGACGCCACGGAGCGTCCCGCCGCCCTGACCGGCCTACAGACCCTGCTCGCCGACGACGAGCCCACGGTCCGCGCCGCGGCGATCGAGGCGCTCGGCGCGCTCGACGCGACCGAGCACGCCGGCGAGGTCCTCCGGGCGGTGGCCGACGCCGACCCGCGAGTTCGCGCCGAAGCGCTCGCCGCGGCGCCGCGCGTCGCCCCGGCGCGACGCGCCATCGACCCGAGCCTCGACGCCCTCGACGACGCGGCGCCGGTCGTGCGCCACTGCGCCGTCATCGCGCTCGAGCACCTCGCGAAGGGCGACCCGCCGGCGGCACCGAAGGCGCTCGCGGCGCTCCTCCGCGCCCTCGACGACGACGAGGCGATCGTACGAGGAGCGGCCTGCGGGGCGCTCGCGAGCCACGACGCCGGGCGCGTCCGCGACGCCCTCGCCGGCGCGCTCGGCGACCGCGACCGCGACGTCGCGTTCACCGCGGCCCTGTCGCTGGCGCGCCTCGGCGACGACCGCGCGATCGCTCCACTGCGCGCCGCCCTCAGGCGCGGTCCCT
>JAGQJE010000337.1 GCA_020430775.1 Myxococcales bacterium
TCGCCGCCGAACACGCGCGGCCACTCGCCGAACGCGAGGTTCGAGGTGATCAGCACGCTGCGGCGGCCGTGGCGCTGCGCGAGCGCGTTGAAGAGCAGCTCGCCGCCCTTGTGGTCGAACGGCACGAAGCCGAGCTCGTCGACGATCAGCAGATCGACGCGCTCGAGCCTGCGGCGGAAGCGGCCGAGCTCCTTCGCGTCGCGCGCCTCGATCAGCGCGCACACGAGATCGGCGGCGCGATGGAAGGCGACGCGACGGCGCTGCCGCGCAGCCTCGATGCCGAGCGCGATCGCGAGGTGCGTCTTGCCGGTGCCGATCGGCCCAACGAGCAGCACGTTCTCGCCGCCGCGGATCCAGTCACCCTTCGCGAGCTCGGCGATCTTCGCCGGCGCGATGCCCTCGGCGATCGCGAAGTCGAACTCGTCGAGCGTCTTCGTCTCCGGGAAGCCTGCGCCACGGATGCGCTGCTTCACCGCAGACTCGACGCGCGAGTTGACCTCGGCGGCGAGGATGTCGTGCAGGTAGTCCTCGAACGACCAGTGCTCCTCGCGCGCGTGTCGCGCGAGCTCTTCGAAAGCGCGCGCGAGACCGGGCATCTTGAGCTGCCGAGCCTGCACGCGGATCAGGTCCGCGACGATCGCGGCGCGGCTCACGAGGCACCTCCGAGCAGCGCATCGTAGTCGGTAGCGCGACCCGCCTCGACGTCGTGGCCCGACAGCGCGGCCGGCAACGCGTCGACGGAGAGCGCGACCGGCAGCGGTGCGTTCGGCTGCAGCGCGAGCAGGACCGGATCGCCGTTCTCGATCGCGGCGCGCACGCGCGCAGCGACGACGTGCTCGCCGAGATCGACGATCGCGCCGAGGACGCGCGCGAAGCGACGCGCGGCGTCCTTCGGGCCGTGCTCGTCGACGAGGGTGCGCCACAGCTCGGCGTACGGCTCGCCGAGGTCACGGATCAGCTCGTCAGCGACCTGCCGCACCGCCTGCGGCTTCTTCCGCAGCTCGCGGAGGTAGTGGCGGTAGTCGACCTGCTTCTTGCCCGGGCGCACCCGCGGGTGGATCACGACGCGCTCGTCGGGGCCGACGATCTCGATCGTGTCGGCGCCGGCGAACGCGCGCACATCGAGGCCCGCCCACTCGGACCAGACCGAGTAGAACGCGCCCTCGACGCGCACGAGGCTGCGCCGCCAGACGCGTGGATGGTGCACCACCGCGGCACGGAACGCCGTCGGCGGCAGCGGTAGCATCCTCGCCTGCTCGTCGGCGAAACGCTCGGCCACGGTGCGGCGCTCGCTGTCGCGCTTCGTCGCCGCCCGCGCGTCGAGCCGCGCGAGTAGCTGCGCACTGACCGTCGCGAGGTCCGGACCGGACGGGATCGGCACGAGGTGCTGCCACCGGATGCCTTTGCCGCGGGCCTCGACGCCGCCCTTGTCGTGTCCGGTGCCCGGGCGCGCGAAGCACGGCTCGAGGAGGTAGTGGTTCGCCATCGCGACGAACCGCAGCGACAGCTCGCGCTCGCTGCCGACGAGGATCTTCGTCACCGCCGGCTTGAGGTTGTCGTACAGCGCGCGATGCGCCACGCCGCCGAAGTGCTCGAACGCGCGCACGTGGCCGTCGAGGAAGCAGACCTGATCCTGGCGGCCGTACAGCCATGCGAAGTCGCGGCCCGAGTGCATCAGCCGCATGAGGAACATCCACGCCTTCTGCCGCTTGCCGCCGACGTCGACGAGGACCTCGAAGAAGTCGACCTCGGCGAGGTCACCGGGCCTGTACGTCAGCGGCACGAACACTTCCCGCCGCACGCGCTTCCACTCGGCGACCAGCTCGCGCACCGTGCGCTCGCCGACGAGCTGTCCCTCGCCGAGGAGGATTTCGTGCAGCCGCACCGACGTGAGCCGCTGCTTGCCGCCCGTCCAGTGCTTCGCTTCCTCGAGCAGCTCCGCGACGCGCGACCGCACCCGGTCCTTCACCGGCGACGGCCTCGTCGTCTCCTTGCGCACGCCCGGCGGCGCGCCCTCCACGTACCGCCGCACCGTGTTCCGCGAGATCCCCAGCTCCTGGGCGACCCGCCGCACCGACAGGCGCTCGACGAGCACCTTGTGCCTCACAACGTAAACCTGATCCATCGGAAGCATCCCTTTCAGCGGACGCCCCGCCCCTGACGGGCGGGCTCCGCGGTCGGGGGTGGATCAGTTTCAGGCTGCCGAATGGATCAGTTTCACGCCGCCGGTATCA
>JAGQJE010000338.1 GCA_020430775.1 Myxococcales bacterium
CCGCGCCGCGCGCCGCGCGGCCGCCGGGCGGGGTCCACGGCGGCGGCGGGGGCCGCCGGGGCGGCCGGCGTCCTTTTCGTTTCGACGCTCCGGCGCCCCCCGGGATCTACACGCTTTCCCGACCCGACGCGCTGCCGATCCCGGCCCCGCGCCCGCCCCCGCGCCCGCGCCCGACCCCGATCCCGATCCCGACGCGCTGCCCGTCTCTTCCCCGAGGAACGCCGCGGCGGGGTAGCGCCGCTCGAGGAACGCGCGGAGGCGCCGCTCGACGGCGCGGTCCGCCTCGGTGACGGGGCTGCGGTCGAGCTTCTTCTCGGCGCGCCGCGCGGCGCCCGCGCGGTAGAGGTCGAGCGCGTGCTCGCCCGCGCCGAGCACCTCGTCGACGAGGGCGCTGAGGCCGCGGTGCCCGCCGATGCGGTCTAGGTCAAACGAGTCGGTCATGCGCGCAGGATGCCCGCCCCCGCGATCCGGAGCGAGCGCTTTGGTTCCCTTGCCCCCTGCCGCGAGGCTGCGGTCCACACCTGCCCGGCCGCGGCCCACGCCTGCCCGCCCGCGGCCACGCCGGCCTATCCAGCGCGCTCAGCGTCCGGTGATGTGAAACTCGCCGGAAGCGCGCGTGCCGGCGCGCTCGGCGAGCGCCGCGGCGAGGACGTCCCGGCGATGGGCGCCGACCTTGTCCCAGGTGTAGCGGCGCGCGCGCTCGAGGGCCGCGCGTCCGAGGCGGTCGCGCAGCGCGGCGTCTTCGCAGAGCGTGGTCAGCGCCTCGGCCCAGGCGTCCACGTCGTAGGGATCGGCGATCAGACCCTCGACGTCGTCCCTCAGTACCCACCCGGCGGCGTAGGGGGAGGCGAGCACCGGCAGGCCGGCGGCGAAGGCCTCGAGGGTCACGATGGGGCCGCCGTCCTCGAGCGTCGGACAAGCGAACACGTCCGCGGCGCGGAAGAGCGGGTGAGGGTCGTCGACGAAGGGGATGTGCTCGATGCCGTCGCGGCCGAGGTGCTCTGCGATGAAGGCCTCCATCGGCGCCTCGATCTTGCCGACGAGGCGGAGGCGCGCGTTCGGCTTCGCGCGGCGCCACGCCTCGATTAGGCGATGCACGCCTTTGCGCAGGCCGATCTTGCCGACGTAGAGCACCGTGAGCGGCTCGTCGGGGCCGTGGCGCACCGCCGGGACCTCGTCGAGGACGTGTCTTGCGTGCACCCCGTAGGTCACGTCGAGGATCTTCTCGCTCGGGATGCCGTGCTCGACGAGCGAGGCGTGCGCGAGCGGGTTCGAGCAGTAGACGAAGTCCGACAGCGCGAGCACCTCGCGCTCGTGGGCGACGTTGGCGTCGGTGATGGGCGACTGCGCGTCGAAGCCCGCGCGATCGCGCTCTGCCTCGAGGATCGCCTTGCCGGCGGCGTCGTGCGAGTTGACCTTCTCGGCGACGACGGTCGCGCCGCGCGCCCGCAGCGCCCGCCACACATCGACGCTGGTCGCCGGCCAGAGCACCGCGACGTCTTCGCCGTCGAAGGCGCTGAGGTAGCGCCGCTCGGCGAGCTTCGCGAGCAGCGAGAAGGTCGCCGTGCGGTACGCCACCGAGAGCAGCGGCCGCGGGATGGCGTCCCGATAGAAGGGCGCCGCGACGTCGGGCTCCGAGCTGACGCCCATCGCGGCGACGGTGCAGCCGTGCCCCTGCATGTGTCCGAGGCTCGCGAGGAAGGCTCCTGTCACGTCACCGTTGCGGACGTGGTTGATACATAGCCCGTTGATGTGCATCGACGTCGCCCCCCTCCCCGAACACGGTAACTCGTCCAGTGTTGCCCGGTGTGGACGTTTCGCAAGGTCTCACCGCGAGGTTGACCGAGCGGTAGGGGGTCTCCAACATCACGCCGATGGCTCTTCGAGATCGATTCGCGCCGCGCGGCGTCGACGCGCAGATGTCGGCGCGCGCACTGCGCCGCCTCGGTGATCGGGCGGTGCGTCTCGCGAGCGAGCTGACCGGCGAGGACATCGACGCGAGGATCGCGACCATCCAGACGGTGCGGTCCGAGACTGGACACGACCCCTTTGGCTTCGATCCCGACACGAGCCGCTACATGCTCGCGGTCACCACGATCCTGCACCGGCGTTATTTCCGCACCGAGGTCACCGGGATCGAGGCGCTGCCTCCTGGCCGCGTGATGCTCGTCGCGAACCACTCGGGCCAGCTCCCGCTCGACGGCATGATGATCGCGACCGCGACGATGCTCGACGCGGACCCGCCGCGCTTCGCGCGGACGACGGTCGAGAAGTGGACCGCCGAGCTGCCCTTCGTCTCGTACATCTTCCCGCGGACGGGCCAGATCGTCGGCTCCCCGGAGAACGCCCGCCGCTTGCTCCAGCAGGAGCAGGCGCTCGTCGCCTTCCCAGAGGGCGTCCACGGGATCGTGAAGACCTTCGATCAGCGCTATCAGCTCATGGAGTTCGGCCTCGGGTTCATGCGGCTCGCGCTCGAGACGGACACGCCCATCGTGCCGGTCGCCGTCATCGGCGCCGAAGAGCAGTACCCGTCCATCGCGAACGTTCGGCCGCTCGCGAAGCTGCTCGGGGTGCCGGCCTTCCCCATCGTCCCGCAGCTCCTCTTCGGGATGCTCGCGCCGCTGCCGACCAAGTACCACCTGCGCTTCGGGGAACCGATGCGCTTCAGCGGCCACCCGGACGACGACGACGCCGAGATCGGCAAGCACGTGTGGGTCGTGAAGACCGCGATCGAGGCGATGCTCCAGGAGGGCCTCGACGCGCGCGAGAGCGTGTTCTTCTAGTGCTTCTCGCGGGCTGCCGGCCGCTGCCGGACGTTCGGCGCACCGGCGGCGCGAAACGAGACGGCGTCAGGACAGGCCGAGCCAGGCGCGGATCTTCTTGCGGTTTACGCGCCACAGCACGTAGAGGAGCGTGGTCGCGAGGAAGTTGGCGAGGATCGCGACGCCCATGTTGTCCGAAAACGACAGCAGCGCGCCCGCCACGATGAGCACCACGGTGAGCGGGATGACGACGTAGTTCGTCAGCTCGCGGCGGCGGATGGCCGCGGCCTGCTCTTCGCGCATCTTGTCGAGCAGCCGCTGCTGCAAGCCGGGGTCGAGCTGGACCTGCTTGCGCTGCGCGGGGGCTTGGGGGCGGGGGGCTCGGTCCATCGGCTCGCTCATGGGTCCTGCGGCGCGCGGTGCGAGGCCGCACCCGCACCGTCCATCTGCAGCCGACCGGGGGGTCTTGGCAAGGGGGGAAGGGGTCGTGGATACTCGCGCCATGCCCGTATGGACCGCGCTGGCGCTCGCGACGCCGCTGTTCGGCTTCTCGCTCCACGTGAGCCCGGACGTCCTGACGCTGCCCGCCGAGGTGCTGGTCGCCGCGCAGCGGGTCGACGCGCCGTGGGCCGGCACGGCGCCGGCCGAGGTCGCCGCGGTGCAGGCCGCCGCGGCCCTGCCGCCCGAGGTGATCGCCGCGCAGATGGACCAGCGCGCGCGGCTCGCGAAGGTCCACCGCATCATGGGCATCACGACGTGGTCGGCGATGACCGTCACCGTCGTGCTCGGGTTCATCCAGTACTACAACCTCTACGGCACGTTCTCGAGTCTCGGCGACACGCCCTGCGTCAAGGGGACCGCCGTGTTCGGGCAGCGGCAGTGCCGCGGCCAGCCGATCCCCCACCTGGTCTCCGCCGGCGTGACGAGCGCGCTGTACTTCACGACCTACGGGCTCGCCCTCGCGATGCCCGACCCGCTGCACCTCGACGAGGGGAACAGCGCGTTCGCGAAGCGGCTGCGGCTCCACAAGAGGCTCCGCTGGGTGCACCTGAGCGGGATGATCGCGCAGCTCCTGCTCGGCGTGTTCGTCGCGAACGCCGAGCACTTTGGGTTCGACCGCGCCAACCACTACCGCGGCCTCAGAGCGCTCGCGACCGTGCACCTCGGGATCGGTCTCGTGACGTACGGGGCGCTGACGTGGGCGGGCGCGCTCTATGTCAAGCAATAGCCCGTGCGCCGGGCGAGACTGCGCGCTCGCGACGCGCTGCAACCGTGACGGCGGGCGCATCTAACCGCTACCGTGGGTGAGGGAGCTCCGATGCCGCAGCCGACCGCCGCGAACTACCTCGCGATGTTGCGAGACGATCCGGACGACCGCGCCGCGGCGCAGGGGTTGCGCGCGTGCGTCGAGGACGCGCTCGCGGCCGCGGGGGGGGCGGACGGCGGCGAGGGGGCGTCGACGAAGCAAGCGCTCGCGCGCTCGATCGAGGAGGCCCGCGCCGGCCACGGGGCGCGAGGGGAGCATGGGGCGACGGCGCTGCTCCTCGAGCTGCAGGCGGCGCTCGTCAGCGAGGACGACCCGAAGCGCGCTGCGGCGCTCTACGCCAAGCTCGCGCGGCTGCTCGACGAGGCGCTCGGCGACGAGGCGGGCGCGCGCGAGGCCCGCGCGAACGTCGACGCGCACCATGAGCGCGTGCTCGAGGCGGCGCCGGGGGATCCCGCGGCGCTGAGCTGGCTCGTCGAGGCCTACGGCGAGCGGGCCGACCACGACGCGATCGCGCGCATCTACGAGCGGGCGCTGCAGGCGGCCACCGCGGCGGACGAGCGCCAGGCGCTGCTCCTGCAGGTGGCGATGGTCCACTATCACGAACGCGGCGCCCCGGACGACGCGGCGCCCTTCTTCGAGCAGCTCCGCGCGCTCGCGCCGGCGCACGCGGCCGTGCTGTCGTTCTACCGTGGTCGGCTCGCGGAGACGGACCCGGCCGCGTGGGCGCAGGTGCTCGACGCGGCGCTGGCGGCGGAGCCGGCGCCGGACCGCGCCGAGGCGCTCGCGGCGGAGCTCGCGGGGGTCGCCGAGCGCGCCGACCTCCCGGAGCTCAGCGCGGGTGCGCTGTCCGCGCTCGAGCGCCGGCCGCCCGCGACGCTCGACGACGCGTCCCTCGCGCGGCTCGATCGCAGCTACGCCGAGCAAGGCCGCCACAGCGAGCGCATCGCGGTGCTCGAGGAGCTGGCGGAGCGCGCGACCGAGCCCGCCGACAAGGTGCGGCTGTACCTCGAGGTCGCGGCGCTGTGGCGCGAGCGCTTTCACAACGACAACCGCGCCCTCGCGCCGCTCGAGGCCGCGATCGCGATCGATCCCGATCACCCCGACGCCTCGCGTCAGCTCGAAGCGCTCTACGGCCGGCGCCGCGCGTTCCGGCCGCTCTACGCGCTGCTCGAGCGCAAGGCCGAGCGCGCCGAGGACGACGCTGCGCGCGCCGCGACGTGGCTCGAGATGGCGAAGCTCGCCTCGAAGCGCCTGCACGACGCGCCGAAGGCGCTCGCGCTCTACCGCTCGATCGTCGCGCTCGCGGACGCGCCGGGGCAGGGCGAGCCCGTCCCCGCGGGTATCTCGGCCGAAGCCCTCGAGTCCCTCGAGCGGCTCGGCGAGCGCGAGCAGGACTGGGAGAGCCTCGCGCACGCCCTCGAGCGCCGCGCCGCGGAAGCGAACGACCCGATCGAGCGTGCGGGGTTGCTCTCGCGCCTCGGCGACATCCAGGTCGACCACCTCAAAGACCCGGCGGCGGCGTCGCGGACCTTGCGCGCGCGGCTCGAGCTGGCGCCGGACGACGCGGCCGCGGCGACCGCGCTGCGGGAGGCGCTGATCGAGGCGGGCGATGCCGGCGGGATCGACGCGCTCTACGCGAGCGGCGCCGATCCCGAGGGTCACGCGGCGGCGCTCGAGGCGGCGTTCGCCCACGCGGACGGTGCCGAGGGCCGCGCCGACATCGCCACGCGCCTCGGCGCGCTGTGCGAGGACGCGCTGGCCGATCCCCGCCGCGCCATCGTCGCGTACGAGCGCGCGAGGCAGGCGAAGCCCGCCGATCCGGCGACGCTCGACGCGCTCGCCCGCGTGTACGAGCGGGCCGAGCGCTGGGACGATCTGGCCGACACGCTCGACGCGCTCGCGAACGACCCGGAGCGGGACGACGACGCTCGCGGAGCCGCGCTCGACCGCGTCCGCGAGGTCGCGCTCACGCGTCTTCACGATGCACCGCGCGCGTTCGACGCGGCGGCGGCGGCGTACCGCCTCGACCCGTCGAACCCGGCTCGGCGAGAGGGCCTCGAAGCAGCCGCCGCGGCGGCCGGCGCGCACGAAGCGCTCGTCGCGCTCTACCAGGCGCGGCTCGACGACCTCGCGGAGACGGAGGTCCCCCGCGACACCATCCCGGACGGCAGCGGGCCTCCAAAGGCCGATCGCGACGAGCGCGTCGCTGGCGTCGGGCCCGAGGTCGAGGAGCCGCTCCTGCTGCGCCGCCGCATCGCCGCCGTCACGGCGGAGCACCTCGGGCGGCCCGCCGAGGCGATCACCGCGCTCGAGGGGGCGCTGCGCACCGCGCCGGATGACGCGCGCACGATCACGCTGCTCGACGGGCTCTACCGCGCGACGGGGCAGACCGAGGGGCTCCGGGCGCTCTACGACCACCGCATCGAGCGCGCGCCGACCACCGCCGACGCCCGCGCGCTGCGCTTCGAGGTGGCGCAGCTCGAAGAGGACGTGCTCGGGGACGACGAGGCGGCCGCGGCGCGCTTTCGGGCCGTGCTCGAGGAGGCGCCCGCGGATCCAGAGGCGCTCGCCGCGCTCGATAGGCTGGACGCTCGCCTCGGCCGCTGGGACGAGCTGGAAGCCGTGCTGCGCCGGCGGCTCGAGGCTGCGCAGACCGAGACGCCGGACGACACCGACCCGTCGGAAGACCCGCGGCTCACGCTCGGTGTGCGCCTCGGGGGCGTTTGCCACGAGCACCTCGGGCGGCCCGACGAGGCGATCGAGCAATACGACGCCGCGCTCGCGATCGACCCGGTGAACGAGGGCGCGATCGCGGGGCTCGAGGCCGTCGCCGCGGGCGAGCCTGCGCCGGACAGCGCGCGCGCGCTGCGGGTGGGGCGCTCGCTCGAGCCGGCCTACGAGCGGCTCCGGGCGTATGCGCCGCTCGCCGACGTCTGGGCGCGACGGCTCGAGGCGGGCGAGGGCGAGGGCGGGCTCGCCGCGCGGCTCGGGGCGCTCTACGCCGAGCACCTCGGCGCCCCGAAGCTCGCCTGCGACGCCTACACGCAGGCGCTGCTCGACGATCCGACCGACCGCGTCGTGCGCGAGGCGCTGGCGTCGGCCGCGCTCGCCGCGGACGCGCGCGAAGACCACGCGGCCG
>JAGQJE010000339.1 GCA_020430775.1 Myxococcales bacterium
CGGGGGCGGGGGGGTGAGCAGGGCGGCTTCACGCTGGATCTTCTCGCGGGCCTCGAGGGCTTCGTCGAGGGCGCGGCGGGCCGCTTTGCGGATGCGGGCTTGCGAGGTCGGGGCGCCGGTCACGACCTTGGCGAGCTGCCGGCCGTCCGCGCGCTCGACCACGATCTCGGTCTTCGCGTGTCGGCCGCGTCCGCGCACGCGCCCGAGGACGAAGAGATCGATGCCGCGATCGGTCGCCACCAGCGAGCGCCCCGGCGCGTTGTCGAGGCTCACGCCGAGCTGCTTGGCCGCGCGGCGCGTTTCCGAGAAGGAACGTAGCGCGAGCCGGCCGCGCAGCGCGCGCTCGGCGTAGACGCGCGCGCGCGCGCCGAGGGGACCGCGGAACCGGGCGACGACCGCCGACGGCTTGGGCGCCGGTGGCGCGGCGTCGGTCCCCGAAGCGCCCGATGGGCTCGACGGCGCGGCGCTCGCGGAGGTCGAGCGCTGGGCGAGGGCGCCGCCGGGCCGCGCGCACACCACACCGAGCGAAGCCAGGACGAGCAACATCGCACCCTGGCGGAGTGGGGTCGTCCGGTCGCCGGCCCACGCACCGGTCACGGCATGGAGGATCTTCATCGGGTGCACTCTACCGCGGCGACCGGAGCGTGTGGCGTAGGACGGCACGCTCGGCGCGGGACGCGCGCGCGCGTCCAGGCACGGCCGGGGTGCGCCCGAGTGTGAGTGTGAGTCACACTACGGCGTCGATCTGTGGTGCACAGTTCACAGGGCCCCGCCCTTGCAGCGCTTTTTCGCCTCGAATACCCTGTGAACTGGATCGTCCACACCTGGCCCGATACTTGCGTTGGTCTGTAACGATTCCTGTCGAGGGGACTCTTACAGGCAGGATCGGCCACCACGTCTCGCTGGCCACCCATCGCGGACGGATTCGAGGACGCCTCATGCGAACCGCTCTCAAAGCCCAGACTCTCGCGGCGCTCGTCGCGGCGGCGCTCCTGTGCTTCGGCGCGCCGCTCGCGCTCGCCGATGCGCCCGCCTCGCTGCTGGCCGGC
>JAGQJE010000340.1 GCA_020430775.1 Myxococcales bacterium
TGCTGACGGTGGTGGCGGAGAAGACGGGCTACCCGGAGTCGATGCTGGAGCTCGGGATGGACATGGAGGCGGAGCTCGGGATCGACTCGATCAAGCGGGTGGAGATCCTGGCAGCGGTGCAGGATCAAGCGCCGGGCCTGCCGCCGGTGGACGCTGGGCACATGGGCTCGCTGCGGACGCTGGGCGAGATCGTCGAGTACATGCGCAGCCTGATGGGCGGAGCCTCGGCCGCGCCGGTCGAGGCGAGCGCGCCGGTCGAGGCGAGCGCGCCCGAGGTAACAGCGCCGAGCCTCGGCCGCTACGTCCTCGACCTCGCGCCCGCGCCGGCCGTCGGCCTGGCCAAGCCGGGCCTGCACGGACCCGGCGGCGTGCTCGTCACGGGCGAGCCGACGATCGGTGCGGCCCTCGTCCGCGAGCTCGAGTCTCGCGGGCTGCGGGCGCGCTGCGTCGACGCGGGCGCGCTCGCGCAGTTCGAGGCCGCCACCGCCGTGGTCTACCTCGGCGGCCTGCGCGAGGTCGCCGACGAGGCCCAGGCCCTGGCGATCAACCGCGAGGCCTTCGCCCTCGCGCGCGTGCTCGGCCCGCGCTTCGCCGACGACGGCGGCCTGCTCGTCACGGTCCAGGACACTGGCGGCGGCTTTGGCCTCGAGCCCTGCGCGGGCACGCGGGCCTGGCTCGCCGGGCTCCCGGCGATGATCAAGACCGCGAAGCAGGAGTGGCCCAAGGCCAGCCTCGAGTCCGTCGACATCGCCCGCGGTCAGCAGACGCCCGCGGAGCTGGCGACGGCGATCGCCGACGAGCTGCTGCGCGGCGGCGGCGAGATCGAGATCGCGATCTCGGCGATCGGCGAGCGCCGCACCCTGAAGTCGACGCGCGTCGAGGTCGGCGAGGCGAGCTTCGCCAGCCCGATCGGCCGCGGCGACGTCGTGGTCGTGTCGGGCGGCGCCCGCGGGGTCACGGCCGCCTGCGTGATCGAGTGGGCCCGGCGCTGCCAGGCTCGCTTCGCCCTGCTCGGGCGCACCCGCCTCGAGCCCGA
>JAGQJE010000341.1 GCA_020430775.1 Myxococcales bacterium
GACTCCTTCAGCTCACGCGGGTACATCCGATGCGTCTTCGTTCTCATTTTCTCAGCCTCTACTCGCCCCGGGGATCTCGGTGGCCGACTTTAGGCGACAACTATCCTGACGCAGGGGGGGCACGGGCGCGGGATCGGGCACGGGATCGGGGGCGGGTGTGGGCTTGGGTGGGGGGTAGGGTTGCGGGTTGGCGTTGCCCTCTGGGGCGCGGGGACTATCGTCGGAGCCATGAAGGACCCGAAAGGCACGAACCTCACGTGGCACACCGGGGAGGTCGACCTGGTCGCGCGGCGGCGCGCTCACGGACACCGCGGCGCGACGCTGTGGTTCACGGGGCTGTCGGGCTCCGGGAAGAGCACGATCGCCCACCGGGTCGAGCGCCGGCTCATCGAGCGCGGCGCGTTCGCCTACGTGCTCGACGGCGACAACGTGCGCCACGGTCTGAACCGGGACCTCGGCTTCTCGCCGGCCGATCGCGTCGAGAACATCCGCCGCGTCGGCGAGGTGGCGAAGCTCTTCACGGACGCGGGCGCCCTCGCGCTGACGGCGTTCATCTCGCCGTACCGAGCCGATCGCGCCGCCGTGCGCGAGCGCTTCGACGCGGGCGCGTTCGTGGAGGTCTACATCGACACGCCGCTCGAGGTCTGCGAGAGCCGCGACCCGAAGGGGCTGTACCGCAAGGCGCGGGCCGGTGAGATCGCCGACTTCACTGGGGTGAGCGCGCCCTACGAGCCGCCCGAGGCGCCCGAGATCCGGGTGCGCACCGCGGAGCACGACGTGGACGCCTGCGCCGCCCAGATCCTCGGCTGGCTCGACGCGCGAGGCTATCTCGACGGCGACGAGGGGGAGACGGAACGATGAGCACGCGGTCGCAGATGTGGGAGCGCCTCGGGGATGACGTCGACGTCCTCGTCGTCGGCGGAGGAATCACCGGCGCAGGCGTCGCGCGAGACGCGGCCCGGCGTGGGCTGCGGGTCGCGCTCGTCGACATGGGCGATCTCGCGTCGGGAACGAGCTCACGCTCGAGCAAGCTGGTACACGGCGGCCTCCGCTATCTCGAGACGTACGAGCTCGCGCTCGTCTTCGAGTCCGTGAGCGAACGCCGTACGCTCCTCGACCTCGCGCCCCACCTCGTGAACCCGCTCGCGTTCCTCTTCCCGGTGTACGCCGGGTCGCGGCGCAACCTGTGGACGATCAACGCGGGCATGTGGGTCTACGAGGGGCTGTCCCTCTTCCGCTCGCCGAAGAAGCCGCGGCGGCTGAAGCGCTCGGACGTCGAGCGCGAGGAGCCGGGGCTGCTCCTCGACGGCCTGAAGGGCGCGCCGCTGTATTACGACTGCTCGACCGACGACGCGCGGCTGACGCTCGAGACGGCGCTCGACGCGGAGGCGCACGGCGCGATCATCACGACCTGGGCGTGCATCAGCAGCTTCCTGAAAGACGACGCCGGCCGGGTCTCAGGGGCGGTCGTCCGCGACGTGCTCGGTGGCGGACACAAAGAGGTCCGCGCGGCGGCCGTGATCAACGCCACGGGGCCTTGGACCGACCACACCCTGCACATGGACGGCCGACAGGGGCCGGAGCTGCTGCGGCCGACCAAGGGCGTCCACGTCGTCGTCGACGCCAAGCGCCTCGCGCCCCGGCACGCCGTCGTCGCGTTTCACCCGGACGACGACCGCGTGCTCTTCGTGCTGCCCTGGGGGGAGCGCACCTACATCGGCACGACCGACACCGACTACGAGGGCGACCCCGCCGAGGTGGCGGCGACCCGCGAGGACGTCGACTACCTGCTCGCCGCGGCGAACGCGCACTTCCCGCGCGCCAAGCTCGGCCACGACGACGTGGTGTCGACTTGGGCGGGCCTGCGCCCGCTGATCGCGCCCGGCGGTGGCGCGAACGACGTCGCAGAGTCGAAGGTCAGCCGCGAGCACCAGATCGTGATCGGCAACGATGGACTGCTCACGGTGGCGGGCGGCAAGCTCACGACCTACCGCCGCATGGCCGCCGAGGCGGTGGACTCCGCGGTGCAGCTCCTCAAGCTGAGCGGGCACCTGTCGACCGATCTGCGCGACGCGCGCACCGACAGCGAGCCGCTGCCTGGAGCGGTGGGCTGGCCCGTGGACGACGACCACGCCGAGGTCGCGCGCCGCGTCGAGCGCGTCGGCGCCGGCACCTTGTCGAGCGAGGTCGCGCGTCACCTCGGCGACACCTACGGGATGCGCGCGCTCGCCATCGCGGAGCGCTGCGCCGACGACGCCTCGCTCGCCGCGCCGCTCGTCGAGGGCCGCCCCGAGATCCTCGCGCAGGTCGACTGGGGTATCGACGAGGAGCTGGCCGCGACGGTGAGCGACATCCTGATCCGCCGCACGCAGCTCTTCTACCGGGCGTACGACCAGGGCCTCGAGGCGGCGGCGCGCGTCGCCGACCGCATGGCCGAGCGCCTCGGCTGGGACGAGGCGACCCGGCAGGCCCGGCTCGACGACTACGCGCAGGAGGTCGCGCGGTCGCGGCGCTGGCGCGACGGCTGAGCCTCGGCCGGACCGAGCGCCCGCGGGCCTCAGAGGCCGAGGTCCGGCAGCGCGATCTCGAGCACGAGCGCGCCGTCGCGCGCCTCGACGCGGCCGAGGCTCAGCACCTCGAGCAGCATGGCGGTCGGGCCCTGGCCGTGGTGCGCCCGGACCGCGGGCGTCGTCCGCAGGTCGATGCGGAGCGCGTCGTCGCCCTCGCGGTCGACGATCGCGGCGCCGACCTCGCTCGACCCGCGCCGCAGCCACAGGCCCCAGAGCGCGTGCGCGATCGACGCGCCGAGGACGCCCGCGAGGTCCGAGACCCGATGGTCTCGGAGCGCCTCGGGCGGCTGCACGCCGAAGACGAGCTCTTTGGCGCCCTGCGGGGCGAAGCGGACGTGCCGCGGGACCAGCTCGACCTGTACGAGCGCTCCATCCGTCGTCGACGCGTGGACGCGCACGCGCCCGTCGCGGCAGGTGACCGTCGCCGACACGAAGCCCGGCGTGTGGGCGAGCGCTCGCGAGAGCGCGGCCTCAGGGATGCTCGCCTGCCGGTCGCGCACGCTCTGTGCGACGCGTCGGACGCCCGTCATCAGGTCGCTCTGCGTGAACCGGCGTTCGGCGAGCCGGCCTGCCGAGCGGACGAAGCTCCTGAACACGTCGCGACCGCTCAAGGCGCCCCCGCCGGCTCGGCGACCGCCAGCTCCGTCCCGGCGGCGTCTCGGGCCGCGCGCCGGTGCGCGTCGAGATCGAGCGGCGCGATCCGCTCGCCTGCGCGTCGCGCGTACAGGCCGGCGCGGACGTAGCGCGCGTACACGACGTCGGCGTCGAGCAGCGCACCCAGCACCTCCGAGACCTTCGCGCTGCCCTTCCGACCGAACGCGACGACCAGCCGGACCGGGATGAGGTCGCCGCCGAGGCCGGCGCGCGCGAGATCGCCTGCACCCTCGCCGACCTGCGCGTCGAGCAGGACCCCCGAGACGTCGACCTTCTTCTTGATGCCCTTGATGGACCGGTACGCACGTAGGCCGCCCGCGAGGCGCCGCGCGTCGACGCGGTCGCGCAAGGCGCCCTCGCCGTCGAGACCGTACTCTCGGAGGGTGCTGCGGGGCACGCCCGCGACGTACTCCGCCTCGTCGACCACGCGGCTGATCCGCGGGTCGTGCGGGCCGAGCGCGGCCGCGCCGAAGAAGTGCACTCCCTCGAACGCGACCTCGTTCAGGCGCTCCGCCAGCGTCTGCGCCATCGCCTCCGGGAAGTCCCGGGCGCGCAGGTCGAGGTCGAGGTACTCGCCGAGGCTCGAGACGCCGAGCGAGAGCGCCGGCGTGAAGGTCATCCGCGGCTTCGGGTGGTAGCCCTCGCTGTAGCGCAGCGGGAGCTCGAGGCGGCGGAACATCCGCGGGAAGAGGCGGACGAGGTCGAGGTGCGCGCTGAACGCGATGCGGCCGAGCTTGGTGAAGCCGAGTCGCACCCGCCGCGGCGGCCCCTGATCGCGATCGCGCATCGGCCGGCGGTCGGTGAAGGGCGCCGGCGCGCGCGCGTCTTCCGGAGCCGCCGGAGCCGCCGCGCGCGGACGCTTCGCCCCGAGCGCGTCGAGCTTCACCAGGCGGTCGCTCCGCATCTGCGTCATGTCGCAGGCGATGCCGCAGTGGTAACAGACGAGCTTGCGGTGATCGGCCTCGGCCTCCGCGAGGTTCGTGTGGTGCACGGACATCCGCGCGACCTTGCCGCACGGGGGGCTGAGCCGCCCCGCGAGAGACCTGCGGTACTCGCGCGCGAGGAAGCCGTCCTCGAGGCCGACGTCGATGTGGTCCCAGGGCAGCCGCGCGGTCACCGGCAGCGTGCCGAGGAAGCGCTCGGTGTCGACGGCGTGCGCCTCGAGCGCGGCGGTCCAGGCGTCGAGGTCGAGCACGTTGTCCCACGAGTCGAAGCGCGCGCCTCGATCGACCGCGTCGCTGATCACCGGCGCGAGGCTCCGGTCGCCGCGCGCCATGATGCCCTCGAGCCAGCTCGCCTTCGACGCGTGCATGCGTAGCGTCACGGGCGCGCGCTTCGCCTCCTCTCGGAGCAGGGCCTGCTTGCGGCAGATCTCCTCGTAGGAGTCCATCGCGCACCACTGGAACGGGGTGTGCGGCTTCGGGACGAGCGTCGACACGCTGACCGTGACCCGGGCGTCGTCGCGCTCGCGGACGCGGCGGGCGACCTCGCGGGCGCGCACCCCGGTCCGGACCGTGCCGAGGACGTCCTCGTCCTCTTCGGTCGGCAGCCCGATCATGAAGTAGAGCTTCATCCGCGACCAGCCGCGGGAGAAGATCCGCTCGGCGGTCTGCATGAGCTGCGCCTCGGTGACGTTCTTGTTGATGACGTCGCGCATGCGCTGGGTGCCCGCCTCGGGCGCGAAGGTCAGGCCGCCGGCGCGCTGGTCTTTCATCGCGTCGAGGACGTCCTCGCCGAGCCCGTAGGCGCGCAGCGACGAGACGCTGAGCGCCACCTGCTTGCCATCGAGCGCCTTCATCGCCTCGTGCACGAGGGGCGAGATGGCGCTGTAGTCCGCCGTCGAGAGCGAGGTGAGCGACGCCTCGTCGTAGCCTCCGTCGCGCACGGCGGCGACGATGGCGTCGATGATCTCCTTCGGGTCGCGCTCGCGGACGGGGCGGTAGATCATGCCGGCCTGGCAGAAGCGGCAGCCTTCGGTGCAGCCGCGCGCGATCTCGACCGACACGCGGTCGAAGATCGTCTCCGTCGCGGCGACGGGGCCGCCGGAGGGGAAGGGGTGGTCGCGCAGCGAGCGCAAGAACGAGCGCTCGACCGGGTAGGGCGCGTCCGGGGCGTCGGCGCGCGGGCCGGTCACGACCACGAGGCCGGTGTCTTCATCGGGCGCCGTCTCGTAGAGCGAGGGCACGTACCAGCCGCCGAGCCCGGCGATGTGCCGGAGGCGCGCTGGCCGCGGGACGCCGGCGTCTCGCAGCGCGGCCCACGTGAGCATGAGCTCGGGGACCTTCTCCTCACCGTCGCCGATGAGGAAGGCGTCGATGAAGGGGGCGATGGGCTCGGCGTGCGTCGCGGTGGGGCCGCCGGCGACCACGAGCGGGTCGTCCTCGCCGCGGGCGTCCGACCAGCGTGGGATCCCCCCGCGGTCGAGCATCGCCAGCACGTTCGAGTACGTGAGCTCGTACTGGAGCGAGAAGCCGACGATGTCGAAGTCGGACAGCGGTCGGCACGACTCGAGCGAGCGGAGCGGCTCGCCGTGCTCGCGGAGCGCGGCCTCCATGTCCGCCCACACGGCGTACGACCGCTCCGCGAGCAGCTTGTCGTGGCCGTTCACGATGCCGTAGAGGATCTTGTAGCCGAGGTGGCTCATCCCGATCTCGTACAGGTCGGGAAAGGCGAGGCAGATCCGGCACGCGGCGGCGTCCCAGTCCTTGCGCACCTCGCCTTGCTCGCCACCGAGGTACTGGGCCGGCTTGCGCACCCGACCGATGAACGGCGCGTAGGGGTGGTCGTTCGGCGTCATGGCTCTCGGCTGGTGTGCGGTGGCAGGCGGGGGGTGTCAAGGATGGGGCGCCGGTCGCGCGCCGCCCGTGCGCTCGGGGCGCCGGCTACACCGCGTCGTCGGTCGAGGCCTCGGCGGCGCCGGGGCCGGCCGGAGGCGCGTGCATGCCGCTCCCCTGGTCGGCGAGGGACCGCACGACTGGGCGCCGCTTCTTGCGCACGCGCGGCGGCACCAGCTCGCGCATCGCCTCGAGCCGCCCGAAGCACAGCAGCCGATCTCCCGGCTCGAGCACGCGCTGCGGGCGCGGGTTGGGGATGACCGACGTCCCGCGGTAGAGGGTGAGCACGTTGATGTCGCGATCGCGCAGGCCGGACTCGGCGATCGTCTTGCCGACGTAGCTCGACCCGGCGGGGATGAGCGTCTCGGTCACACCGTAGCCTCGGCTCACCGTGAGGCGCTGGCGAATGTCGATCTCCGGGAAGTCGACGGAGGCGGCGATGTAGTCGATGACGGCGCCCGCGATGTCGAGCTGAGTGCACGCCTCGATGCCTTCGAGCCCCGGCGAGGAGTTCACCTCCATGATCTGCGGGCCGTCCTCGCCCTCGAGCATGTCTACGCCGGCGATGCGGAGGCCCATGATCTGCGCGGCGCGCACCGCGGTGTCGTGGTAGGCGCTCTCGAGCGTGACGGGCTCGGTGCGCCCACCGCGGTGCACGTTGCTGCGGAACTCCTGCCCCTGCGCGACGCGGCGCATCGCCGCGACCACGCGGTCACCGACGACGAACGCCCGGATGTCGCGCCCCTTGCTCTCGGCGACGAACTTCTGGATGAGCACGTTCTGGCGTTGGCTCTGGAGCAGCTCGACGATCGCCTCCGCCGAATTCACCGACTCCGCGAGCAGCACGCCGATGCCCTGCGTCCCTTCGAGCAGCTTGATGACGACGGGCGCGCCGCCGACCCGCTCGATCGCGGGCAGCACGTCGTGCTTGTCGCGCACGAACGTGGTCTCCGGGATGCCGATCTGGTGGCGACTCAGGATCTGCAGGCTGCGCAGCTTGTCGCGCGAGTTCGAGATGCCCGCGGACGAGTTCGCGCAGAAGACGTCCATCTGCTCGAACTGCCGCGTTACGGCCGTGCCGAAATAGGTGATCGATGCGCCGATGCGCGGGAGGATCGCGTCGAAATCCCCGATCTGCGCCTGCCGGAAGTAGAGGTCGGGCTCCCCGCGCCGGAGGTCGATCGCGAACTGCAGGGTGTTCAGCACGCGGACTTCGTGCCCGAGCTCGTCGGCCGCTTCGACGAGCCTCCGGGTGCTGTAGCAGCGGGGGCTGCAAGACAGGATTCCGAGCTTCATGACAGGTCCTTTCGTTCCGCTCGCGCGGCCGCCGGTGCCCCCGTAAGGGAAATGGTACGCCTTCGATAGGGTACCGAGTAGCGTGCGACGTCGCGAGGCCCGACGCTCGCTCGCCCTCGTAGAGATCGGAGGGTAGCGCGCCATGGCCGAACAACTCGGGCTCGAGTGGATGGACGGGGACCGCCGGCGCCGTCTGAGCGACGATGGTCTCGAGCGCTGCTTGCCGGAGGGCGTCGTCTGGCTGCCCCGCGCGGCGCTCGGGGACGAGGCGCGGCTGCTGCTGGACCTCGACGCGGTCCTGCGCGCGGCGCCCTGTCGGCACATGACGACCCCAGGCGGGCAGCGGATGTCCGTCGCGATGACGCACTGTGGTCCGCTCGGGTGGGTGAGCGATCGCCGGGGCTACCGCTACGTCGCGACCGACCCCGACACCGGCGCGCCGTGGCCGGCGATGCCCGCGTCGTTTCAGCGGCTCGCGGGCGCGTGCGCGGAGCGTGCGGGCTTTCAGAGCTTCGAGCCGGACGCATGCCTCGTGAACGAGTACGTGCCGGGGGCGCGCTTGTCGCTGCACCAGGACGCGGACGAGCGCGACATGACGCAGCCGATCGTGTCGGTGTCGCTCGGGCTGCCCGCGGTGTTTCTGCTCGGCGGGCTCGAGCGCCGTGAGCGGCCGCAGCGCGTGCCCCTCGAGCACGGAGACGTCGTCGTCTGGGGCGGCCCGGCGCGCCTTCGGTACCACGGCGTCGCGCCGGTAGCGGGCGGGGCGCACCCGCGGCTCGGCCGCCGGCGGGTGAACCTCACCTTTCGTCGCGCAGGGTGACGCCCGCGCCACGCCGCCGCTCGGGCAGGGCACGCGCGGCGGCGCGCTGCCCGCGTGTGGTCAGGTCGGCAGCGAGGCTGCCGGGACGACCTGCACCACCTCGGACATCTGATAGGTCGGCGAGTCGGCGACGCTCTTCTCCGGCTTCCAGTACATCACGGCGTAGTACATCGCCCAGGTGATGATGAAGATGAGCAGGACCCACGCCCAGGTCGGCACGGGCGCCGGCGTCTCCGCCTGGGACGGCTCCCAGTTCTCCTCGCCGCCGCCGCCGTACGCGGAGATCGTCAGCGCGATCTGCCCGTCGACGACCTCGTTGTCGCCGAGCCCCTGCACGGTGATCGCCGGGCCGTTGCGGACGGTGAAGGGGATCTTGTGGATGCCCTTGTGTCCGCGGAGGTCCCACGCCTCGACGCGCAGCACGTGATCGCCGTCTGGGATGGTCCGGGTGTCCAGGTTGAGCCGGAGCGGTGGCTTCTGCGTGAAGAGCGGCTCCTCCGAGTCGTCGAGGTAGCCGATGACGGTGTCGGTTAGCTTTCCCATGTCTCTACCTCATCGCTGCTGGTGCTCGTGCGGCGGCGTGACGGAGTCGTCGAGGATCGAGCGCTTGATGTGGTCCCGCGATCGCTCACCGGGCCAGATGAGCAGCTTGATCGCGAGCACGAGCACGAAGACGACGATGAGCGCCGCGACGACGAAGATCAGCGTCTCCGAGAGGGAGCTCGGCCCGCGCATGTGGTGGCCGTGCTGCGCCGCGAGCGCGAAGACCGGGGTCATCGCTGCGAGCCCGCGTGAAGGGTGAGGCGCGAGGCGTCGCGTGTCGTGCGTCATTGTGGTGCCCCTTCCTTGCGGACCTTCGCGACCATCTCCTCGGTGACGGGCTTGCCGCTGTTGCCCCAGCTCGATCGTTCGTGGTTGACGATCGCGACGATCTGGGCGTCGCTGAGCATATCCTTGAACGCCGGCATCGCGACCGGGTACTGCACGCCGTTGATCGTACGGCCGTGCGCGCCGTGGAGCACGGTGGAGATGTGCTCGGTCGGGTCGTCGTCGTTGACGACGGGGTCGTCCTTGAGCGGGGGGAAGGTCGACGTGAGGCCGGTCCCGCCCGCCTGGTGACAGGACGCGCAGTTGGCGGAGTAGAGCATCGCGCCCTCGTCCTGGGCGCCGCCGCCGCCGGCCTCAGCCGCGGGCGCGGCGGGCGCGGCGGCCGCCTCGCCGCCGACACCCTCCGGGAGCGGCGCCTGCTTCCGAGAGAGCAGGTACGCGACGAGATCGAGCGCGCGCTGCTTCGCGACCACCTTCCCATGCGACGGCGCGAAGTCCGGCGGCACCGGGACGACCGTCGCGTCGGCCGCGGGGCTGCTCGTGACCTCGAAGAGCGAATGAAAGCTCGGCATGATCGACCACGACACCACCGCGCGCGGGTCGTAGAGGTGGATGAGCTGCCAGATCTCGCTCGGCTGGCGCTTGCCGATGTTCGTGAGGTCCGGGCCGGTGCGCTCCGAGCCGAGCACGCCTGGCGTCTCCATCCACCAGTGGAGCGGCTCGAGCCGCGCGTAGTCGGACGCGACGCTCGGGCGACCCCAGACGGCGTCCATCTTCAGCGGCCGGACCTGCTGCGTGTGGCAGTAGGGGCACCCCTCCGCGATGTAGACGTCGAAGCCGCGGAGCTCTTGCGGCGTCATCGGCTGAGAGCCCGGGAGCGGCTTGTGCTTCGCCTGGATCTCGATCGCAGGGCCCACCGCGACGACGAAGCTCAGCGCGATGAAGCCGAAGAAGACCACCCCGAAGAAGAGGGCGGGACGCTCGTAGAAGCTACGACGCACTGGGCACCTCCGTGTACGTCTCGACCGCCTCGTCGCGCGACTTCGAGGGCAGCATGCACCAGACGTTGTAGGCAAAGAGCAGGTGCGAGCCGAACATCAAGGTGCCGCCGATCGCGCGCCACAGCCAGTAGGGCGCCATCAGGGTCACCGAGTCTTCGAAGGGCTTGCCGGCGAGCCAGCTAAGGCCCTGGAGCGTGCCGCCGATGCTCAGCGAGACGCCGTAGATGAGCACCCCAATGAACGCGAGCCAGAAGTGCATCCCGATGAAGAGCTGGCGCGCCTCTCGACCAGATAGCCGTGGCAGCAGGCCATACACTCCGCCCCATATCAAGAAGGTGACGAAGCCGTACATCGTGATGTGGGAGTGGCCGATGGTGTAGTTGTTGAAGTGCCAGATCATGTTCAATGACCGAAGCGCCTCGAAGCTCCCCTGGGCTGAGCCGACGAAGTAGTACACGACCCCGACCAAAAGGAACGGGACGGCGTACGTGTTGCGGACCGCGTGGCCGCTGCCCTTCATCGTGAGCAGGAAGTTCGCCGTGCCGGCGACGACGGTCACGAGCATGCCGATGCTGAAGAGGATCGCGACGGTCTGGAGCCACCACGGCAGCGGGCTGTAAAGGAAATGGTGCGCGCCGATCATCGTGTAGAACACCATCTGCGTCCAGAACGCCAGCACGCCGAGGGAGTACGAATAGATGGGCTTGTTGAGCAGCTTCGGCAGGAAGTAGTAGGTGAGCCCGAGGACCATGGGCGTAAACCACATGCCGACGCCCTGGTGCATGTAGTAGCCCTGGATGGCGGTCTCAGCGAAGCCGTACTGATAGAACGGGAGGTACGCGATGGTGGCGAGCGAGATCGTCCAGAGCAACGCGCCCATGATGTACCAGTTCGAGATGTAGATCTCTTTCGTGGTCCGGTTCGATATCGTCCAGTAGAAGTTGTAACAGGTGAGGACGAGCGCGCCGGCGAAGAGCGCCATGACCGGCCAGATGTACTCTCGGTACTCCTGCGCCCCGTTGTTGATGCCGGCCGCGAGGCAGATGTCGCCCGCCACGACCGAGATCTGTATCAAGGCGAGCGAGATCCAGCCGAGCTTGTAGCTGTGCAAGCGCTGGCGGCTCGTCCTCGCGACGACGTAGTACGCGAGGCCGATCATCCCGTTCGAGGCGAAGCCCCAGAACACGGTGTTCGTGTGGATGGGCCGCAGCCGCCCGAACGTGAGCCAGGGCACGTGGTCTATCTCGGGCCACCGGAACTTCAGGCTCAGGTAGAGGCCGACCAGGGTCCCGAAGACGAGCCAGACCGCCGAAGCGGTGATGAACGCGAAGACCAGCCGCGTGAGCTGATGGTCCGCGTCGATGACCTCGTCGATAGGAGCCTTGGCGACCGTCAAGGGTCGTCGCATGCCACATCTCCGGTTGTTGCAGGGGGGCAGCGCGGCCGCGCGGGCGCCTCACAAAAGTGGGCTCGGGGCGGCTCGAGCTGCGCGCTGGTGCGAGACTAGGACCGATCGGCGCGCGTGGGTAGGTTTATGTCGGCCGGCGTGGGGCGGTGGGCGACGCCGCCCCACGCGACGCCGTGCGCGCGCGACGCGGACCGCCGCGCGGCGCGGACCTCGAGGCCCGCTGCGCATCGAGCGGCGACCGCGCTCTGATTGCCGCGGCGTGGGCGGCCACTATGCTCGCGCGCGATGAACGCCGAGCCCGCCCGCGTCGGTCGCGACGCGCGATCCGCCCAGGCCATGCCCGAGGACGACGCCCCCTTGCTGCAGGTCTCGGGCCTGTCGGTGACGCTCGAAGACCAGGTCGTGCTCTCGGACTTGTCCTTCACGGTGACCCGCGGCGAGGTGATGACGATCCTCGGCCCGAACGGCGCCGGCAAGACGGTGCTCCTCCGCTCGCTCCTCGGGACCTTCCCGCACGAGGGCTCGGTCCGGTGGAAGCGGGGCACCCGCATCGGCTACGTCCCGCAGCGCCTCCCCTACATCCGAGACATCCCCCTGAGCGTGACGGACTTCTTCGCCCTGAAGCGCGGCGCCGGTCGCGACGTCGGCGGCATGCTCGCGACCGTCGGGCTGCCGCCTCAGCTCGCCGGGCAGCGCATCGGCGACCTGTCGTCGGGCCAGTTCCAGCGGGTCCTCATCGCGTGGGCGCTCGCCGGGGACCCGCAGGTCCTGCTCTTCGACGAGCCGACGACCGGCGTCGACGTCACGGGGGAGGAGACCGTCTACGCCCTGCTCGCGCGCCTTCACCGCGAGCGAAGTCTCACCATGCTCCTCGTCACGCACGACCTCGCCGTGGTGCACAGGCTCTCGTCGACGGTGCTCTGCCTCAACAAGCAGGCGGTCTGCCACGGGCCGCCGCTCGAGACGCTCACCCCCGACAACCTCCGGCGCCTCTACGGCACCGAGGTGAAGTTCTACGCGCACAAGCACGAGCACGAGCACGCAGAGGAGACCCCCGCATGAGCGCCCTCGTCCTCAGCCTGCTCTCGGGCGTGTTCATCTGCGGCGCGGCCGGCTATCTCGGCTCGCTCATGCTGAGCCGCCGCATGGCGCTCGTCGCCGGCCCCCTCGGCCACCTCACGCTGCCCGGCATCGCGCTCGGCCTCGTGTACGGCTTCAACGTCTCGCTCGGCGCCTTCCCCTTCGTCATCCTCGGCGTGGTCCTGATCTGGCTGCTCGACGCCAAGACGAAGCTGCCGATGGAGGCGCTCACCGCGCTCGTCTTCGCGTCGGGGGTCGCCGTCGCCTTCCTCTTCCTCCCCATCGATCAGGCGGAGGCCGCGCTCATCGGCGACATCGCGAGCGCGGGGCTCGGCGACACCGCGTTCTCGATCGCCGTGTCGGTCGCCGTCATCGTCGCCGTGAAGCGCGCCTACCCCGAGCTGGTCATCGCCAACATCTCGGAGGAGCTCGCGGCCGCGGAGGGCATCCCCGTCACCCGCTACAACCTGCTCTACCTGCTCTTGATCGCGCTCATCGTCGCGCTCGGGGTGCAGATGGTCGGGGGCCTCCTCACGGCGGCGCTCGTCGCGATCCCGCCCCTCGCCGCGCGAAACGTCAGCAAGAACCTCTCGCAGTACGCGCGCGGCTCGGCCGCGATCGGGGTCGTGTCGGCGGTCGCGGGCATCCTGCTCTTCGAGGCCACCGGCTTCCCCGCGGGGCCGCTCGTCGTCATCGTCAGCACCGTGATCTTCCTCGGGACGCTCCCCTTCGCGGGCCCGGTGCACGGGCCGACGCGCGCGACGATCCACCGGTAGCCGTCTCGCGTGAGCGCGCTCGCGGCGTCGCCCGAGACGCTCCTGTCCCCTCCGCGGTGCGGGCGCAGGACCTCCGATTGCCGCAGGGCGCCGCGCCGTTATGCTCGCCGGTGATGGACGCCCAGCCCCCCCGCGGCACCCGTGACTTCCCGCCCGACGCGTGGCGGCTGCGCGACTGGCTCTTCTCGCGCTTTCGCCGGACGACCGAGGCGTTCGGCTATGAGCTCTACGACGCCCCCGTGCTCGAGCGGCGCGACTGGTTCACGCGAAAGGCGGGCGAAGAGATCGTCGAGCAGCTCTACACGCTCGAGGACAAGAGCGGCCGCGAGCTGGCGCTCCGGCCGGAGCTGACGCCGCAGCTCGCGCGGCTCGTGCTCGGGATGGGCCGCTCGATGCCGGTGCCGCTTCGCTGGGGAGCGATCGGGCAGTGCTGGCGGTACGAGCGGGCGACGCGTGGCCGAAAGCGCGAGCACTACCAGTGGAACCTCGACCTGCTCGGCGTCGACGGCGTCGAGGCCGAGGCGGAGCTCATCGCGGCGATGGTGCACTGCATGCGTTCGATGGGGCTCGGGCCGGAGGACGTGGTGTTGCGCGTCAACTCGCGGCGGCTGCTCGGCGCGCGGCTCGCGGCCGCCGGGGTCGGCGCCGCGCAGTTCGAGCCGGTCTGCGTGCTGGTCGACAAGCTCGGCAAGGTCCCGCGAGAGGCGCTCCTCGAGCAGCTCGGCGGGCTCGGCCTCGACGAGCAGACGGCGCGGTGTGCGCTCGCGGCCGCGGGCGACGAGGGCGCGCTCGACGGACCTGCGCCGGAAGGCGAGGGCGACGACGCGCGCGAGGGCAGGGCGTCGCTCGACCGGCTCTTCGAGCGGCTCGACGACTACGGCGTCGCCGAGTGGGCGGCTTACGATCCCAAGGTCGTCCGCGGCCTCAGCTACTACACCGGCACGGTCTGGGAGGCCTTCGACCGCAAGGGCGAGCTGCGCGCGGTCGCGGGCGGCGGGCGCTACGACCGGCTGCTCTCCGTTTACGGCGGCAAGGACGTCCCCGCCGCGGGCTTTGGCTTCGGCGACGTGGTCATCGTCGAGCTGCTGGAGGAACGCGGGCTGCTCCCCGACACGACGCGGCAGATCGACGAGTACGTCGCGCCCTTCGGCGAGGACGGGCTCGCGGCGGCGACTCGGCTCGCGACGGCGCTCCGCGGCGACCCCTTCGAGGACGGCACGCCGCGCCGCGTCGAGCTTCAGATCGAGCCGGGCGGGATGAAAAAGGCGCTCAAGCTCGCGGCCCGCGCCGGCGCCCGTCGCGCGTGGCTCTTGACCCCGTCCGAGCTCGCGAACGGCCAGGTGCTGCGCAAGGACCTCGAGACCGGCGAGCAGACCACCACCCCGCTCGACGAGCTCCTGCAAGCGCGCGCGCGATAGCCCCCGATCACGATGGAGAGCGCAGCGCGCGGCGAGGCGTCGGCGGAGCCCCTGGACGCGAGACACCGCGCGGCGCGGGTGCGCTGGGGGGGCTCGGCGCTGCTCGTCGTGGTCGCCTCCGTCATCCTCGTCGCGCACGCGCGCTCGTATGACTTCTTCTGCGACGACGCGTTCATCGCGGTGCGGTACGCCCAGCAGCTCGCCGCGCACGGGGCGCCGGTCTACAACCTCGGGGAGCGCGTCGAGGGCTACACCAGCCCGCTGTGGATGGCGCTCATCGCGGCCGGCTTCCTGCTGCACGCGGCTCCGGTGGCGTGCACGCACGCGCTCGGCGCGGCGTCCGGCGTCTTGCTCGTCCTCGCGCTCTGGCGCCTGTGGCACCGCGTCGAGCCCGCCGCGCCGTGGACGGGCGCAGCGCTGCTCCTCGCCGTCGCGATCACCGCGCCCGTCGCGGCGTGGACGCTCGGCGGCCTCGAGACCCCGCTCTTCACCGCGCTCACGCTCTGGTCCATCGAGCGCGCCGCGGCGCTCGTCGCGCGCCCCTCGGCTCGGGGCGGCGCGCGCGTCGGGCTCTGGCTCGCCCTCGCGACCCTCGCCCGGCCGGAGGGCGCGCTCGTCTTCGTCGTGGTCGGCGCGGTGGTGCTCGCTTTCACCGCGCGCGCGCGCCGCGGGCCGGCGGCGTGCCTCGGCGCGGCCGTCGCCTACGTCGCCGTCGTCGGGGCGTTCGAGGCGTGGCGCTGGGGCTACTACGGCTACCCGCTGCCGAACACCTTCTACCTCAAGTCGTCCGGGTCCGCGGCGGCGTTCGCGGCGCACCGCCTCCACTCCGTTGAGTTCGCCGCGCGGGACTTCGGCGCGTGGGTCGTCGCGCTGCTCGGCGCGGCGCTGCTCGTGCCCGCGCGTCCGGCGGGCGAGGGCGAGCCGGCGGCCACGGCCCGCGGGATCG
>JAGQJE010000342.1 GCA_020430775.1 Myxococcales bacterium
CTCCTGCTCGAACAGGCCACGCTGCCGCGACGTCGACATGAACATGCCCCGACGATCGCATCCCCGATCCCTCAAGTCGATCCTTTGCAGCCCCAGACCCCGAGTTACTTCCCACGAATCGTGTCCGATCCCGTGCCCGATCCCGCGCCCGCGCCCGCGCCCGATCCCGCGCCCGATCCCGATCCCGCGCCCTCCACGCGGGCGGCTCAGAGGGGGAAGCTCTTCAGCGCGAGTCGGAGCGCGTCGCTCGGCACGAGGAAGGTCGCGTCGAGCCCGCTGCGGCGGATGTAGGTGCCGATCGGGCCCGACGCGCCAAGGGTCAGCGTGTAGCCACCCGAGGGGCCGACCGGGGCGGCCCCCGCTACGGCGGCGTCGACCCCTGCCCCGACGCCCGCGTCGACAGGGCTCCCGGCGGGCGCCGGCCGCGGGTGGACGATGAGCGACACCGATGGGTGCGCGAGCCCGGTGACAGCCGGAGGCCGCCCGTACGCGACCACCTGCGAAGCGCGGAGGCTCTCGAGCGCCGCGAGGACCGCGTTGGTGTGGTCGAGGTCGGCCGCGGCCCCGCGGCTGGTGCGCCAGCCGCCGCCGTGCCGGCGAACGGTCGCGCTCCCGTCGGCGCGCTTTACCGTGAACGAGGCGACGTCTTCGGCCGACGTCGCCAGCAGGTCGAGCGCGAGGAGCGGCTCTCGCAGCGCGGCGACGAGGTCCTTCGAGACGACGAAGACCGCCGGGTCGGTGTCGAGCTGGGCGAAGGCCCCGCCGTCGGTAGGCGCGCCGACGACGAGGCGGTGCGTCACGCGAGCGGCGCCGTCCGCGGGCCGTTGAGCGCCGCCCCCCTCGAACGCGATCTCGACGACGTACCTCGGCGCGGCGAGGCCGTCGCTCGGGATGGGGCCTCTGCGCACGAACCGGACCGCCTCGAGGTGGGCGAGGCGCTTCGCGAGCGTCGCGGCGACCGCCTCGTTCGCGGGCGCGGTCACCGGCGCCTCTACGTAGAAGCGCCCTCCCCTCACGCCAAGCGTCTCGGCAGGCGCCGCTGCGGCCGCGGCGACGTCCGCGCTCGGCGCGCCGGCGCCCGCGAGCCGCCGGATCGCGATGGTCCGCAGCGCGCGCTCGGGTTCGTCGATCCGCTCGAGCGGGCGCAGGTAGATCGTCGAGAGGGTCAGCATCTCGGCGACGCGCGCCGGGAGCCGGAGCAGCACCGGCTCGCCGTCTCGACGTGCCCACACGCCCTCGGCGCTGGGCTCGCCGAGCTGCAGCGCGACGGTGCCCGCGTCGCCGCGGCCGACGAAGCGCGCGAGCACCGCCGGGCGCGCGAGCCCGTGCGCGGCGAGCGCCTGGCGGCTCGCGGAGCGCACGTCCGTCGCCTCCGCGCTCCGGATGGCGTCCCACCATCGAGCGAGCGCGTCTTCGTCGGCGCGACGGGTGCGCGTCCGGCCGCGCTCCACGGTCGTCAGGGTGAACCCGTGGGGGTCTTCGGCGATCGAGAGGCGACCGGCGGGGGTTCGCAGCTCGATCTCCCGGATGTCGGTGTCGACGAGCGGGAGCGGGCGCAGATCCCGGAGCGGCCGGGGCCCGTTCTGCAGGGGGGCGAGGGACGCGACCGGCACACACGCCACCGGGCCGTCGTCGACACGCGCGTAGCGTTCGGTGCTCGGCTCGGCGGCGCACGGCGCCCCAACGCGCAGCACGCGCACGCGGTGGACGGGAGCCGTGTCGCCCCGGTCGCCCGCGGCGACGACCGAGCCGGCGAGGGTCGCGGTCGCCACGAGCACGGGTCGGTCGAGGCCATACTGGACGAGCCCGTCGGGGCGGTCCGTCACGAAGCGGCTGGCCTGCAGGTCGGCGAAGGCCCCGACGGCAGCCTCGGCTCGGTGGTCGAGCGCCCACATCGTGCCGCTCGCCGCACCGCCGATGCCGGGCGCGGTCACCCACCAGCGACCGTCGCCGCGGTGGTCGAGGGTGAAGTCGCCGCCGCTCGCGCCCGTCACGTCGAGCCGCCGAACACCCGGGAGCCCGTCCGGCAGCAGCGCGTCGTCGCGGAAGTACGACGGGTCGTGATCGACCGCCGCGGCGAGGTCGTCCCCTACGAGGTAGGCCGGGCCGGTGGGGTGGAGCTGCACGACGCGTCCCCCGAGGGCCGGGACGACGTCGCCGAAGAGCAGCACGCGCCGCCCAGCCTTGCCGAGGTCGAGCACCAGCCGGAGCCTCGGGTGAGCGAGCCCGAGCTGCCGCCGATCGGCCGGCGTCACGTCGAGCAGCGTGCGTTCGGGCCGCGCGTTGGCCACGGCCGCGAGCAAGGCGCCCACCGCGTTCTGGTCCGCGCGCCACAGGTGTGGCTGGCGCATGCGCCAGGTGCCGACCTCGTCCGGGTCGCGCCGCTCCCGCGACAGGCGCACCGTCGCGCCGTCGCGATCGATCTGGATGCCCTCGACGCGGAGCGGGTCGAAGCGCTGCAGGAGGTTGCCCGAGCGGCCCTCGAGCGCTCCGGTCGTGAACGTGTGGCGCTCGGACAAGACGATGAAGGCCAGCAGACCGAGCGCGACAGCGCCCAAGATCAGGGTCGTCCGGAACCTCACGTCCGCCTCGACCACCAGACCGCGCCGCCGAGCAGGAGCACGGACAGGGGGAGCAGCACGAGCACGCGGAAGAGCACGGCGTCGAGGTCGGCTCGGGTCATGACGACCGCCTGGACGTTCGCCTTGCGCGCGGGCACGGCGATGAGCTCGGTGCGCTCGGCGAGCCACCCCACCGTCGCCTCGAGGAAGTCCACGTTGGCGAACTGCGCTTGCCCGATGAGGTCCGGTCGAAGCCAGTCGCTGTCTCCGACGATCACGAGCCGCGAGGTAGCCTGCGCGGTGTCGTCGGCCGCCGAGCGTGCGCCCGCGCCCCCGTCATCGGCTCCGGCGCGCTGCTGCACGGCCACCGCGAGCGAGAGCGGACCGGCGAGGTCCTTCGGACCGGCCGCGAGCTCCTTGGCGGCGCCTGCGCCGGCGGTGGTCTGGCTGAGCGGACCTAGGTCGACCGCGCCGTAGGCCGCGTCGCTCGTCTCGAAGAGCGAGACGGCGCCGCTGCCCGGCACGGGACGCACGCTCCGCACGACGCTCACCGCGAGGACGCCGCCGCGCACGCGCACGCCGTCGACGATCGGGTGCTTGCCGAAGTCGGTGACCAGGAACTCGTTGACCGGGTTGGTCGTCAGCAGGCGCTGTGGGTCCAGCTCGACGACGACGTCGCGATCGATGCGCGCGCCCCGCTCGAACGCGAAGTGCTCGAGCCCCGTCGGCGCGACCTGGTCCTTGTCGAGGAGGGGGTCGAGCGCGAGCAGCACGTTGCCGCCGTCGCGCGCGTAGCGGTCGAGGAGATCGGCCTCCGCGGGCGAGAACACGCGCTGCGGACCGAGGACGAACACGGCGTTGCACGACGGGTCGATGGGGTCCTGCCCGCGCAGCTCGATCGAGCGCACCTCGACGTTGTCTCGCTCGAGCGTGTCGACGATGCCCCCGAGGCCGCGCTGCCCACCGTCGAGGGACCACTCCCCGTGCCCGCGGGTCACGCACACGACGGGCTTGTGTCCGCTGGTGACGTGGATGATCGCGCCCGTCAGCGCGCCCTCCGCCTGCACGTCCACCTTGGGCCCGTCGCGATCGTCGAGCGTGGTGAAGTCGAGCTTGAGGAGATCGCCGCGCGTGATCTTCCAGCTCCGATCGCCGGCGGCGACCACGGCCGCGACGTCGGCCTTCGGCGCGTCGGGCGTCGAGATGGTGTGCACGTTGAAGCGCGCGGCGAGGGTCTGGTACTGCCCGGGCTGGCGCACGGGGTCGACCTGGTGGACGTGGATGTGCGGGCTGTCGGCGCGGTAGCGCTGGACCAGCTCGTCGAGCTCGACGTAGCTCGGCTCGTCCTTCGACAAGAACAGGTAGACGTCGACGTCCCGGTCGAGCCCGCGGACGACCTCGACGCTCCGCGGCGAGAGCGTGAAGAGGCGCTGCGCCGTCCAGTCCCACCGCGCGTAGTGTCGAAACGCGAGGTAGTTGACCATGGCGACGATCACGATCGCGAGCGCGCCGGCGAGGCCGACGTTCAGGCGCGACAACGCGCGCCGGCGCTTGGCCCGGGGCTCGGAGCGCGCTCCCGCCGCAGCATCGCCCGACTCGCCGTGTCGGCTCACCCGTCCCTCCGCACGTCGATCGCCTGCACGGCGAAGAAGAGCGCGAGCGCGGTGAGCGAGGCGTCGTAGACGAGGTAGCGGGTGTCGACGATGCCCTTCGCGAAGTCGGTCATGTGGCCCCAGACGCTGAGGTACGCGAGCACCTCCGCGGGCGGGCCCGGGAAGATGAACTGACCGATGCCTAGCAGGAAGAGCATGCCGAGGAAGAGGAAGGTCAACACGGCGGCGACGACCTGGGTGCTCGCGAGCGCGCTCATCAGCAGGCCGATCGCCATGTAGTAAAGGCCGATGCCGAGCAGACCGACGTAGCTCGACACGATGGTGCCGGGGTCGATCGTCCCGTAGCTCGTCGTGATGAGCACGTACACGAGCGTGGGCACCCAGAGCGTGCACCACATCACCATCGCGGCGAGGTACTTCCCGAGCACGATCGCCGTGTCCGAGACGGGCACCGTGAGGAGCTGCTCGAGCGTCCCGCTGTGCGCCTCCTCGGCGAGCAGTCGCATGGTGAGGACCGGCACGAAGACCAGCATCGGAAGGAAGAGCAGCATGTTGCCGCTGAAGAACATCGTCAGCGGCGTGTAGGTCTCGCTGCCGCTCGGGTTCGAGGCGAACCACGTGCAGAAGTAGTAGAAGGTCGCGCCCGTCCACAGGAGCCAGACGGTCAGCACCACGTACGCGAGCGGGGAGACGAAGTAGGCGCGCAGCTCCCTCGCGGCGATGGTCAGCGCCTTCACGCCGGCCTCTCCTCGGGCGCCTCGCCCGGCCCCTCGGCGTCCGAGGCCTCGGTCGTGGTCAGGTGGGCGAAGACCTCTTCGAGCGAGGTCTGCTCGACGACCAGCTCGCGCAGCCGCAGCCCGGCCGCGACGACGGCGTCGAAGATGGCGTCGAGCGCCGCGTCGCCGGCGTCGACCTCGACGCGCACGGAGGCCGCGTCGTCGCCCTGCTCGCCCGAGATCACGCCGCGCACCCCGGACGCACCTTGAAGCGCCACGCGGAAGGCGCGCACCTGACCGGGCCCGACGAGGCGCACGATCCGGCGTCCACCGCCGCTGCGGAGGCTCGCCGGGGTGCCCTCGCCGACCTTCCGCCCGCCTTGGATGATGACGATGCGGTCGCAGGTCGCCTCGACCTCCGGCAGGATGTGGGTCGACAGGAACACGGTCTTGTCGCCGGCGAACCCGCGGACGAGCTCACGCATGTCGCGGTTTTGGTTCGGATCGAGCCCGGAGCTCGGCTCGTCGAGCACGAGGATGGGCGGATCGGTCAGCAGCGCGTCCGCGAGCCCGACGCGCTGGCGGTAGCCCTTCGAGAGCTGGCCGATGATGCGGTCGGCCGCGTCGTCGACGTGCGCCTGATCGAGCACGCGCTCTACGGCGTCTTCGAGCTGACGGCGCGGCGCGCCCTTGAGCCGCGCGCGGTACCGCAGGTACTCGGTGACGCGCATCTCAGGATAGGCGGGGACCCCCTCAGGCATGTACCCGACGCGCCGGCGGGCCTGCATCGGCGAGGCCGCGGTGTCGAACCCGTCGATGCGCACCTCACCCGCCGTCGGCCGCAAGAAGCCGGTCACCATGCGCAAGGTGGTGGTCTTGCCCGCGCCGTTCGGTCCGAGGAACCCGACGACCTCGCCACGCTCGACGCGAAACGACACGTCTTGGACGGCCAGCCTCGAGCCGTAGCGTTTGGTCAGGCCGTGGACCTCGATCACCATGCCTCCCGTCGAGCGCGCGGCTTGTATCGCAGGCCGCGGCCGCGCCGCAAGGCGCGCGACGTATGAACCCCGAGCTTCGAGGCTCCATTCCGCCCGGGCGCGCCACGCGCTTGTGGCCTCCGGCCGCGGCAGGCAAGATGCACGCGATGAGCGGCTCCCAATGCCCCACCTGCGGGTTCCCGAACCCCCGGGCGTTCAAGTCGTGCGCGCAATGTGGGACGGTGCTCGAGGCCGACCGCGCGCCGACGGGCGCCATCGCGGTGCAGGAGAGCCGCCGCACGAGCCGCCCGCCCCCGGACGAGGCCGAGCAGGGAGCGTTCAACGCGTCGCGGAGCGACCGCGCGCGCGCCGGTCGGCCGCCGAGCGACTCGCCGAGCGGAAGCCGGAAGCGGCCGACCCTCGAGGTCCGGCTGCAGGCCGCGTCGACCGACCCGGAGGCCGCGAAGCAGAGCCCGCTGATCGGACAGGAGGCGGTCGTTCGTCCGATGGACAAGGGCCTGCGGCACGCCTTCACCGCGAGCGCGCCGACGCTGATCGCCATCGCGGGCGGACGGGGCTCCGGCAAAACGCGGCTTCTGGAGTACGCCGCGGAGCTCGCGGCGAGCGCGTCGCCGGGCACGCGCCTGCTCTACGGCGGGGTCCGGCGCCGGCAGACGTCGGCGTACGCCCCCTTCGACACCATGATCCTCGAGCTGCTCGACTCCGGCCAGTCGGACGGCGCCGCGGAGATCCGCTCGAAGCTCGGCGCCGCCGCCCGTCGGCGCGCGCCCGAGCCCGACGAGGCGCGGGCGATGGCGCACCTGCTCGGGCACGTCATCGGGGTCCCCTTCCCGAACAGCCCGGTCGTGGTGCCGCTCGAGGGGAACCCGACGGAGCTGCACCGCCGCTCCTGCGCGGCCGTCCGGGACTTCCTAGTCGGCGGCGCCACGCAGTCGGTGACCGTCCTGCTCGACAACATGGACCACGCGAGCGAGCTGTCGTGGGGCGTCGTCGAGGCGCTGGTGGAGCAGCCGGGCCCCATCTGCGTCCTGACGTCCGGCGACCGCGCCGTGTTCGAGCGCGCGCAGCGCATCGAGCCGAAGGGCGGCGTGCTCACGCTCCCCATCGCGCCCTTCGGGCCGGACGACGTCGCCGAGCTGCTGCGGCGCACGGTGCCCGGGCTCGCTGAGGTCCCCGACGCGATCGCCTCCGCGATCGCACACCGCTCGGGGGGCAACCCCGCGGCGGCGCGAGAGATCATCTACGCGCTGTGGGAGCGGAACGTCTTCGTCGAGCAACGCGACCACCTCGTCATCGACCCGCAGGTGCTCGAGCTAGACCAGCTCCCGGTCTCGCTGACGGACGCGATCCGTGGGCGCCTCGCGCGCCAAGACCCGCTCGTGCGCGCGACGCTCGAGCGCGCGGCCGTGGTGGGCGAGATCTTCTGGGATGGCGCGGTCGTCGCCCAGATGCGCGTCGAGCGTGGCGCGCCGCGCGGGGTCGTCGACCCGCTCGCGATCTGGGCGAACGACGAGGACGCGGCCTCGGTCGAGGGGGCGCTCGAGCGGCTGCGGGCGCAGGGGTTCGTCGAGCCGCTCGAAAGCCCGGAGCTGCCCGGTGCGCGCGAGTGGCGCTTCGTGAACGCGCGCACGCAGCAGGTCGTGTATCAGGCCATCCCCGAGTTCCTTCGCAGCGAGCGGCACGCGGCGACCGCGAAGTGGCTCGCCATGCTCGACCGGGCGATGCACCCGCGCATGGCCGCGCTCATCGCGCCGCACCTCGAGCTCGCCGGGGAGACGGCGCAGGCGGGGCGCGCCTACCTCGACGCGGCCTCGTTCGAGGAGTCGCAGGCGCGGGCGCACGCCGCGCTGCAGCTCCTCGTGAGGGCCATCCGGCTCATCCCTGCGAGTGACGTCGTCGCGCAGATGGACGCCCTGCACCGCCACGGCTCGGCGCTCGTCACGCTGGGCGACTACCACCAGGCGATCGAGTCGTTCACCGCCATGCTCCGGCACGCCTGGAGCATCGGCGCCCGCGGCAAGGGGGGCGCGGCGCTCAATCGCATCGGCCGCATCTACCGCGCGCGCGGCGAGTACGAGCGCGCGAAGCAGTTCTTCGAACGCGCGCTCACCCTGTTCCGCGGGGCGGAAGACCTCCGCGGCGTCGCGGCGACCCTCGACGACATGGCCCAGCTCGAGCTGCACGGCACGCGGGCCGACCTCGCGCGCGGGTGGCTCGAAGAGGCGCTCGAGATCCGCCGCGCGCACGGCGATCACCGCGGCGAGGCGCTCTCGCTGACCACGCTCGGGCGCCTCGAGCTACAGCGCGGCGACCTCGAGACCGCGCACCGGCTCGGCGCGCGCGCGCTCCAGCTCCGGCTCCAGCTCGCCGACGCGAAGGGCATCCTCGACTCGTACGCGATGCTCGGCGAGATCGCCTACGAGCGCGGGGACCAGAGCGGCGCGATCCAGGCGTGGCAATCGGCGCTCGAGCAGGCCGCGCAGATCGGCGACCGAGGCGCCGAGTGCAGCCTGCTCGCGAAGGTCGGACGGTGCCTGCTCGACAGCGACAACCTCGACGCGGCCGCCCGGCCCCTGAAACGCGCACAGGACCTCGCCGCCGATCTGGGCGACCGGCGCGTGACGGCCGACGTCGCGCACAGCGTCGCCTTGCTCGCGCTCCACCGCGGCGAGAAGAACGCGATGCAGCAGCTCCTGGAAGCCATCGACCTCGCGGAGGCGTATGGCGGCCGCGACGCTCGCGCGCGGGCGCACCGGAGCCTCGGCCAGGTGCTCGCGCGGACGGCGGCGCGCGACGGCGAGGTCGACCCGCGCGCTGAAGAGCACCTCACGACGAGCGTGCGCCTGTTCCAGGAGTCGGGGAACGAAAAGGACGCCGCGCGCACGCTCGCGGACCTCGGGGCGGCGATCGCGCAGCGAGGCGACGTCGCCACCGCGCGGCAGCACCTGACGCACGCGGCCCGGGCGCTGCGGGCGATGCGGCTGCCGGAGCACCGGGACGTCGAGGCGCAGCTCAAGCAGCTCCCCTGACAGGCGCCGCGAGCGTCGTGGCTACGGGGCCGGGGGCCCGAGGGGCAGGCGGTGCGCGAGCAGGCGGTACACCGGGAGCCCGTCCTCGTCGGCGCGCGCCTCGCGGTTGCTCCGAGCGCCGAAGGGGTTGGCCTCGACCCAGCCCCGCCCGCCGTCGAGCGCGAAGTCGGCGTGCGCGGCGATGAGGTCCCGGTAGAGCAGCGCCCGCGCCTCGACGTCGGTCTGCACGTAGAGCGCCCCGCCCGGCTCGAGCAGCCGCGCGAGCGTGTCGAGGAAGCTCGGCCCGAGCACCCGACGCTTCGCGTGGCGCTTCTTCCACCAGGGGTCCGGGAAGTGGACGAACACGCGCGCGACGGAGCCGTCGGGGCCGGCGCGGTCGAGCAGGTCGCGGGCGTCGCCGGCAAACACGACGACGCGATCGAGGCCGAGGCGCCGGCGTCGCTGCTCGACGCGCCACGCCCACTTCGCCTTGAGCTCGACGCCGACGATCCGCGCCTCCGGAGCCGCCTCGGCGCGCTCGAAGAGCGAACGCCCGCGGCCGAACCCGATGTCGAGCTCGATCGGCCCGCCGCCAGGCGCGAGCGAGGAGAGGTCGATCGGGCCATCGGGCGCGCGCGGCGCGATCTCGTCGTAGCGAACGGGCGGCTCGGGACGTCCCACGCGCGGAGCCATAGCAGCCCGTGGCGCGGCCGGCGACTGCGCGCGCCGCGCGGCGAAACCGCGGCGCGCTTCTTGACCTCGCGCCTCCCGATACGGTAGTCGGTAGGCTCACTCTCGCAGCTCGCAAACCACTCCGTAGGAGGCGTGCGTGTCGACGAAAATCCTGGTCGCGGATGACAGCGCGACGATGCGGAAGATCTTGGAGCTGACCTTCGCCGGCGAGGACGCCGAGGTCTTGGCCGTCGCCGACGGAGAGAGCGCCATCCGCGCGGCCGACGGGTTCGCCCCCGACGTCGTGTTGGCGGACGCGTCGATGCCGAGCCCGGACGGCTACGAGGTCGCCGCGGCCCTCCGCGGGAGCGTGCCGGTGCTCGTGCTCGTCAACGGCGACGCCCCCTACGACGCCGCTCGCGGCGGCGCCGCCGGGGCGGCCGGCGGGGTGGTGAAGCCCTTCGAGACCCAGCAGCTCATCGACAAGGTCCACGCGCTCGCATCGGCGGCGCCCGCGGCGAGGAGCGCGGCGGCCGAAGCCGCGGCCGCGCCTGCGACCACCACGCCCCCTGCCCGGGTCCCGTCGTCGCCTTCCGGGCTGGACCTCGGCCAAGAAGACCTGGCGCAGGACGTCGATCAGGACGTCGATCAGGACGTCGATCAAGACGTCGACCTCTTCCTCGACGAGGCCGTCGAGTCCCTCCCGCCCTCGAGCGCGCCGCCCGCCTCGTACCGCGCGCCGTCGAGCGCGCCGGCCCCCTCGATCCGTGCGCCCGCCGGCGTGCCGCTGTCGAGCCTCCCGCCGGCGCACGCGAGCGGCGCACCCTCCGAGCGCGTCGCGGCGTCGAGCCGCGCCGCCACCTCGGCAGGCGGCCCGCTCGCCGCGCGTCTCGACGGGCTCGGGCTGACCGCCGAGCAGGTGGAGGGCGTGCTCGCCCTCTCACGGGACGTGATCGAGCAGGTCGTCTGGGAGGTGGTCCCGGACCTCGCGGAGACGCTCATCCGCGAAGAGATCCGTCGGCTGACCGCGGCGCAGTAGCGCACACGATAGAGACAGCCGCGCACCGGCCCGAGCCCGCGCTTGACGGTGCGCGCACCTCGACGCACAAGGACTCGCCATGAGTCGAGAAGGGCACGAGCGCACGGCAGCCGGCGCGAACACGGCCGGCGAGGACGCCGAGCAGATGCCGAAGGCCTATACGCCCACCGAGGTCGAGCCCCGGTGGTACGCGTTCTGGGAGCGCGAAGGGCTCTTCCGCGCGAGCGACGATCCGGCCGACCCGCGTCCGACCTACACGCTCGCGATCCCGCCGCCGAACGTGACCGGGTCGCTGCACATGGGCCACGCGTGCCGGACGACCTTCGAAGACGTGCTGACGCGCTACAAGCGCATGCGCGGCTACGACGCCCTGTGGATCCCGGGGACCGACCACGCCGGCATCGCGACGCAGGTCGTCGTCGAGCGCCAGCTCAAGAAGGAGGGGCTCACCCGCCACGACCTCGGACGCGAGGCGTTCGTCGAGCGCGTCTGGCAGTGGAAGGAGCGCTCGGGCGGCACCATCCTCGAGCAGCTCCGCAAGATGGGAGCATCGTGCGACTGGTCCCGCACGAAGTTCACGATGGACGACGATCTCGCGCGCGCCGTCCGCGAGGCCTTCGTGCGGCTCTACGAGGAGGGGCTCATCTACCGCGACACGCGGCTCGTCAACTGGGACGTCGAGTCGCAGACCGTGCTGTCCGACCTCGAGGTCGAGACGGAAGAGAACGTCACCGGCGAGCTCTTCGACTTCGCCTACCCGCTCGAAGGCGGCGGCGAGGTCGTCGTGTCGACCACGCGCCCGGAGACCATGCTCGGCGACACCGCGCTCGCGGTGCACCCCGACGATCCGCGCTACGCGCACCTGCACGGCAAGCACGCGCGCCACCCCTTCGTCGAGCGGCGGGTGCCCATCATCGCGGACGCGGAGCTGGTCGACCCAAAGTTCGGCACCGGCGTCGTCAAGGTCACCCCCGCCCACGACCCGAACGACTTCGCGACCGGCAAGCGCCACGGGCTCGAAGAGATCAACATCCTCGCGCTCGACGGCACGCTGAACGACAACGGCGGACCCTTCGCGGGCCTCGATCGATTCAAGGCGCGTGCGGCGGTCAAGGAGGCGCTCGAGGGGCTCGGACTCGCCCGCGGCAGCCGCAAGCACACGATGACGCTGCCGCGCTCGCAGCGGTCGGGCACGATCGTCGAGCCCATCATCTCGACGCAGTGGTTCGTCAAGATGGCCCCGCTGGCCGCGCCGGCGATCGAGGCCGTCGAGTCCGGCGCCGTCCAGATCCTCCCCGAGGAGTGGACCAAGACCTACTTTCACTGGCTGCGCAACATCGAAGACTGGTGCATCTCGCGGCAGCTCTGGTGGGGCCACCCGATCCCCGCGTGGTACTGCGACGCGTGCGAGGGCGTGACCGTCGCGCGTGAAACGCCTCCCGCGTGCGGCTCGTGCGGCGGGACCGCGCTGCGCCAGGACCCAGACGTCCTCGACACCTGGTTCAGCTCGGCGCTCTGGCCGTTCTCGACGCTCGGCTGGCCGGATCGGACCGCCTCGCTCGCGCGCTACTACCCGACGCAAGACCTCGAGACCGGCTACGACATCCTCTTCTTCTGGGTCGCGCGGATGATCATGATGGGGCTTCACTTCATGGGGGAGCCTCCGTTTTCGCGGGTGCTGCTCGCGGGCCTCGTCACCGACGAGCGCGGCGAGAAGATGAGCAAGGTCAAGGGCAACGTCATCGACCCGCTCGACGTCATCTACGGCGCGAGCCTCGCGCAGCTCCTCGACAAGGCGACCCAGGCCGGCGCGAAGAAGAGCGGCCTGCGCTACCTCGAACAGACCTACCCGGATGGCTTCGCGCCCTACGGCGCCGACGCGCTGCGGATGACGCTGCTCAGCTACTCGCCGCAGTCGCGGCGCATCGCGCTCTCGATCAAGCGCATCGAGGGCTACCGAAACTTCGCCAACAAGCTGTGGAACGCCGCGCGGTATGCGCTGATGAACCTCGATGGCACCGACGCCCGCGGGGGCGAGGCGCGCCCCAAGGTCACCGCGCTCGCGAACCGGTGGATCCTGTCGCGGCTGCACGCGGCGATCGAGGCCGCGACGACCGGCGTCGAGAGCTACCGGCTCGATGACGCCTCGGGCGCCCTCTACCACTTCGTGTGGGACGAGCTGTGCGACTGGTACCTCGAGCTGAGCAAACCGCTGCTCGCCTCGACCGACGCGGCGCTCGTCGCCGAGACGCGCGCGACGCTCGCCCACGTCCTCGAGGCGGTCCTGCGCGCGCTGCATCCGATGATGCCGCACATCACCGAAGAGATCTGGCAGCGCGTCCCGAAGGCCCCCGGCGCCGCGAAGAGCGTGATGGTCGCGCCCTACCCGGACGCTACGCGCGACGCGCTGCGCGATCCCGTCGCCGAGGACGAGATGGGGCTCGTCCAGCGCTTCGTCGTCAGCACTCGGACCATCCGAGCCGAGCACGACCTCCCGCGGCGACGCGAGATCGAGGTGCACTGGCACAGCGACGTCGCCGAGACCCGCGAGACGCTCGAACGCGAGCAGGAGCTCGTCGAGGCGCTCGCGGGCGCGCGGCTGCGCCGGGTCGACGACCACGGCGTCCTCGACGACCCGGGCGCGCACTTCGAGGCGGCCGCGTTCTTCGCGCTGCCGGGGCTCCGGGCCGTGGTCCCGAACGTCATCGACGTCGACAAAGAGCGCGACCGGCTCGGCCGCGAGCTCAAGAAGCTCGAGAAGGAGCTCGGCGCTCTCGACAAGAAGCTCGCCAACCCGAGCTTCTTAGAGCGAGCGCCCGGGGAAGTGGTCGAGGCATCGCGGCAGAGCCAGGCGGCCCTCCGCGACAAGCGCGAGCAGCTCGAAGCGGCGCTCGCGCGGCTCTGAACCGCGCCCGAAAAGGCGCCCCACGGGCCTCGCCGGGAAGCACCGCGCGCGCCGTGGCGTAGCCGCCGCGCGTGAGCGCCGCGCTTGCGGAACTCACTCGATCTGAGGGAGCGTCTGCACAAGTGCGCCATATGAGGCGCACGGGAGGGACCTGTGCAACGTCGACTTAGCTTTTCTTACCTCGAGCGCGTGAGCGCATACCTGACTGCGGCGGGGCTCGCGCTGCTGGCGCTCGCGCTGGGCGCGTGGCCTGCGCCTGCCCGTGCGTGTGGCGGCTTCTTCTGCTCGGCCACGGCGCCGGTGAACCAGGCCGCTGAGCGCATCATCTTCGCCAAGAACAATGACGGCAGCGTGACCGCGGTCGTCGAGATTCAGTACAGCGGACCGTCGGAGCACTTCGCCTGGGTGCTCCCCGTGCCGGGCAAACCCAACGTAGCGGTCTCGTCGAACGTCGCCTTCACGCGCCTACAGAGCGCGAGCAACCCCCAGTATCGACTGACGCGGAGGATCGAAGGGCAGTGCGATGACACTGGGGCGCGCGGCGACGTCGAGGTGGACGGCTCACAGTCGGTCGACGCGGGCGTCGTGCAGGCCCCGACCACCCCGGTCACGGTCGTCGACCGGGGCACGGTCGGCCCCTACGACTACGTCGTCATCTCCCTCGACCCCACCGCCGCGGCACCCGGGGATGCCGCGGTCGAGTGGCTCACGGGCGAGCGCTTCGACGTGAGCAGCGTCGGCGGCGAGCGCCTCGGCGAGTACCTCGAGGGCGGGATGAACCTCATCGCGTTCCGCCTCAGCAAGGGCAACGACACCGGCACCATCCGGCCGATCCGCATCACCTACCAAGCCGAGTGCCCGATGATCCCCATCCGTCCGACGGCGGTCGCCGCTGACGACGACATGGGCGTGCTGGTCTGGGTGCTCGGCGAAGCACGTGCGGTGCCGACCAATTATCGGACCCTCGAGCTGGACGACGCGCTCATCGACTGGACCACCGGCGGCGCCAACTACGACGCGGTGGTGACCGCGGCCGCCAACGAGGCAGGCGGCCAGGGCTTCGTCACGGAGCGCGCCGGCTCGAGCGCCGACTACGACCAGGTGGTCTTCTCGCGAGGCGACGACCAGCAGTGGCAGCAGGTGCAGGCGCTCGCGAGCACCTCGCCGGAGCGCGCGTTCTTGGAAGCGCTGCGCGCCTTCAGCGCGTGGGACGGTTTCCGAAGCGCCGCCGAGAAGGTGCTGGCGGCGGGCTACACCTACGAGATGCTGATCGACTGCGCGCAACAGCGCGGCTTCGAGTGCATGCCACCGCTCGACCTCGGCAAGGTGCCGGCCTTCCTGGCGGAGGTCGAGGCCGACGTCATCGAGCCGGTGCGAGCGACCCAAGCGCTGCTCGACTCGCGGCCCTACGTCACGCGCATGTACACGACCTTGTCGGCGCCCGAGATGACGGTCGACCCCAAGTTCGACTTCAACGCGGACCTCGGCGACGTCAGCAACCTGCACGACGCCACGCAGTTCATCGAGTGCCGAGCGGGGCTCCGCTTCGCCGATGCGCCCTGGCGGATCGAGCTGCCGAGCGGTCAGACCTTGCGCGGCGTCGGCCAGACCGACCCGTGGCCGCTCGCGCTCGGCGCACCCGAGGCGCCGGCCGCCAACGCGCGCGTGCTCCAGCTCGGCACGACGGGGGCGGGCGTGGTGGTCTCCGACAACCAGGCCGACATCGCCGCGACCCTCGGCGCACACAACCGGCGCCTCGCCCCGCCTTCCGAGACCGTCGCCGGGGGCGGGGACCTGTGCACCCTGCGCCCTGGCGCTTCGAGACCCGCAGGTGCCGGCGCGCTAGCCCTGCTGGCGCTCGCTCTGATCACGCTTCGACGCCTCAGCCGCCGATCGATCGACGGCTGAGGCGGCCCCGCTCCGCGGCGCTCCTCCAGGGTCGACGTCGCCCCAACCGCCAGCCAGCGGGCGCCGGAGGGGCGCTCTTGGTGTCGCAGCGTACAAATCGCACGCGCTCGGCCCGAATTCCTCCTCGTTTAACCCGCAAGGCGCATGTAAAGTTCCACCGATGGGTGTACAAGGTTTGCGCGCACGTACTTGACGGCGCGTCAAGTTGACGAGCGTGCGTGTGACCAGCGTCTAGCAACCAACGTGGTGAGGAGGAGCCGATGAAGACGAACAACCTGCGAGCGCCGATGCAGTGGGCGGCTATCTTGGGCGCGTGCGCGCTCATGGTCGGCTGCAACAGCGGCCCGGCCCCCGAGGATGCGTGCACCGTGGGAAGCAACGGCGGTGAGCCCGTCATCATCGTCGCCGGCACCTTCTCGCCGGGCATCGCGAACCAGCTCTTCCTCGGCAACGCGCTGCACGCGAAGGGGTACACGTACTGCGTGTTCGAGCTGGAGGGCGACAGCTCGGTCGCCGACCTGCCGGGCACCGCGTCCGAGGTCCAGTCCGCCGCCGGGCTCGCCTCGTTCGTCGACTCGGTCAAGGCCTGGTCGGGCTCCGACAAGGTCGACCTCGTCGGCCACTCGCAGGGCGCGACCGTCGCGCGCTGGTACCTGAAGTTCGACGGCGGCACACAGAACGTCGACACGTACATCAGCTTGGCGGGCCCGCAGCACGGGACCGACCTCGCCGCGCTCACGACCCTGCTGCAGCCTGCGCTCAGCGCGGTGGGCCTCGATCCAGAGGACATCCAGCCCTTCTACGAGATGCAGCAGGGGTCGGACTTCACGAACGCGCTCAACGACGGCGACCCGACGCCGGGGAACGTCGATTACTACGCGTTCTACAGCTCGGATGACCAGCTCGTGTGGCAGTGGGACAGCGGCCTGTTCGGCATCCCCTTCATGAACCGCGCGGCCGCCGCCACGATCGACGGCGCCACGAACGTGAAGATCCAAGACCAGTGCTTCGGGCGCTACGTCAGCCACCTCGGCGAGATCCTCGACCCCGCCGTCTTCGAGATGGTGGACGACGCCCTGCAGCATCGCTCGATCCACGTGAACCCGCTCACCTGCCTGCTGCCGCCGGTGCCGTCGCCCATCTGACGCGACCGCCCCCGCCGGCTACGACGCGCGCGCCGCTCGGTCCCGTACCGGCGGCGCGTCGCCGTTCGGAGCGCGGCGTCGGACTCGACCGCCCCGCGCCCCGGGCGGCCGCGCGCCCGCGACGGTTCAGCCGCCGCTAGCCCATCGACGACGGGGTGGTAGCGTCCCGCCGATGACGCACGAGCGGCCCGCCGACAAGCACGCCGACCACGGACCGCTGGGCGGCGCCGCGGTCCCGCACCCGGACGCCGCGCCGTCGCCCTCGCCGTCGCCGGATGCGTCGGATGCGTCGGAGGGCCGCTACCGCGAACGTCCGAGCGGGGCGACGGCGTGGGAGCGATGGAGCCCTACGCGCCGGATGGCCTACCGCCTGCGCAAGCTCGCCGCGCACCCGAGGCCGCTGCGCCTCATCGCGTCGCGCGCGCTCTGGGCCTGCGGCGTGAGCGAGCGCTTCGTCAGCACGATGCCGCGCGGCTTCCGGATGCGCTTTTACCCGAGCTCGGTCTCCGCCGCGCTCTGGGCGGACCCGCGCGCTCGGAGCACGGACGAGGACTTCGTCTGCGCCGTGCTTCGGCCCGGCGACCGCTACATCGACGCGGGCGCGAACGTCGGGCAGCTCGCGCTCGCCGCGGCGACGCGCGTTGGCGCGGCGGGTGAGGTCGTGGCGGTGGAGGCCCACCCGCGCATCTACCGCTATCTCGAGGGCAACGTGGCGCTCAACCCGGCGCTCCGCGTGGTGACGATCCACCGCGCGCTCGGGGACCATGACGGCGCCGTCACCTTCAGCGATCGGCACGCGGACGACCAGAACCACATCACGGAGGGCCGCGGCGTGGACGTCCCGATGAGCCCGCTCGATGCGCTGGTCCCGCCTGCGCCGACCCGGCTGCTCAAGCTCGACGTCGAGGGCTTCGAGCTCCCGGTGCTCCAGGGCGCGGCGCAGACGCTCAGCGCCACCGAGCTCGTCTACTGCGAGCTGTCCGAGGGCAACTGCGCCCGCTTTGGCTACGCGCCCGTCGAGGTCGAGACGCTGCTGCTCGACGCGGGGTTCGTCTTCGTCAGGCCGCGCGGCGACGGCACGCCCGTCGTCACCGAGCGCCCCTATTTCGCCTCGCTCGGCAGCGGAGCTCGACCGGCCACCGGCTTCAACCTCATCGCCGCCAAGCCACGGACCGCCCCCGACGCGGTCGAGGCGCTGTCGCGGCTCGCGGGCGCCAGCCGCGCAGAAGCGGCTCAGAAGAGATCGAGCTGACCGGGCTGGACCCTGCCGTCGATGACACGGGTCCCCTCGCGCGCGAGCAAGAAGCGCTTGCGCTCGAGGCCGCCCGTGTAGCCGCCGAGCCCGCCGCCCGCCTCGACGATGCGGTGACAGGGGACGATGATGGCGACCGGGTTCTTGCCGTTCGCCGCGCCGACCGCGCGCATGGCGCGAGGGTTGCCGATGCGCGCCGCGATCGTCGCGTACGAGCACACGGCGCCGTACGGGACCTCGCGGAGCGCCGCCCAGACGGCCCGCTGAAAGGCGGTGCCGCGCAGGTCGAGCGGGACGGCCTTGAAGTCCTCGCGGGCGCCGGCGAAGTACCGCCAGAGCGGCGCCGCGAAGCGCTCGGGCACCGGGGCGCCCGCGACGTCGCCTGCCGCACCCTCGCCGGGTCGATCGAAGTCGAGGCGGGCGAGACCCCGGTCGGTCCACCCGAGCCAGAGCGGCCCGAAGCCCTCCGCGTCGAAGCGGCCCCAGCGCAACGCCGTCCCGGCCTCCCGGTCGGCCCGTCGCGCCGCGACCTCGCCTCGCGCTCGCGGCGCGCCGCCCGCGCTGATACGGTCGCCCCTCATGCGGACGTCGATCGCAGGCTCTGTCATCATGCGTCCTCCAGTCGCGGCCGCGGCGCTCGTCGGGCTGCTCGCCACGGCCGCTTGCGCAACCACGGGCTGCGCGTCGTCCGTCCGTATGATGCACGAAGGGACGACGTACTTCGAGCGCTGCCGCGCCGGTGAGCTCGACCCGGCGGTCAGCATCCCACAGCGAAGCGCGTGCTGGGCGCGGTGGCTCGAATACTACACCGACGGGCAGCCCGAGCCCCGCGTCGCGTACGCCGAGCGGCGCGCGGCGGCGCTCGCGCGCGGGGAGACGCTCCCGCCGCTGCCCGACAACACCCCGCTCCCGCCGCTCGCCCCGCCCACCGTCGACGCGGCGGCGGCGGAGCGACGGCCGAGCCCTCCCGCCGGCGAGGCGTCCGCCTGCCGGGAGCTCTGTCGGCCGCGCTGGGACACCTGCGTGGACGCCTGTCACGAGGGGGCGAAGCGCTGCATGGCCGCCTGCAAGCTCGACTACGACACGTGCAGCCGCGCGTGCTTCTGAGCCCGCGGCGCCGCTGCCGCGCGCCCGGACTGCCCGCGCGCGTCCTCGCCCCGCGCGCAAGGCGTCGTTGCGCCGGCGGGTTCGGTCGAGTACACAGCCTCCGCTGACCGTTGGATGCATAGCTCAGTTGGATAGAGCGTCGGCCTCCGGAGCCGAAGGTCGTGGGTTCGAATCCCTCTGCATCCGCCCGCTGCCCCCCCGCAGCCGCGCGCGCCTGCCGGCGCTGGCGCGCCACGACCGGCGCTAGCGCTCGCTCGCCGGCGCGTCGCGCCACGCGTCGCCCGCCGCCGCCGAGCGCACGACCGGAATTCTCGCGCCCGTTCGGTGGCACGCCGCTTGCGCTCGCCGCTCGTCGTGCTCGCCCTCCTCGCGACCGCATGGATCGGCGGCCTGCTCGTCGGCGCCGCCGAGCCGGGCCTCGTCGGGCCGGTTCCCCTCGTCATCGCGCTCACGATCGCGACCACGCTAGCCGCCGTGGGCCAGGAGCTCCACGCGCGCGCGTGGCTCGGCGTCTGCGCCGCGTGCGCGTTCATCGCGGGCGCCGCGTTTCGCGCGCCGCCGTCGCCGCCTCCGCCGGTGCCGGGCGGCATCGCACGGTTCGAGGCCGTGATCGAGCGCGTGCGCTACGGCCAACGCTGGCCCGACGCGAGCGCGCCAGACCGCGCCGCGCCTGAGGACGTCGTGAGCGCGCGCGTGCGGCTCATCGACGGCGAGCGGCTCACTGATCACGCGCCCCTGCCCGCCGGGGCGACCGTCTGGCTCGGCGGCCCCATCGCGTCGAGCCCGGGGCTCAGCGCCGGCGCGCGCATACGCGGGCTCGCGCGCTTTTCCATGCGCCAGACCTTCGACAACCCCTCCCCGCACCCGCCGTGGCCCGACCCGGAGCGTCCGAGCGCGGGCGGCTGGGTGCCGAGCCAGGCGCGGCTCGTCATCGTCGACGCGCCGCCGCTCCGTGCGTGGCTCAGCGCCGTCCGAGCGCGAGCCCGCGCCGCGCTCGATCGGACGCTCCCGCCGCGGGCGGCCGGCCTCGCGCGAGCGCTCGTGCTCGGTGACGCCGGCGCCGTCGCCGACGACGATCGCGACGCCCTGCGTGGCGCGGGGATCGCGCACCTGCTCGCGGTC